>PLXG01000276.1 GCA_003153195.1 Myxococcales bacterium
ATGTGTGACACGCCGTGCCGCCTCTATCTGCCCACTGGATATGTTCCGATTGCCGTGGACGGCGAACACGTCGCAAAACACTCTGTCGATCTCACGGTTCCCGAAGGCGGTGCGAAGTTCGGGCTGCGCGCGCCGCATGTCAGCAGCTTTTGGTTCCTCGGCATTCCGGTCGTTCTCGGCTCCGCGATTCTCGGCGGCACCATGCTCGACGACGGCCTCAACGGCTCCGTCGCAAAAGATGGCACCTACGTGCCACCGAACCACGCGGAGCTGGTGGCTGGTGGCGTCTTTCTCGGGCTCACCGCGGTGGCGATTACTGCGGTCACGATAGTCGCCGTCAAAGCACGCCGCGGTGTGGCCTACCGGCGCGCGAATTGATCCGCGGCGCGCGCCCCACTCATCCCAGGTGGAATAGCCGGTACTCCTCGTGAGTGTGTGCGAGCTCGAGTGATCGCGCTTTACTGCTTCACGGAGAAAGAGACATCCGGCGTCACGCTCCGCGTTTCGTCCATGAGTCGCACGACGTCTCGGTAAACCACTTCTTTTCCGGCGACAATCGTGAGCTGAGCACCTTTGTGGCTCGCGACGTTTTCTTTGAGGGAGCTCACCGATGAAGAATGCGCCACCCTAAAACGCGCAACCGATGGTGTCCGACGCATGAGCGTCGCCCATGGAAGCCTCCGCTCCCNNAAGATCCTTCGGGTCTTCAGTGAGCGGTGAGAAAGTCGATGCGTGCGGCGAGTGGCGCACGCATCCGCAAATGCTGCGTCAACGTTTCCAACGCCGCCAATCGATTCGCGGCAAATGCCGACAGTGCCGCTGGTATACTTACTTCGATCTTCACAAACGACTGCTCAGCCTTCGCTCCAAAGAATTCGATCTGCTTCTTCTTCGTGTCTCGTCTCCGTGCGCAACTTATCATCGCGCCGTTCGAGACACCGAAATTCTGCCGCTACCCGATAACGTGGCGCATGCGAGTGGCTTCGTCACCGGCATTTCTTCGCCGCTGCCCTTTCGCCGAGTCTGCGCCACCAAACCCAGAACGAACGCGACTCATCAACTGTCTGGGCAGCCGCGTTGCTGGTGGTCGCGGTCGCAGTGGCCTTTGCGCTCGCCTTCCGCGCGGCAGGCGTGCTCTTGCGCGAGGCTAGGACGGTGAGTCTATTTGTCGGTCAGCGACATCAGCGATGCGCGCGTGGCTGTTTGGAGTTTGCCGAGACCTGTGGGTGTGACGTCTTGTTTGCTCGAGATAAACCGCACACCGGAGACCTGCGTCAGATCTGGAGTGGTTTTGACTTCGACTCGTTTCGCTTGAACCTCGTCGACTGCGAAGACGCCCTTGGACATGCTCCAGCCCTGAGCCTGCACCCGGTGCGTGTCCTCGATGAGAAGCTTCCCCTTCCCATAGGTTGCCTTGATCTTCCCGCCGGACGATCCGACGCCCTCGTAGGTAGCGCCCTCTTTGAGCGGGAGCGTCATGTTTTGGAAGGTGAAGCTTCCGAACGCCTGATAGCCTGGGCTGCCTTTGAACTTCTGTTCGATCACTGGACCCGAGACCCCGACCTGGAAAGTGTGCTCCGTAGGCGAACTGAGGACGCTGAAGGAGCCCTCTTGCGGAGCAATCCGCCTCTGTCCACCCCAGGCGCTCATGCCGGTCACCTTCCCCATCGTCTTTCTGGCGACAAAGGTGCGAATGGTGGTCGCACCGATCTGTTCGACCGCGGCGTGGGCGGATGGGGCAGCGAGCAACAGTCCTAAGACAAGGCGTACTAAGACGAAACCAAAGCGCATCAGGCACCTCTTCCCCTCGAATGAACGAAAACTGCGCCTCCACTCGTGTGTCGGCCGAAATCTACGAACGAGCGGAATTACTTGGTCCAGATGTTTCCGATATCCGGGTTCGCGTTCTTGGCCAGCTTCTGGAAGAACGGCCCCGGGAGGATTCCGTCGTCCGCGTAGGTCTGGACGTACTTGATCTGGTTGCCCTTGGACCAAATTTTGTATCCGTTGTCGGGGCCGCCCATTTGGGTTCGCTCCTTCAGGCCCTTCAGACTGGGCTTGCCGGCGATTTGGACATACTTTCCCGGGAGCTTTGGAAGCGTCGTCTGATTCGCCGACGAGACAGCCGACAGCAGCGTCCCACAAAGCAGTGCACATCCCATCATCAGCTTTTTCATTTGCTTCTCCTTCTCAAGTTTTGTTGTTAGAGGAAGTGCACCTGATATGCCAGCGTGGCAAACGTTAAAAGGATTTGGAGTGCGCTGATCGGCGGAAGGCTTTTCGGGACGGCTTGTCTCCTGTTAGGTGACCATAGTGGTCAGTCCTCTAGCTCTCCGCTGATCGAGGGTCTCAGTTCGCAACGCAGGTGGCGTCGCCCTTGCCGGGCGCTCCACAGCCGGCTGTATCGACACCACGCTGACAGGTCGAACCCGGGCACACATAGGAGGAAGCTGTAGCACGTACAGCTGTTGGCGACGCTGGGGGGTAACTGGCCGTTAGCAGTTGGGCTGAAGCAGCAGCCATAGTAGTAGCCCTCTCGTCGCGAGCAGGTGAAGTTGCCGAAGCCCACCTCGAAGGCTCCCCGCAGAGCAACGTTTGGGCAGCGGGGAGGGGTGTATGAGGGGGCGACCAAAACCGCGCCGTTTTGCTAACCATTCGACATTTCACGATCCGAAAGACTCAACGCGACGATGCTGCACGCGACCATCGACTCAGTGCGTGTGAGAAGTAACCGATTGAGGATCGATGCCTTGGTCAAAAAGATCGCACCTGGTAATATTTGACGTGGCTGCCGCGCGAACCGAAGGAAGAATCGTCAACGTGGCCACGTAAGAGGATGGAATGCCCAGAATTGGCCAGATGATCAGTGCCGCGGCAATCTTGTTTGGTACGTTCGCAGTCGCTCATGCAGATGCACCTGCGGCCCGGGAATTGACCGAGCCTGCGAGTTTTGACCGCCTCATGAAGGGTGAGATCGACTCGGAGTTTATCTTTCTGGGCTTCAATCCCGATGGGTCTAGGTTTGCCTACGTCAGAAGCGGCGTCGAAGACCCATCCGAAAGACGCTATCGCGACATCCGGCTCGTTCAAGTCGCGACTGGCCAAACCGTGAGCCGTTTCCAGCTTGATGAGGGGAAGAGCAAGGCAAAATCGCAGCGTCGCAAGCACGACGAGTTTCTTGCGTCGCTAAAGCAAGTGGGCGTCAGTCGAGAAAATCAGATCCAGTGGAAGCGCGATGGAGCGCAGTTTATCAGTCCCGACGGAAAGCTTCGGATCGCAGGGGGATTCAAGACCGAAAAGTCGAACGGCTCGTGGATATCCGGTCGAGTTTTTGTCGTCACACTGGAAGATGGAGGTGCCGACCGCAGCGTTCTGTTCGAAGCCTTCGAAGGAAAGGTGCAGAGCCCTCGAAAACAGGACCAACTAGAATTGCTCGATGTATTCAGCTCGAAGGATCAACGCTCATTCGTCGTTACGATGAAAGTGGACGATCACTTCATGTGTTGGGACAACTTCGATTTCGCAGCGAAACCGTTTGTCGTCGAAGCGATTCGATCCAATCGCCCAGCCCGAGAGCACAACGCACGCGGCATGCAAGCCTATGATGCAGGGAGCCTGCAAGAAGCCCAAAAGGAATTTCGAGATGCAATCGGCATCGACCCAAACTATTTTCGTGCACGATACAACCTCGCTGCCACATCTGCACGTTTGAAGCAGGACGGTGAGGTCCTGAAATTGGTGAAGGACCTCGTAAAGACCAACCAGCCGCTCACGCTATTCAAGGTCGTGACCGACGCAGACTTCACCGACGCACGACGACGCTCACCTTTGAAGCAATATCTTGAGCAAATGAAAGTGGACCTACCAATCGAGGTACGCGCAGGCACGACGATCTTGCCCAAGCTAGAATGGGCAGCAGCAAAAGGAAGCTGCGACAATGCCGAGATTGCCCGTGTCGAGGACGGCGACAACCACTCCTTGCTCATTCGCGGGCTAAAAGCTGGCAGAACCTCATGCGGCTTCTGGAGCTATGGACTCAATGCTAGCAGCCCTTTCCCCACGAACACCTTCGACGTCACCGTGTTTGCTGACAAATGAACTGATTCAAGAGCTGTTGCTCCCAAACAGATCCACCCAGCGATTCGGCAAGAGATCATCGATCTGTGACTGCGGATGCGTCTGCACTCGGATGAGCACGTCGCGCAGATAATGAAACGGATTGATGCGGTGCATCTCGCAGGTGGCGATGAGCGAGTAGATGCCGGCAATGTTTTTTCCAGCCTCGTCGTGCCCGACAAATAAAAAGTTTTTCCTGCTGAGGGCCGCAACACGCAACGCTCTCTCGGCGACATTGTTGTCGAGTGGCAACGATGCCTCGAAGAGGAACCGGGTGAGTGCGACCCACTGGCGCCCTGCATATCGCACGGCGTTGCCGAATTGGCTCTTCGGTGGATGGCGCAGTGATTCGGCGACGAGCCATTCAGCGATCTGAGCGATAATTGCTGCCGACCGCTGCTTGTTCACCGCTGCTGAGCACGGCGCCGGCGATCA
>PLXG01000226.1:0-4928 GCA_003153195.1 Myxococcales bacterium
TCGGCGCGCAGGTCATCCTGTCGGGAATTTCGCCGACGGTGGCGAAGACGATTGTCAACCTCGGGCTCGACATCTCGGCCATGTCGACGCGCTCGCGGCTCGCAGAAGGGCTCGAGCTCGCCTTCGACATCATCGGTAAGAGCGTTACGTCCAAGACTGGCAAGGAAAGCGGTCCGACGACAAACACGGCATCGGGGCTCCAACACGGCAGCGTATGATCTCACGCGGCAGCATACCGATTCTGCGGATTGGCTCCACGCTCCTCGCTACCATCCAGGTCGAGCTGCGCGACACGGTGGCCGATGTCTTCCAGGAGGACATCCTCACTGCGATCGGAAAGTCGGGCGTGGCGAGTCTGCTCATCGACATCAGCGGGCTGGAGATGGTCGACAGCTACGTGGCGCGCGTCCTCGTGAACACCGGCCAGATGGCCAAGCTGATGGGCGCGGACACCGTCCTTGTCGGTATGCGTCCGGAAGTGGCGGCGACTTTGGTGCGCATGGGATTTCGCATGACCGGAGTGCACACCGCGCTCAATGTCGACGAAGGGCTCGCGCTCATCGCTCAGCTCTTCCAGCGTCGCGGCAGAGGATGAGCCGTCATGGCACAGCCGGTCTTGTCACATCTTGAGATTTCCATCGACTCCGAAGACGACGTGGTCCTCACCCGGCAAAAAGTGAGGGCACTGGCGGAGCAGCGCGGCTTCGATCCTTTTGCCACTGCGGCCNNGCCATCCACGCCAAAAAAGGCCTGGTTTCCATCGATGAGGTCCACCAAAATGGGCGCGTCGGATTCCGCCTTGAGTTCAAGGACGCGGGTCCAGGGATTGCGGACCTCGACCGCATGCTCAAAGGCGGTTACTCGACGGTTAAGTCGCTCGGCATGGGCCTGTCCGGTAGCAAGCGATTGGTCGACGAATTTCACATCGATACCGTGGTCGGCCGAGGGACCATGATTACAATAACCAAGTGGAAGCGAGGCTTGTGACCGAGTGGCTGCAGGGTGCTGAGCCACTCCCGATTTTGGATCAGGCGTCCGTTTCGCTAGCACGCGAGCAGGTACGCAGGCTTTCAGCTCAGCTGGGACTTTCGACCACGGCTGCCGAGAGTATGGCCGTGGTCGCCACCGAGCTGGCACAAAATCAACTCGTGCATGCAAGACAGGGAACCTTCACCACGCACAAAGTCGAGCGCGCTGGAGTCGTTGGCGTCGAAATCGTTGCGGCCGACCGAGGAGCGGGAATCGCGAGCCCGACGCGCGCGCTCGAGGAACATGGTTCGACTGCGGGCGGACTCGGCAGCGGGCTGGCCGGCGCGCGACGGCTCTCAGACGAGATCGATTTCGATGTTCGTCACGGTGAAGGAACCTGCATCCGGGCGCGGAAGTGGCAGCGGCCGGTTCCCTGGCGCAGCGAGGTGGCCATCATCGGCCGACCCCTCGCGAACGAAGATGTGAGCGGCGATGATGCGGCCTTTTTTCGGCTCGGCGAGACGCTCACTCTCGGCGTGGCCGACGGACTCGGTCATGGACCGGAGGCACGCGAAGCGTCAGCCCGTGCGATCGCGGTTTTGAAAGAGAGCTCATCTTCCAGGCTGGAGGACATCCTTCGCGAGTGCGATGCGCCCCTTTTCGAAACTCGTGGCACCGTGATGGCGGTAGCGCGAATCGATCCCAAGGCGCAGCTCGTCGAGCACGCGTGCGTCGGCAACGTGCAAGCGCGCCTCTATCGACCGCGAGAGACGCAGCGATTCGCGAGCCATCCTGGGGTCCTCGGCGCCCCCAAGCAAGGTCGACGGTTTCGCACTGAAACATTTCCGCTGCAAACAAACGATGTCCTCGTGATGTTCAGCGATGGACTGAGCACCAAGGTCGATATTTCCGAAGAGCTGCTGCTTCTTTGGCAGCATCCGATCGTGATTGCCGAGCACATCCTCAATCGCTTTGGTCAGTCCCACGATGACGCGATTGTGCTAGTGGCCCGTTAACTCGCTCAGTCATTACACCGAGCCAATAACCAAATCTCGGAAGGCATGTCTGCCATCATGAAAACGGGGCTGGCGGTCCTCACCTTCGTCCATTTTGGTGCCGCGCTGATCGTCGCTGACGATTGACCGTTCAGAGCGCGATTGATAGTTTGTGATCATGAAAATTGGCCCGTGGGTGATGCGCTCCTTCATCTTTATCGCCGCGGCCTGCGGAAATGGATTGCCCGCCGTCGAGATGCCCGACGCGTCCGGCATCCCAGTTCCGTACAGCACCTGGCCGTCGAACTCCGGCTGTTGGTACTCGCCGGCGCAGGCCGGCAGTCTGCCAATGTGCGGTTGCAGCTTCGATCCAAATCATTCGAACAGCACGCACAACTATGGACTGAACTGTAACGGTTCGGAGTGCACCTGCTTCCTCGACACCACGTCGACCGCGACCGCGGTGCAGACTGCTGATGATTGCCCAGGACTTGCCAGCCCGGCGCTGGTCACCTTTTGGGAGAAGACGTGCAATTTTCCCAGCGAGACCGGACTCTGACAGCTTAGAGCACTTCGGTCACTGCCAACTTGAAGGTGCCGCCGGCGCTTTGTCCATCGACGACGATGAAGTAGCTGCCGGGAGCAGGATGGTCGAGCGACAGGCTCAAATCGGCTCCGGCGTCGGCGGTGTGACATCCAAGCTCCACCGCGTCGTCGCCGCAACTTCCCCTCCTCACGTAGAGAGCCGGCGCGAAGTCGAGGCCGGTGGCGGTGATGTTCAAGCTGGAGAGTCCCGCGTTCGTCAGACGATAGAGATTCAGACGTCGCCGATGCCTTGACACTACTACGAGACGTCAGACAATTTGAATGGCGAAAATCATGGCGAGCAGACCGAACTCGTACAGTGCGGAGTCCCGCCGCTGCAAACCACGCCGCAGCCGCCGCAGTTCATCGTGTCGGTCGCCCCATTGATGCAAACTCCGCCGCAGCTGCAGGACGAGCATGGCGGCGCATACTTGAGCGAATACACTCCGGTGACGCCGCCGCCATAGGTGTAGATGACTTCGCCGACGGTGATGGCTGAAAACTCTCCGCGCGCTGGCGGCAAGTTGCACTGCGTAGTCAGCGTGGACCACGTTCCATCGCCACCGACGCCGGGATCGTACATCTGCGTGTCGGTATACGCGGTGGACGCCCCGCCTCCGGTCATGATCAGCTTGCCATCGAGCACCGTCGCCGCGTGTCCGGCGCGCACCCCCTCGGTGACGCCTTGTGGCGAGAGCGAGGACCAGGTGCCGTCGGTACCCGTGCTCGGATCGTAGACGTACAGTCCACCGTAGTTGGTGAAATTATTTTCGCCACCAAAGATGTACATCTTGCCGTTCAGGATGGTCGCGGTTGTGTCGTCCCGCGCCGACGGCGCCGTGCCGGCCGGTGACAGCGCTTGCCAAGAATTGGCTACCGGGTCGTACGCATGAAGATNNATGTACATCTTGCCGCCCATTGTCGCCGCTGTGCCCCAGCATCGCGCCGACGGACCGGTGCCGGTCGCGTTGGTAATTTGCGTCCACGATCCATCGCCGGCGCTGCTCGGATCGTATACCCAAAGGTCCCCCTGGAAGCTGGTGCCGATGGCCAATCCACCGAACAGGTAGATCTTGCTTCCTACCACGGCCATCATCGACCGGATGCGCCCGCTGGGCGCGGTGCCCGTCGGAGCCAGGACGCGCCAGCTGTTCAACGACGGGTCGAAAAGACTGAGCGTGTTCACGTAGCTGCTGGCGCTGGTTCCGCCGCCGAAATAGTAGATTTTTCCGCTCAGCAGTACTGCGCTCGGTCCAAAGATGATCGACGTCTCGGTGAGGATCCGCTCCCACTGCGGGACCGGAGGCAGGGTCATGCANNGCCGCTGATGCAGTAGGGCGTTCCGCTGCCGCAGACATTGGTGCAATTGCCGCAGTGATTGACGTCTTTCGATAGATCGGTGCATTGACCGCTGCACACCATTGGCGTAACGCCTGGACAGACGCAGCTTCCGGTGATGCACTCTTTTCCCATGCTGGTGTCGCAAGTGGCGGCGCAGGTTCCGCAGTTCGCGACATCGGTTTGCAAATTGGCACAATAGGTCGGCGTTCCGGTCGCAGGACAAGAGTTGGGAGCGCTCGATGGGCAGGTGCAGGTCCCGGTGATGCATTGCGCGCCCGTCTCGCACACGTTGGCGCAGCCGCCGCAGTGGTTGGGNNTCGTGCCGCACGCGCCGCAGTTGGACGCGTCGGTGGTGAGGTCGGTGCAAAAGGTGGGCGTTCCCGTTGCCGGACACTCATCCGACATATCCGATGGACACTGGAGGCGACAGGTTCCGGCCGCGCACACCATTCCACTCGCGCAGGCGCTTCCGCACGCGCCGCAGTTGGCGACATCGGTAGTTAGATCGATGCACATGGTAGCGCCGGTGCACGTCGTCTTGGGCAAGCAGGGATCGAGACAGACGCCGCTGGTGCACTTGAGCGGAGCGGTGCAGATCCTGCCACAGGTCCCGCAGTTGTCGTCGTCGGTCTTCAGGCTCACGCAGACTCCGCTGCAAAGCGTCTGAGTGCTGTCGTCGCAACCGAGGTGCATGTCGGTCTTGCAGGTGCCGCCCGAGCAGACCATGCCGGCGCCGCAGATGGTTCCGCACGCGCCGCAATTTTGCGCATCACTGAGCGTGCTGACACAAGTTCCCGCGCACGACGTCATAGCGGTTGGGCACGAGTTCGGGGTGATGCTATTGGGAGCACAGGAGATCAAAAGCGCCATCCATATACTCGCCGCCAGCAACCGGTTTCTCCCTCGCAACATCGAATCTCCTTAACCGCAGCCTAACATAGTCCCCGCGGCACCCGAAAAGCCTGCTGATACAAAGACCTCACTCACGCTCAGGTTCGCAGCCATCGACTCGGCGTCGCGCGGGAGCAGGTCGAGCTG
>PLXG01000226.1:4936-9218 GCA_003153195.1 Myxococcales bacterium
GCGCAGGTGAAAATATCGATGGCGAATGTTCTCCGCAAAAGTTCAGCCCACCGCAGTCTCCGATCTCGTCCGGGACCGTCCGGGCCGATCAGATCCTCCTCATGCGTATAGAAAGCGCAGTGTTGCTCAGCGTGACGCCGCGGTTGCCACGCTCACTCAGAAATGCGAAACTTGTGCCACGAAGGTGATGCGACCACTCCGAGCCTCGGCCGCGCCATTCGTACTCTTTCTCACACCGAGCGCCCTGGCCGCCACACCGGTCCATATCCATGGGGCCGCCGATGGCTGTCCGGCGCCGCGGCAAGTCGCGGACGCGCTCAACGGCGCATTCCTGAGCCATCTAGCGGACGTCGCGCCCGATAGCGACGGAATCGTCGCCACGATCGAGGACAGCGGATCTCGGTACAGGGTTTCGATCGGCGAGATCGTTCACAAGTTCATCGACGATGAGTTGCGCTGCGACGAACGGGTTCGCTCGGCCGCGGTGTTTCTCTTGTTGCAGATCGAGCCGCCCGGATTGGCGCCGGAGCCCAAGGCCGTGGAACCGCGGAGCTCGCGGAAAGTTCCCTCACCCGCGCTCTCCTCCACCGTGACAGCGCCAGTGCCGACGACTCCACACAAGCGTCCGGTGGTCGTCGATCTCCAGCTCGCCGCCGCACTCGGGGGCAACGTCGATTCGAAAGTGTCGGTCGCCGGCGGCGGAGCGTTGCGCCTCAGCGTGGGAATTCAGCCAGTCGCGCTGGCGCTGGGGGTGGGCGGACAATCTCCGGTTACCCTCCATCTACGCGATGCGCAGGCTCATCTGACGCGGGTTCCGATCGACCTCGATGTGCGAGGCCGCCTGTTTTTCGGACGGGTTGAGCTTGCCGCCGATCTGGGAGTGGCTGCGACCGTTGGCATCTTCAGCGGGTTTGGGCTGGCCACCGTGCGTAGCAGCACACGACTCGAGTGGGGCCTGCGGCTCGCGGTTCAGACCCAAGTGTGGTTCGGTCGTTTGGCGCTGTTCGTCGCCATCGAATCGGTGATCGTCCCAAATCCGGTCGGCGTCGTGGTCTATAGCGCACAAACAGCAGAGATCGTTGGTTACTCTCCGAAGTTTTGGCTGGCCGGGCTGGCCGGGTTGGCGGTTCGGTTTTTTTGAAGATTTCCTCGGGCAGATTCCATGTAGCTCCTATGATAGATCAAGCGGCGTACAGCGTTTTTCGCCGGGTGGTCAAGGACGCAGTGCCGAGCGAAACGTTTGTCGAGATCTACAAACAATGGTTTACGGAGGTCACTCGATGGGTGGCCGCGTTCGGGGTTCCGCGGTCCGAGTCCGAGGACGTGGCGCAAGAGGTGTTCGAGCTGGTTCGGCGGAAGCTTCCCGAGTTTGATGGGCGAAACGTCTGCGGTTGGCTGTACCGCATCGCCCGGCGGGCTGCGAGCGATCACCGCCGCGGCGGCTGGTTCCGGAAGATCTTTCACCGGCCGGGAGATTTCGACGTGGAGAGAATTGCGGATCTGCGAGGCACGCCCCTGGCGCAGCTCGAAAGCAAAGAAGCAGAGCAGCTCGTGCGTGCCCTCGCGAGC
The DNA here is from genome assembly GCA_003153195.1 of Myxococcales bacterium. GTDB lineage: Bacteria > Myxococcota_A > Polyangia > Palsa-1104 > Palsa-1104 > PALSA-1153. Next base: position 6,506 of record PLXG01000226.1, read on the forward strand.
AAGTTGAGCCCGAAGAAGCGAGCCGCGTTCATTTTGTTCGAGCTCGAAGGGTACACGGGGGAAGAGATCGCCACGCTCGAGAACACCAAAGTGGCGACGATCTTCACCCGTCTTCATCACGCCCAGAAGGAGTTCGCGGAGCTGTTGGCGCGTTTCAAACGCGCGGAGAAGATCTAATGGAGCGCTTACGTGATCGCGAACCGAACAATCCGATTGATGCCGACGCGGCGACCTTGTTGCGGGCGGCGCCGGCACAGCCCCCCTCGCCGACGCGCCAACGTCTGATTCGTGCATCCGGTGAGACCGGTGCATCCAGTCCGATGATGCAGTTATTGCGCCCGGCCCTCGGGGGCGCAGTCCTCGGTTCGGTGGTGCTCGCCTCGGTGATGGTCATTGGCACGTATCGCGAAAAAGCAAAGACGGTGTCACCGGAGCCACGGCCGACGAGCGAGACCTCGATTCCCGAAGAGCCCATGCCTCAAAAACAAATGCCGCCCGCCGAAACGCGGGAGCCAGCGGCGCTACCACCCAAGGCGACGACGAAAGAGCCGCGACACCCGGTGTCGGCGCCCAAGGCCGAGCCATCCGAGCGCAAGTCGGCTCAAACGGAACATAAACAGCCGGTCGCCTCGAATGACAAACCGGTGGCCGATCAAGAAGAGTCTCTAGGTCTTCTGCGAGCAGCGACCGCGCTGCGCCGTGAGCACGATCCGGCTCTCTCTCTCTCTCTCCTCGACCAGTACCTGCGGCGCTACCCGAAGGGCGCGCTGCTCGAAGAGGCGCTGGCCTTGGCGATCGAGGCGGCGCTCGAGGAAGGCAGCCCGCGCGCAGCCGGCTACGCAGAGAGATATCTAGCGAAATTCCCTGATGGCCGGTTCACGGACAGCGCGCGCCGCGCCCGCGGGAAGTAGATTTTTTGAAGATCCTGACTCCCACGTTCCATATCGTTCGTGGGAGCAACGCATGAAACCAAAGACCGATCTCCGTAGGGTCCTCTTGGCAGCGCTCATCATCTGCGCCGGCTGCGATCTCGTTACAATCGGCTCGCGTGACGGACGAGATCTGGGCGCACCGCCGGACGGTTCGCCGCCCTTACACAATTGCGGCGACAAGGTCTGCGCCGCCGATCAGGTCTGCGAGTTCGGCCTCTGTCGCAAGGATTGCGGCACCAACGCGCGCTGCGGCGATCCCGAGATGTGCTGCTCGACGGGCGATGTCTGCTCACTCGGAAGCTGTGTCACACCGGGCCAAGATTGCGGAAACGGCACCGGCGAAAATGGTGTCTGTGTCTTTTCGCGTGCCTGTCCGATGGGGGAGTACTGCGAGGTGTCGATTGCGAAGTGTCTCCCTCTCCAAACCACCGCGGCGTGCGAGTACCAACCTCCAGTTGGACAATTCTCGCCGAAGGTCAAATGGGAGTGGATGGGGTCCGCGGCGAACCTGCCCAACTACAATCAAGTGATGATGACCCCCGTGGTGGCCGACCTCGACGGTGACTGCATGCCCGACATCGTTTTTTCTTCTTTCAAGAACGTCGACGGCGCCTACTTTTCCGATGGCGTGGTGCGTGCGCTGCGGGGGGATGGCTCCGGAGAATTGTGGAGCGCAACCGATCCGGCCTTGCGATCGCGCCCCTCAGCGCAGATTGCGCTCGCCGACATCGATCAGGACGGCAAGATCGAAATCTTCACTTGCCACGAGTCGGGCAAGGTGATGGCGCTCAACTTCGATGGCACGCTCAAGTGGTTCTCCGCCCAAGCCATCTGTGGCACACTCAGCGAGTCGGTCTCGGTCGCTGATGTCAACCACGACGGCGCACCCGAAGTGATTGTCGGCTTCACCGTGTTGAGCGCGGCCACTGGCGCGGTGCTGAATACACCTCCTTCGGTGGCGCGCCCAGTCACCGTCGGCAATACGCAGTACGGTTACTATACGACGGTCGCGGAAATCGACGGAGACCTCTCCAACGGCATGGAGATCGTCTACCACTGGAATGGAACGCTCCTTTGGGATCAGTCGGGCGGGAACACCGGCTACGCGGCGGTCGGTGACCTCGACGGCGATGGTCAACCCGAAGTCGTCTCCGTGGTGCCCGGGACCAACTCGGTCTACGCCTACACGAAGACCGGCCAACTGCTCTGGGGTCCGGAAAACGTGAATCAAAGCGTCGCCACGCCATCGGGCCCCGTCGGGGGCGGCCCGCCCACCATCGCTGATTTCAATGGAGACGGAAAACCGGACGTCGCGACCGCCGGAGGCTATGGCTACCTCGTCCTCAGCGGTCCAACCGGAGCCGTGCTCTGGCAGTCGACGGTCACCATCGACGCTTCGTCGCGCTCCACCGGATCCTCGGTCTTCGATTTCGACGGCGATGGGATCGCGGAGGTGCTCTACAACGACGAGCATAACTTGCGAGTGTTCAGCGGACCCACCGGCGACGTGAAGATCAAGATGTGCAACACCTCGGCGACACTCTGGGAGTACCCCGTGATCGTGGACGTCGATGGGGACGACCACGCCGAGATCGTCGTCGCCAACAACAACTTCTTTCACGGAACTGCGTCGTATCCGCCGATCGACACGTGCGACACGGACCTCGGCGGCGGGCCATCTCACAACGGGATCAAGGTGATTGGCGACGTCCACAACAACTGGGTTCGCACGCGCAGGATCTGGAACCAGCACGACTATCACGTCACCAACATCAACGACC
>PLXG01000071.1 GCA_003153195.1 Myxococcales bacterium
GATCCTCATCGTCGACGACGACCCGTGGATCCTTCGTATGGTCTCGACGCTCCTCGAAAAACGTGGATTTGCCATCTCCACCGCCTCCAACGGTGAAGATGGTCTCGTGCGGGCGGCGGAGGTGAAGCCCGATCTCATCATCTCTGACGTGATGATGCCCAAGCTCGACGNNNGGACGACTATCTGCCCAAGCCGTTTCGCTTCGAAGAGCTCGATTTGCGCGTGGCCAACGCGCTCAAGAAAGCGCGCCAAGCGCCAGAAAAATTGGAGCAGGTGAGCGCGGTGTCCGCGGAGCCGCTGGACGGATCGGTCGGCAAGCCGGTGGGGATTCACGGACTGCTGGAGCACTTGGGCGTTTCCAGTCTGCTGGTGATGATCGAGATGGAACGCAAAACCGGACTGCTCAAGTTGGAGCGGCCGGGAATGAGCGGCCGGATCTTCATGCGTGAGGGGCGGGTGGTGGCGGCGCGACTTTCAGGAGAGCGCGCGCCCGAGAGCGGCGGCGAAGAGACCGGAGCGCAGGCAGTCTATCTCATGCTGAGCTGGTCGACCGGACGATTTGATTTTACGCCCGGTCCCGTCGAGATGGAGGATGAGGTCAGCTCCACCACCACTCATCTGCTGATGGAAGGCGCCCGCCTCATCGACGAGTCGCGAAGATAACTAGAGCACGATTCAACTGCATGAGCAGATCAAGAGCGCGAGCCATTCGGGACTGAGCGCGGCGCACGCCTGCAGNNCGCCGTGATCAGGCCGAATGGATCGTGCTCTAGCCGGGCAAGCGTCGTGCTAATTCGCGGGCGTCATAAGAGACCAGTGCAATTCCAATAGCGATGAGGCCGGCGCTGATGAGCGCCGAGGAGGTCGGACGTTCGTGCAGCGTCGCCGCCGCCAAAAGCGTGCCGATGAGTGGTTGCACATAGACGTAGATCGCCACCAGTGATGAAGGTGCGCGCCTGAGCGCGAAGCCGTTCAAGAAGTAGGTTCCCACCGTCGGTCCGACCACGATGTACACCAGAAGAAGCGCGGTGGCCGTGTCGATGCGTCCGGCCGATTGTGCCAGCGCGTGCGCGCCAAAAGGGATGACCCCGAGTGCGCCGAAGACGAAGGTCCAGTAGACGACGGTGGCGGTGCGATATTTGGCGAGGAGCTTGCGACTGATCACCAGGTAGATCGAAAACGAGAGCGCGTTGCAGACGATGATCAGGTTGCCGGCGAAATATTGTCCGGCATTTTCGAATCGGCCGGCGCCCACCAGGTAGAACGCGCCGGACAGCGCGATCAGCAGGCCGCAAACCTTGAGCGGGCTCGCGCGCTCTTTGCCCACCGCTACCGCGACGCCGACGGTGAAGATAGGAATCGAGGTCTGCAGAATGACCGCGTTGGTAGCGGTGGTGCGGGCCAGCCCTTCGATGAAGAGTAGCTGGTTGGCAATGACGCCGAAGAATCCGTAGACGAAAAGCTCGAGCAGATCGCGGCGGTCGACTTTCTCTCGCACTCTCATTTTGCGAATGAGCCAGAAGATCATCAATGCCGCCGGTACGCGAACGGCAATGATCGCGGTGCCCGGAAGGACGCGCAACGCCAGCTTTCCCGCCACCGCGAGTGAACCGAACAGCGACTGGACCACCAGCAGCGCGGCGTGCACGGAGAGCGAAGGAGACTCCCGACCGGATGGGGATCCGCGACCGGATGGGGAGTTTGGATCGAATGCGTTCAAGCGCTCGCCATGCTTTCGTCCATTGAGCAGGACGCGAAAATTTCGAAAAGGAATTACTATGCCAGCGTGTCGACTTCCTCTTCTTCGCCACTGCCTTCGATGCTGTATTTCTTCATCAGCTTGCGGAAGTATTTGCGATCGATGTCGGCTTCGCGTGCGGCGTGCGAGATGTTGAACTTGTTCTTTTTGAGGAGCGTGAGGATGTAGTCGCGCTCGAAGCTGGAAACCCAGCGCTCTTTTGCATCTTTGAAGGTGCCGTCGACGTCGGTTCCGGCGCTGCCTGCGCTGCCGCCCGCGCCCGAGCGACGAAGCGGCTGTTCTTCCCCGCGCAGAACTTCGGGCAAGTCGCGTGGCTCGATCAGCTCGCCCTCGGCGAAGGAGACCGAACGCTCGATGGTGTTGACCAATTCACGCACGTTGCCCGGCCATTTGTAGGCGGAGAGCAAATCCATGGCCGCTCTGGAAATGGCCGAGATCTTCTGTTTTCCGTCGGGAAGCTTGTTGTAATGCGCCTCCGAAAGAATGTGTTTGACCAGCAGCGCCACGTCCTCGATGCGATCGCGCAGCGGTGGCAGAAACACGCGCACCACCGACAGACGATAGAAAAGATCCTGACGGAAGCGGCCGTTGCGCACCTCGTCTTCCAGGTTGCGGTTGGTGGCGGCGATGATGCGGACGTCCACCTTGATCGGCTTGTTGGAACCGACGCGGCGAATCTCGCGCTGTTCGAGCGCGCGCAAAAGCTTGGGTTGGAGATCGAGCGGCAGCTCGCCTAGCTCGTCGAGAAACAGCGTTCCGCCGTGCGCCATTTCGAATAGACCCTGACGGGTCATGATGGCGCCGGTGAACGATCCCTTCTCGTGGCCGAACAGCTCCGACTCGATCAGATTGTCGGGCACCGCGCCGCAATCGAACACCATCATCGGTCCGTCTTTGCGTGTCGACAGATCGTGAATCGACTGCGCCACCACCTCTTTACCGGTGCCGGTCTCACCTTCGATGACGACGGTGGTACCGGTGGGCGCGATTTTTTCGATGACGCTGTAGAGCTCGCGCATCTTGATGTGGCGGCCGACCATTCGCCCCAGCCGCTCTTTCTTGCTGGGAACGATCTCGACCTTTTCATCGGCGGCGTGAAACTTCAGCTCCGCGTTTCCGAGCGCGATGGTGCAGCCCGGTTTGAGATAGGCCTCTTTGATGCGCACTCTGTTAATGAAGGTGCCGTTGGTCGAGCCGAGATCCACCAACAGATATCCGGTGTCGCCCTGTTCGATCTTGCAGTGGTAGCGCGAGACCGTTTCGTCAGACACGACCAGATCGTTGTCTTCCATCGCGCCGATGGTGACGATGTTTTTTTCGAACACGTGCTCGCGAGTGCGCCCGCCCACTTGCGTGGTGAGCTTGCACTTGCGCAAGTGAATGGTCGGCTTCTGCCCATCGTAATGAACCTTGGTGGGCGGAATGAAATCGGGAAACTTCTTGCTCGGTTCCTTGAGCTGGTCGGGTGGGGACATTTGACCCTATTTTTTCGCGGATGGGCCGCAGAGTCAAGATCCAGATGGGGTCAGTTGTGCAGGTTTTTTCCCACGCGCTTTCGCGGGGATAGACGTGATAGATCTGGCCCGATGGATCGCCCCCTCCAAATCGAGCACACGTTCGTGGTCGAAAACGAGTGTTACGGCTGGCGGCTCGATCGCTTTTTGAAGAAGAAGATCCCACGACTTTCGCGTGTGCGGGTGCAGCGCGTGATTCGCGGTGAGTGCTGGGTGAATGGGCGCGCGTGCAAGCCCAGTCAGATCGTGTCGCCAGGACAGAAGGTGGTGTTCCGTCGTCCCGCGCCGGTCGAGCCCGATGTTCCGCGAACGCTGCCGGTGCTGCACACCGATCCAGATTTTTACGCGTTCGACAAACCGGCGGGTCTGCCGATGCATCCCACCGCGAAGTATCACTATTCGACGCTGACCGCGGTATTGCGCGAAGTCTATCCGAGCGAGCCGCTGCAGATCGCGCATCGACTCGATCTCGAAACCTCGGGCATCGTGCTGGTGGCACGCTCGCGCGAGTCGGCCATCATTTTGAAGCGAGCGTTCGCGCGACGCAAAGTGCAGAAGCGCTATCTCGCCATCGTTCACTGTCCGCTCGACGCGACACCGCTCGCCGATGAAGGGGTGATCGATCTGCCGCTGGCGGTGCAGGCGGCCGGCATTGTGCGCGTAAAGATGGAGGTGCGCGAAGATGGACTGCCGTCGAGGACGCGCTATCGCGTGCTTTCGCGCGCCGGCGAGCGGGCGCTGGTGGAATGTTCGCCCGAGACCGGACGGCAACACCAGATTCGCGCGCATCTGTGCGCCATCGGCCATCCGATTGTAGGTGACAAACTTTATCCGGATGAGCGGGTGTTCGCACACTATCAAGATACTGGCGAGCATCCCTTCGAGCTCGGGCGCCACGCCCTGCACGCCAGCCAGATTACGTTCGACCATCCGTCGACAGGCGAGCGAGTCGTGATCGACAGTCCGCTTCCAGCCGAGCTTCGTGCGTTTCTCGGCGATCTCGGAACCGCCAACATCTAGAGCGTTCTCGCGGTTACGGCGATGTCTATTTGATGTCGAAGCTCTCGTCGAGTCGCGTCTGCGGAACCGACGGCTCGACGATGAGTGAGCCGGGCAGCGCGCCGACCAAGCTTTGTAGCATGCTCGGCAAGATAGAGTCTTTGGACGTCATCCCGTCTTGCATCATGGCGCCGTCTTGCGTCATGGTGCCCCCTTTCATGCTGAGCTCGATTCCGAATAGACCGGCCAACTGACCAAGCAGCGACGGCTCTTTGGGCAGCTCGGTAATGTCGAATGCCGCGTCCTGTTCATACCCGGCGCGTTGTTTGGCCTCCGCAATTGCATCGATGATGCCGCCGTATTCGTCGACCAATCCACGAACACGCGCGGCGGCACCGGTCCACACATGTCCGCGCGCGATGGCGTCCACCGCGTCAGCCTTCATGTGCCGTCCGCGTGCAACCGCGTCGACGAATCGTCCGTAGAAGTAGCGAAGCTTCTGCAGGATCAGCACACGTTCGTCGTCGGTGTAGGGACGCCACATCGATTCGATCGACGCGTGCTGTCCGCGCTCGTAGGCTTCGAAGCTCACGCCGAGCTTGTGCGCGAGCCCACTGATGTCGAACTTGCCGGAGAAGATTCCGATCGATCCGGTGATGGTGGAAGGTGCAGCGAAAATTCGCTCGCAGGGAGCTGAAACGAAATATCCACCCGACGCCGCCACATCGCCCATCGAACAGATCACCGGTTTTATTTTGCGGGTGAGCTCGAGCTCGTGCGCGATGCGATCGGAGGCCAGCGCCGATCCGCCGGGGCTCGACACGCGCAACACCACCGCCTTGATCGAATCGTTTTCGCGCGCGGCGATGATGGCCGGTACGATCGTCTCCGCGCCCGCAAGCTTCATGCCCAAAAGCGGAATCTCGCGTGATTTTCCGTCGACGATGTCACCTTCGATGTAGACGACGGCGATCTTCGGCTTGGACCAGGCGCCCGATCGCTCGGGACTTTTTGGCGCGTCATGAATGGCCACCGGTTGGCCAAGTGCCCGTCCGATCGCGCCCTCCAGCTCGTCCGAATATTTGAGCTCGTCGACCAGACCACCATCGACCGCCTCTTGCGCGGTGTAGGGTCCCGCGTCCACCCACGCGCGAACTTTGTCGACGGTGACGTGGCGTGCGCTGGCGATCCCTTCCACCCAGTTTTGATAGATGTCGTCGCGGATTGCCTCGCGCTGCTGGCGAGCCGGACCGGTCGACTCGGTGCGGGTGTAGGCTTCGGGCGCGCTTTTGTACTCCGCGATTTTCACGAAGTCGGCTTGCACACCGAGCAGATCACCGGTGCCTTTGAAGAAGAGGACCGTTTGCGAGAGTCCGGTGAGACGAATTCCGCCAGCCGGATCGAGGAAGACTCGCTCGCCCGCCGACGCCACGTAGTAACCACGATTGTCGGTCTCGGAGAGATAGACGTAGACGTGCTTTCCAGCGCGGCGCAGGCGCAACATAGCGGAGCGCAACTCTTCTGCCACCGCCCAACCGCCGGGAACTTCACCCACGACGACCACCATTCCGTTCACGTCCGACTCACGC
>PLXG01000456.1 GCA_003153195.1 Myxococcales bacterium
GGAGTAGCTTCGAGTGGGCGCGACTTTGCAGCGGGTTTGGTGCTCGCCGGAGGTTCGATAGACGCCGCAGCTGTCGTCGACGTTGGAGACGCTTGGCTGTCCACGTGAGCCGGGCTTGGAGCAGTGGGCACGGCCTTGGGCGCTATCGGGGGGCGCGTGCTCTCCATGGGGTGTGACGACATCGACCAGAACCGCGACCAAAGGCCCACGAACAAGAGCACGAGCAAGACTCCGCCCAACCCGAAAACGAGCGGCATAAACCGGCGTGAGCGCGCGGCGCGTGCGCGCTCAAAGTCGGCGGTATCCATGAAGTCCTCCGGAGGAAGAACCGGGACTTTCATACTGAGCAGCTCCATGCGCTGCGTGGGCGAGATGGTCTTCCGAAAGGATGCCAAGGGATCCCAATGTCCACTAGCAGGTCGAGCCTTCGGCTCGACCTCGTGGTTGCCGCTTGCTCGCTCGTCTTCCTCACGCGAGGCTGTCATACGCCGAGCCTCCGCCCACGAGTGCGCGTTCGCACCGGGAAAAAAGCCGAAGGGGTTGAGACTTGCATCGGAAGGTCCGGTCAGAAGATCAGTTTCGGCATGGGCTTCGTGCCGGTCGGCATACCATCGGGTTTTGGACCGAGCGGCGTGGACAACGCGCGCCTGGGCGGCTCCGAAGGGGCGCTGAGGCCGCTCGTGGGGAGCTTCGCGGTCGAGATCATTTGGCTCTTTGGGAGGGCTTTGACGGCAGCCGAGGTGACTCGTGGGACGGGCGGGCTGGCCGGCGCGTTCGGACGCACCGAAGGACCCGGATCCGTCGCCGGCTGCGCAGCGGGAGTGATCGGCACCGCGGCTCGAGCACGAGCTGCGACGCTTGCCTCCCTCGGAGGTTGGACGGATTTCGGAGTGCTCGGCGGCGGCGCGGCCTCCGCCGAGCTGGCCGTGGTTGCTTCGCGCGGCGGCGCGTGACCGCGCTTGAAGAGCACGATGCCCAATCCGATCGGAAGCGCCAACGCGGCGCCGATCAGCACCGCGCGCGTGAATAGCCGGCGCGCAGCGCGCGGATCGGCGAGCGGCTTCTGAGCGGCGAGTCCGCCGGAAGCCGGATCGAACGGAAGTGCAGCAACGGGCCTAACGCTCTCTGCGCGACGCGGCTTGGGTGAAACCAATGCGACCGGCGTGGTTCGCGGAACCGCAGGTGATCGAGAGTCGTGACGGGCAGCGTGGGCTGCAGTCCTTCGGCCTTTCACGGCACGGATGGTCAACTCCGACGCGGGAAGCTCAGCGAGCATCCGTTCGAGCGCGGCACGAATGGCATCGGTGAATTCCTGCATGACAGGGAAGCGTTGGCGCGCTTCCTTGGCGAGGGCTCGCCAGATGAGACGGTCCACGTAGCTCGGAACGGCGGGCACAATCGATTTCAGGCGCGGCGGCAGCTTCGAGATCTGCATCGCCACGATGATCTGAGGCGGCGGAGGCTCTTCCACGCCCACCATGCACGGACAAATGCCGGCGATCATCTCGTACATGATCACGCCGAGCTGAAAGATGTCGGACGCAAACGTGACGCCGTGTCCCTGCGCTTGCTCCGGGCTCATGTACGGCGCAGTGCCTTGAATCAGGTCTTTCTGCGTCGTCTGGTAGCCGCCTTCGAGGAATTTGGCGATCCCGAAGTCGAGCACTTTGACGTGATTTTCGGCCAGCAAGAAGATGTTGTCGGGCTTCAAATCGCGATGAACGATGCCGCTCTGGTGGGCGGCGGCGAGCGCATCGCAAACGTCTGACAAGATCTGTACCGCCTCACTCTGCGCGACCGGCGGCGGATGATCGAGTCGCTCCCCCAGACTTTCGCCGGAGAGAAGCTCCATTACCAGATAGAGCTCGCCACTGGGCAGCTCGCCGAACGCGAAGATGTCGACGATGTTTTCGTGACCGATCGAGTTGACCGCACGCGCTTCGGTGATGAATCGCCGCGCCATGTTGGGATCGCGCGACCAGGCGCGCTGCAGCACTTTGATGGCGACCTGCTTTCCGATGACCGGATGGACGCCGGAGAAAACCTCGCCCATTCCACCTTCGCCAATTTTTCCCGTTACCTCGTAGCCGCCGACGTTGGTGCCGGGCTGAACCGAAGCCTGCTCTCGCGACTCGACGATGGCCGCCGCAGCTCCACCGAGCGCGGTCTGACTGTCGACCGAGACCAGTATCAGTCCGTCGGTGGGACACCTCTCGGTCCCCGTCTGGTAGAGCTTGCGACAGCGGGGACACTCCTGCACGCAGCTATTATACTCAATCTTCGCGCTAACTTGCAATGTTCTAGCGCGAGCGCGATGGTGCCCGCACTTAAGAGTTTTCCACAGCGTGTCGATATCAGATCAGCAGCGACGAACCTTAGAGCGGGCCGTCAAAACCTGTGCTCTCGCCTGGCTTGCTGCCGAGGCTCCTCGCTTCGCCGGGCTCGTCACAGGTTTTGACGGCCCGCTCTTAGCAATCGAGTAGCTTAAATAGAGATGGTTGCATCGGACAGATCCCGATGCAGCCTTCTCGCTATTGTGGAAAACCGGCTGCGGGGCACGATCGCTGCGTTACAGCTGCGCTCCGATGCTCGCGTACAAAAGCGTACGCTCCGCTCCGGTGCTCACTGTGCCTTGCGCTCGTGCCTCCTCGCTCGGTTTTCCCAGCAGCGTCAGATCAGATCAGGAATTACTCGGGATTTAGATTGCGGCGCGGAGTTTTTCGATTGGCGCGCTGGCTAGGCCGGCCTTCACGACATGCTTTCCGAAGTCCAGAATTCGCGCGGTGCGAGTCTTGGTGATCTCGGGCGCGAGCGCTTGCACTAAGTTGGACGCTTCAGCGGCAACCGTGCCGTGTTTCGGGTAGTAGAGCGACGAGCCCTTCCACCACTTCTTCGACAGGTACTCGCGCACTTCGGAAGCGGTGACGCCGGCCTCCTTGAGCGTCTGCTCGTACTCCGCCTTGGCCGACAGACGCGCTTTGAACAGCATCATCTGCACGCGTGAGTAGACGTTGACCGCGCCGTCGCCAGAAGTTTCGATCGGACAGAAGATCGCTTCAGGGAACTTCTCGGTTACGAACGACTGAACGCCGTCGGAAACGCCCGAAGACGGCATGCATCCAAACGGCTTCACCGAAAGCGTCATGGTCGCCTTCTTGTGCGAGACGTTGAGGATCAGCTTACCGACTTCCATGTGCGCTTCACCGCCGCGCAGATGGTTGTTGTAGTAATCCTTGGCGGTGTCGCCGATGAGGTCCATGTCCGGCAGGTGATAGTCGTGCAGACCCATCAGGTTTGCCAGGCCTTGGAAAGTGCCGCGCAGAACTTTCTCCGCGACCCACAGCATGGCTAGCTTCTTGGTCGGATTTTTTCCGGCCAGACCCTTACGCGCGGTGTCTTCTCCACGAAGTCCCATGCGCGCCTTGGTGTCCCAGCGCTGCTCCCACACCATGAACAGAATCCACGCGGTGACGAGCTGAATGTCGCACTCGGCGCCTTCGGACTCGAGGAACTTTTGCAGACCGTAGTTGCCGTCGCCCTCGGTAGTCATCGCCCAGAACTCGCCGATGATCGAAACTTTCGGCTTGATGAGGGTGCGATCGACTTTGACGTTCATGAGATTGCGGCGGGTCTGAATGAGCGCCCACAACAGCGACTTCGACTTCGGATTCTCGAACGCGTCGTGAATCAGCTTCTTCGACGTTTCGAGCGCGGCTTCAGTCGAACCCTTCACAACTTCGTATGGACGAATGCGATAGCCGATCGCGTTCAGCACGTCGCCGATCATGATCGCCTTGAGGAGCGCGATGAAGAACTTCGGGTTCATCTCGAGACCTTGCGCTTCGCCCGTGGCCTGCTTGAGGCCGCCCTGCTGCTGGAACAGCATGACGCGGAAGCCTTCGAAGCCCGAATCGCGGAGCGCCTTGCGGTACTCGGTGACGTANNCAGGCGCCGGCGGTCACGAACACGTGGTTGGCCACGATGTCCTTGACCGGCATCTTCTGCTCGTCGCGAAGATAGGTCAGGTATTTGATCAAGTTACCGACGGTGAAATAGGTCGGGTTGCATTGACCGCGGTTACCGAACTCTTTACCGAACTGCAGCGCGATGGTGTCCGGGCAGTCGATCGCCTTCACCTTGTAGCCGATGCCGCGAAGCGCGCCCTGCAAAAATAGGTCGTGCGCCATCGTCAGGCCGGCGATGAGCACGGTGGTGTGCGCGCGCTGCGAAGACGTAAACGTCTGCGGATTCTCGTCGCGCCAATGCTCTTTGCCCACTTCCAGGCCGAGCATCTTCATCTGTTCTTCTTCATACTTCTTGAGCTCTGCCTCGACGTCCAGCTCGACCTTGTTATTGAGGATCGGTAGCTTCTTGACGCTCGGTTCAGTCGCGGTTTGCATTCAGTCTCTCTCCTGGCCTCTTCGGGCCACGTTCAATTCAGTGTCAACATCAACAACACGTACGCGATCGGTCCTATTTCTCTTTTTCGCCAAACTGAATTGGCACCCGAAACGCGTATCGCCCCCGGCTAGTGGGAAATTTCCACGCCGAGATCTGGTCGACCACGCACCGCTCGAGCTGCTCGTCTCCAAGTGACGAGTTCATCACCAAAGCCCGGTCGACATTCCCGGCCTCGGTCAGCTCGACCCAAACTTTTACATCTCCAGTCGCGAGATCCGCACGCGAACACTTCGACAGCTCGGGCGTGCGCTCTTTCACGATCCCGTTCACAGCTTCGTGCACGTCGCGCGACGGCTGCTCGCCCGACGCCGGGTCGGCAAACTCCTTCACCTGATGCGCGCAGCTCGCGCACATCACCATGAAGAAAATCTGCAGGACCTGCTTACACACGTGCGATTTTTTCCTCGCCGTTCACGGTTTTCTTGACGCCCAAACGAACCAGTCCGGCCTCTTTGGCCATGTCGATCGCGGACGGCTTGTGAGCTTCGAACTTCTTGGCGTATTCGGCAACTTTCGCCTTCACTTCGGCGATTTGCGCCTCGATGGCCGGGTCGTGCTGCTGACGAGCGGCCAGCTGCTCGCGCTTCATCTCCAGGAGCGAAAGTCGTTTCTCTTCCATACGATGGGTCAGCTCAACCTGCTTCTTGGCCACATCGTCCAGCCGCTCTTCATGCAGTTTCAAGCTATGAGCATAGGTCTTCACGCGAATTTTGATAGACCCGCCCGGCTTGTTGGCGTCGATGT
>PLXG01000017.1 GCA_003153195.1 Myxococcales bacterium
TGCGCCACCTGCGATGGCTTCTTCTTCAAGAACCAAGAGGTGCTGGTGGTCGGCGGCGGCGACACCGCGATGGAAGAGGCCAGTTACCTCACCAAGCACGCGTCGAAGGTGACGCTGGTGCACCGTCGGGAAGAGTTCCGCGCGTCGAAGATCATGCTCAAGCGCGCGCAGGAAAATCCGAAGATTTCATGGCTGCTCAACTCCGCCGTCGAGGAAATTTTGGGCGAAGTGGGCAAAGGTGGCGTCCGTGGCGCGCACATTCGCAATCTCAAGACCGGCGAGATTTCCACCGTCGACGTCAAGGGCGTGTTCGTCGCCATCGGGCATCAACCGAACACGCAGATCTTTCAAGGTCAGCTCGACATGGACGAAAACGGCTATCTGATCTTGCCGGGCAACAAGACGGCGCAGACCGCCACCAAAGTTCCCGGCGTGTTCGCCGCCGGAGATGTCGCCGATCACGTCTATCGTCAGGCCNNACCGGTTGCATGGCTGCCATCGACGCCGAACGATTCTTGAGCCATTAGTCGCGATGAACACCACCGAAGCGACTGAACTATTTTCCCATCTTCCGCTTTTCAAGGGACTCACGCCGGCGCATATCGCGCGCATCGCCGATCTGGCTTCGGAGGAGAGTCACGCCGAGGGCGCCACACTCTTCAAGGAGTCGGAGGCGGGCGAAAAATTCTACATCGTCGTCGACGGTGCGGTGCGCATCTCGCGACAGCTCTCGGGAATGGGCGAAGAGGCGCTGGCGGTTTTGCGCGCGGGCGAATATTTCGGCGAGATGGCGCTGGTGGACGACTCGCCCCGCTCCGCCGACGCGATCGCGCACGAGCCGACGCGCGTGCTGGTGATTCGCAAATCCGACTTTGAGGATCTGCTGTTCGTCGATCGCGCGCTCGCCTACGACCTATTGTGGAAGTTCGTTCGCACGCTCTCCTCGCGACTGCGCGCATCCAACGACAAGATGGCTATGCTCGCGGTCACCGCACGCTTCTGAGCATGAGCGGATCTCCCGATTCGCCGGCGGGCGCGCTTCCACCGGCGTTCGTAGCCGAGGTGCTGCGAGTTCACGAGCGCTACGCCAAAGAGATAGTCGAGTCGTTCGACATCTGTCCGTTCGCGCGAGCGGCGCGTCACTCGGGTGCGGTACGCCGCGAAGTTCTGGCCACGCGCACCACCTCTCCCGTCGAAGAATCGCTGGTGAAGTTGCTCTTGGCGCTAGCTGACGACGAACGCACGCAGGTGGCGCTTTTGATCTTTCCGCTGCTCGAGTGCGCGCCGAACGAGTTCGATATTTTTGTCTCCACACTGCGCGAACGTTCGGCGAAGTCGCCTTACGCGATGGCTGGCTTTCATCCCGATGCGCGCTGGTCCATCGATACGCCGGCAAAGCTGGTGATGTTTCTTCGTCGCACGCCCGACCCGACCATTCAGCTGGTGCGGTATAGCGCGCTCGAGGCGGTCAAACGCGCAGGTCCGCCAGGCGGGAAATTTCTCTTCGATCAGCGCGTCACCAGCTTCGCCGAGCTCGATCGCCGCGCGGGAGGCGAACCGGTCTCCGATCGGATCGCGCGCGAGAACCGCGAAACCGTCTTGCGCGAAGGCATTGTCCGCTTCGAGACGGTCTTCGAAGACATTCGCGCCGACCGCGACCGGAGTTATAAAAACCACACAGCTCACTCTCCACCTACGTAACTAGCTGTTTCTATATAACAATTAAGACAAACCGCGCGATTTGCGAGCGCCACCCTTGTGTACGCCGCGAATCCAGATCTAGATTGCGTCCATGACGCGTCTGTCGTGTGTCTTCGCGCTCGTGCTTTTCGGCGCCGGCTGTGGCGATTCAACCAGCTCCAGTGTCGACGGCAATGCGGACCTGGGCGATGGCGGTAGTGCGGGTGACATGGCGGGATCGTCCGCGGGCGATGGCAGTATCGGCACCGTCGGTTGTAAAACCGACAACGACTGCGACACCACCACGTCGTACTGCAAAATCACGCTCAACACGTGCGCGAGCGGCACTGCCGATCCGCAGTATGAGATTCAGTCGAGCATCTGCACGCCGGTGGAGTGCACCGGCAGCGGATCGAGCGGATGCACCCACGGCAAGCAGTGCGTGAGCGGCGTCTGTCAGCTTCCGTCTACTGGCGGATGTCAGACATTTCAGTGCTCGGCACAATGCCCGTTGGCGTCGCAGCCTCACAGCTGCCCGATCTGCCTATGCCCGGTCTGCAACTGACGAAATGCGCGCTTAGTTCAAATTCAAATGTAATTTTAGCAGGTTAGATCCCCGGAGAGGGATCACCCTACCGGAGAGGGATCACTCTACCGTGACGCTCTTGGCGAGATTTCTGGGCTGGTCGACGTCGGTGCCTTTGAAGTCGGCGACGTAGTAGGCGAGCAGCTGAAGCGGTAGCACGGTGAGCAACGGCTGAAATTCGGGCATCGTCGCGGGAATCAGGATCACTTCGTCGGCCAGCGCACCGATCTCCGAGTCGCCGCGCGTCGCCACCGCGATGATCTTTCCTTCGCGCGCCTTCACTTCCTGCAGATTCGACATCACCTTGTCGTAGCCGGGACCCTTGGGCGCGATCACCACCACTGGCATCTGATCGTCGATGAGCGCGATCGGCCCGT
>PLXG01000055.1 GCA_003153195.1 Myxococcales bacterium
TCTTGAGCCCGAAGATGGTGCCGCGATCGTGTAGCAAATTGAACTCGGCGTAGCGTCCGCGACGTTGGAGCTGAAACTGTCGTTCGCATTCGCCAAACGGCGCGCGCTTGCGGCGCTCGACGATAGGCAGATAGGCGGGCAAAAATGCACGGCCGACGTCTTTGACGAACGCAAAGTCCTTTTCCGAGTCGCGCGCCAGCTGATCGAAAAAGATTCCACCCACGCCGCGCGTTTCGCCGCGNNAGAAATAGTCGTCGCACCATTTCTTGTAGCGCGCATAAAAAGTCGGATCGTGGCGATCGCACGCCTCCTTCCAGGTTCGATGAAAATGTACGACATCTTCGCGTTCGGGATAGTAGGGCGTGAGATCGGAGCCGCCCCCGAACCAGCAGGCGCCGCCGCGGCGGAGAAATCGGAAGTTGGCGTGCACTGTCGGCACGAACGGGCTCTGCGGATGGATGACCAGCGAGACGCCGGTGGCGAAAAACTTGAGGCCGTCGCCGGGCAGGTGCGCGCCTTGCGAGGCGATGAACTCCGGCTTGAACTCGCCATGCACCGCCGAGGTATTGACGCCGGCCTTCTCGAAGAGCGCGCCGTCTGCCATGACGCGGCTGAGTCCGCCACCACCGCCGGGTCTTTGCCAGCGATCGCTGCCAAAGGTGGCCTTTCCATCGGCGCGTTCGAGCGCAATGCAGATCTCGCTTTGCAGTGACTCGAAAAATTCCTGCGCCTCCTCATCGAGCGGCATGCGGGGCAGTATAACCTCGCTGCGCCGATTGTACTATTGAGGCGACGCGCTGCCGGCCAGCCAGCTTTCGCCGCCGCGATCGTCGCGCAGCACGGCCCAAAACAGCACCTCGCCGTTGGCTGTTTTGGCATACATGTCGCTCGTCGGTGCGGTCCAGGTCGTCGACGACTCAATGGAGGGCTCGACTTTCGGGCAGGCCGATTGGGAGTCGCAGTTTTTCGGCGCGAACAGCGAACGTCCGCCGTCGATCGATCCGCTGGTGGTGAACCAAGAGAGGATCAAACTTTCGTAGGTGCCGTCCGATTTGATCTCCGACGATCCGGCCGCGCGATCGACCGCAATTTTGTAACCACTCGATTGTTTTCCCGACTCGGTGAACATGCCGGTTCCGCCGTCGACAATGAGATCGATCTCATCGCCGCCATCCACTCCGTTCGGTGTGAGATCGAAGCTCACCAGCGTGGGATTGCTGTTGCGCGGATTGGTCGCCAAATGCTCGGGCGTGGAGACGGTGAGCCGTTTGAGCGCGATGACGCAATGATCGGAGTCGGTGGGCAGCCCGCCATTTTCTGCGACCGCGGTCAGACATCCGGTTGCGCCACCGGCGTCGTCGGCCACCGTCAACGTGAGGAGCAGCTGGCCGGTTCCAGTCGAACCGATGGCCGCGCCATCCGGTGTGTATTGCGCGCTCAGCTCAGTGCCCACGATGCACAGCGATGCGCTTGGATCGTCCGCGCAAAGTGGCGGCGCAGATGTGGCCGACACTTCCGGTACGCCGGTCGATGGATCGAGTCCGCACGGAGCCGCTTGGACGCCGGCGGGAATTCGACAGGCCAGCCATAACGCCGAGATCGGCAGCGGGGCGGCACCATCACTCTGTGATACTGCCGGCTCGACGGCGAGGGCGCGTAGTGAAGTGGTTTCACCAGGTGCGACCTCGGGCGGATCGGCCTGCACCGCCAACACGCGCAATTTTTCGACGAAGCTCGCCGCCGGCAGATCGCCGTTACAACCGCCTAGCGCAATCATCGCCAGAGCCGCGCACTGTCGCACTCTCGAAGTATAAGCCTCCATCAAAACGATGCCCGTATTCCGATCGACAGCAGAATCGGCAGCCCGTTTACCGTCGAGCTCTGCCGATGGTCGTACGAATAGGTGTAGCCCTCGACGTTCGAGTTGTTGGTGACGTTCGTAATGTCGAGGTAGAGCGCCAAGATCCACGACTTGAACACGAATCGTTTGTCGATGCGAACGTCGAGCTGAACGAAGTCGGGCAATCGCGCCGAATAGGCCGCGCCCGGGACCGGAAGGTGAACGTCGTTGTCGACGTCGTAAGCATGGCGCCGTAGACGAGTTACTTGGGAAGCTCGAAATTGAACTTGTAGTCTTGAATCACATAGGCCGCCGGCTTTCCGTCGCTGGCAATGGCCGGCGTAAACTTGCACTTGTACTTCAGCGCGAATGACGCCGCGCGCTCGAGGCCGTGTCCGGGCCCACCGATCACGCGCAGATCGTGGACGTGTCCCTTCTCGTCGAGCTCGATGCGCAGGTGCACCGTGCCCTCGATGCCAAGCTGTTCCGCCTCTTGAGGATAGGGGACCGACTGTCCGCAGGCGTCGGAGTCGATGTCGGGTGCGCGCTTCAGATCGAGCTCCGAGATCGGCGCGTAGGCCGGCACCGCGCGCGCGACTGGAGCCGCCGGAAGTGGTACGACCGGAACCCCTTTCGCCGACTTCGACGGATCGATCATGGTGGTATTTCCCACCGGCACCGCGACCGAGGAATCGCCCTCGGTGGTGGAGCTCATCGAGACGCCGAACACCGGTTTGGGCGGCTCCTTGGGTGGTTCTTTCGGTGGGGGGGCGTTCGATGGCGGTGGCGGCACGAACGGCTCTGGTGATTTTTTCACCACAATCTTTCGTTCCGGCGGCGGCGGCTCGGGCGGCTTCTCCGGCTCGGGGATGATCACCGGTGGCGGCGGTGGCGGCGCCTTACGAACTTCGAATTCGACCGTCGACGATCGCTTGGGCTCGGGCGGACGGAGATGCGAAAGCCCAAAGGCGAGCGTTGCGTGCGCGGCCAGCGCGACGGTGACAGCGATGAGGTCGACCTTCGCCATGTTCGCCCGTCAATCGCGCGTCGCGACGTTCATCGCTTACTGCGTCGCCTCGGTATTCAGCGCGAACTTGTGAACTCCGAGCGTCTTCACCAGATCGACGATGTGCACCACGTCGCCGTAAGAAATTCCGCGATCGGCGGCGATGATGGTCTGCAGATCTTTGTTCTTGGCCAACATGCCGGGAAGCATCTGCTTGACGTGCTCTTCATCGCTCTTTTCGCCGTTCACGTAGAGCGAAAAACCGCCCGAATCCTTTCGCTGTAGCGTGAGCGCCAGCGTCGACTTGAGCGTATCGTCACCGGTGGCGGCCCTGGGCAGCTCCACCTTGATCGACGGNNACCATGGGGGTGACATTGATGTCGGCGATGACACCCTGACCGCCTTCGTCTTCGTAACCGGCCGCGCCGCCCGCCACTATCGAACTCCGGTGAGCTTGGCCGCTGCCTTGGCGTTGTCGCTCTCTTCACCTTTGAGCTCGGCGAGCACGACATGCGCGAGGGCATCGACGTTGGAGATGGTTGCGCGCACGCGACGCTGGTAGACGTTGAAACCGACGACGGCCGGAATCGCGACCAAGAGGCCGACCGCGGTCGCGACCAGTGCTTCGAACACGCCCGCCATGACCGCGCTCGCCGCCGCGCCGCCAGAGGCCTGACTTNNTGCCGAGCACGGTGCCGAAGAGGCCAATGAAGGGCGTGTTGTTGCCGAGCGTTCCGAGCACGGCCAGGTTTCGTTCCAGCCGCACGCGCTCGCGCGCTTTTTGTCCCAGCATCGCTTCGGCGACTGCCTCGGCGCCACGATCGAGCTCATCGAGGCCGGCGCGCAAAACCGCACCTTCGGAGCTGTCGGAGTCCTGAACCAGCGCGCGTGCTTCCTTGACGTTCTTGGCGCGCAGTCGTTTGCGAATCTCGCTCGCCATTTCGTCCAAATTCACTCGGTGCGTGGCGAAGAACCAACCCCGCTCGATCATGATGGCGATACTGAGGATGCTGAGGCCAATCAGGAGCCACAGCACCCACTCGGCGCCCATTAACGTAAATGCTAAGAATCGCTCAGTAATATGCATCGAAAAGGGTCTCCTTGGGACCGAGTCGGGGAGAGTCTATGCCGCAAACCGCCGGCTTTCAACGTGAACAGGGGGCGTTCCGGTCATTATTCCACTAATAAGGTGGGGCGACTTTCATTCCATGGACGACGCGATCGAGCGCGACCGTGGCATAGCTGCCGGGGGGAAGGCTGAAGGTCAGCACCACCGCGTTCGCTTCAGCTAGTGCGGCGACCGAGATCTCTTGAACCGGCACCGAGATTGCGCGCCGCGTACCTTCGGCGAGCGGACCGGCCTTTTCGAAGTCGGCGGCGGTCAGCTGCGCTTCGGACAGAATCGACTGCTCGCGCTCCGCGGATGCCGATTCGGGCGGCGGCGCCATCATCTTATGGCCGAACATCGGGCCGGTCACCACGCACTCGCCAGCGCGAATTCGCACTGATTCGAGTGCTCCATCGTCCGCCACGAACAGTCCGCCCGAATCGGTTTTCTTGAGCACGTCGCCGGTGATCGCGGTGTGCATCAAATTGTCTGACAATCTGCGCGCCAGATATTGGTTGAACAAGAGCGATTGAATCGCGCTCACATAGAGCCGCCTTTGCGATCGACTCACATGTCCCGGCAGTCGCTGTCCTCGAAGAATCGCGCGACCCCGTTCGACGTTGTCTTTGCCAAAGCGTTGCGCGCCAAATTCATTGGGCATGCCGCCTTGCGCTAGCGCACTGAGAATTCGTGAGGCGCGGGCTAACCCCTCGGTTGTTCCGCGCAGCCTGATGGTAAAGCGATTGCCGTGAAGATGTCCGGTACGCAGCTTGTTGCCGTGCCGTTTGGCGTCGAGGACGCGCACTCCATCGATGCGCACTTGCAGCGCGAGCTCGGGAGCGACCCGCGGAAACGACAGCCACTGTCGGGTAATCGCCTGCCGATCTTTTTGTCCGGCCGCGCCGACGTCATCGGGGCTGACGCCGAGCGCCTTGGCCAATCTCACTTTGGCTTCATCGGTGGTGAGCGATCGCTTCTCGATGAACAGGTAGGTGTGATCGCCCTCGCCCGATGGCAAATAGGCCGGAATTTCTTCGACCACAAAATCCTCCGGCGCGGCTTTGAACATTCCGCCGGTGCCAGGCAGCTCGACTTCACTCATGAGACGGCAAGTGTACAATGGGTGCGTGCGTCTCGCTCTCATGATCGTGCTCGCCGCCGGATGTGCCTACGCTCCGCACAGCGAACCGGAAATTCTCGCGCGCGGGCATGAGATCGTCGCGTCGAGCGGCGTAAAGCTGTCCGACGTCGAGCTTGGAGAACGTCTGCGTGCGGCCAAGGTAGTCTATATCGGCGAGCAGCACTCCAGCGCCAACGATCACGCGGCCGAGCGGGAGCTTCTGGAGAAAATCTACGCTACCGATGCATCGCTCGCGGTGGGACTCGAAATGCTTTCGCGCACCATGCAGAAATCGATCGATGACTACCTTTCGGGCGTGTTCGACGAGGCACAGTTTCTGGCCGCCGTCGATTGGAAGAAAACGTGGGGGTTCGACTACGCATTCTATCGGCCGCTGTTTTCGTTTTGCCGCGAGCACCATCTCAGGATGTTCGCGCTCAACCTGCCGCGCGAGATTACGCACCGGGTAGCCAAAGAGGGAATCGCGGCCCTCTCGACGGAAGAACGCTCGTTACTTCCAGAAATAGTCTCTGGCCCGGCGGCGCATCGCGAGCGTATCAGGCAGATTTTCGCGGCGCATCCGCACGTTGCCGCACATGGGGGCCCGCACGGTGTCGCGCAGTCGCCCGAAGAATCGAAAGAGGCGTTCGAGCGCTTCTATGCGGCGCAGCTACTTTGGGACGAGACCATGGCCGAAGAGATCGCGCGCGCGTTGGCGTCGCCCGATGCACCGGCAAAGATGTTGGTGGTTGCGGGCGAAATGCACGTCAGGCGCGATGCGGTGGTCGAGCGTGCGACGCGGCGAGGTGTGCAGCCGGCGTTGATCGTGTTGCCCCTGTTTGCGCGCGATCTCAAACCGGCGCGCCGGGAAAATCTAGCCGACCTCTACTGGGTATTTTTGCGCTGATCCTTGAGCTCTCAGTCGTCGTCGCCCCAGAATGAATCATCCGACGGAACGACCGCGCCGAGAAAGCTGTCGTCTTGGTTGCTGCCGTCGTAGCCGAGCACATTCACGCTGGTCGCAGTGTTGGTGACAATCGAGCCGTACGGATTCAAGACCAACGATAGATCGCCCGCCAACATTCCACCGATAGCCGCCGCCGCCGCCGCCGCCATCGTCGCTACGTCCTCGACCGACGGATCGAGTGTTTGTCCAACCTGCACCGCCGGCAAACCGAAGTCCGGCTGTACGCCCGGGACCGCCTTGTAGCTCGGCAACCACGAGGAGACTGGCAGAACCGTATCGAGTGGACGATAGTCGAGGCCAATATTGCTCAACATCGGATTGCTCACCATCACGCCATTCGGAACCGCGACGTTCGAGACCAAATTTACCGAGGTGTCCGAAGAGTCGTCGTAGGGAACCAAGGCCAGCGCCGGCTGCGGATTCAGGTCTTGAAACACCTCACCGCCGGTATAGGCCGGGGTGCTGGGCGTGCTGAGGAGGGTCATCTGCCCGTTGAGCGTGGCCAAATCACTGGGCGACGCCGCAACCTGTATGGTGGCGCTGTCGTTCGGGACCACTTCGTTGGTGATCCAAGCAGTCGGAGAATTGAAGATCTGTCCGATCTCCATCTGCTGATTGCGGAAGTCGAGCATTTGGTTCCAAAACAGGTCGTTTTGATTCGCTTGCAGTGCCATGCCGGCGTAAGTCTCGGCCGACGTTTGTGATTGGAGCACGTTCACTGCGTGGACGAAGTTTTCAATGTACATCGGATCGTCCTCGGGGGTGACGCCGGTCAGATCGTTGAGCCCCAGTTGCACCGTGCCCTGAATGTTGGCCTGAAGCTTCGGCACGTCGATGCCCAGCATTTGCGCCACGCCCGCTCCCACCGTTTTGGTAATGTCAGACAATTCGATCATGGGATTGGCACCCATCATCAGCACGTCCATCGGGCTCTGCGGCGGCGGCGCGGTCATGAGATCGGCGATCGTTCCCGCCACGTGATCGGCGTACTGTTCGTTGGCCGAGAAGAGCGCGTACTTGCCGGGATCTTGAACCAGCAGGTTGCCGCTATCGACCAAGCCCTGACCGAACAAACGATTGGAGCCGAGGGTAAAGCCGTAGGTCAAGGTCTCCATGATAGCGGTGGAGATAATCGCGCCGCCGGCGAAATCCACCGACGCATCGAGCGCCACCGACGCTTTGGACGCGAGCGAGTCGGTTGCGAGCTGTGCCTGATTGGCCAACTCCGCGGCGTTCGGAGTGGAGAGGCCGACCGAGTAGCCCTTGGACTGATCGAGATCGATGAGCGCGACGCCCACTTCATTTTGTATTTTCGCCGTCACCGGAGTGGTCAGCGGAACCTGCTCGAGCGCGCCGCTCGCCTGCGCAGCCTGAAAAAATTGTTCCCGTTGCATGATGAACGATCCCGATCCTGAGTTGGCGGCCGTGTCCTGTACGAAGTTGAAGACGGTTTGGCTGTCACCGGCGACTTGCCAACCGGGCGCGTCGAAGAGGTACTTGTTGATAGCGTCGTAACCAGGTTGACTGGCCGAGCCTCCTACCGATCCATAGCGTAGGTTGGTGAGCGCCAAGCCTTGATCCATGTCCCACGCTTCGTACACGTTTGCGTCCAGCTCGGCGGCCAGTCGGCTCGGACTCGATACCGCCGAGTTCGGCGAAACGGGAGAAATTCCCAAGTTGTACTGATCGACCTGAATCCAGTGACGGACCTCGTGATTGAGCGTGCTCACCATGGTTGAGTCGATCGATGCGGCGCCGGTCGGATTGAGTACGATGTAGTTCGGTTCCACGAGGCCGGTGGTGGCGTTCTTGGTAAAGCTGGCAACGCTCGGCAGGCTATCGTCGAGCGAGTAAAATACCTGTTTGGTCGGCGCCTTATCGTACAAGTAGTTCAGCGAATAACGGGTGTTGGCCGGAAGTCCGCCGGGTAGCGCGGCCTGCGCTTGCAGCTCCGGGATGATGTCTTCGAAACGCACGCCGGCGTCGATCATGTCCTGCGTGTAAGGGATGGTCGAGCTGTCGTAGATGGTGGGCGCGTTCATGTTGACCAGTTTGCTTTGAAAGTGAGAGATGAGATCGGCGTCGGAGACGCGCGGCCACACATCATAGGCGCCTTGCATCAACTGCTGCTCTTGCGCCGGGGTGAGAGGCGCGGCTGCCGCGAGTTTCGGAAGTGCGACAAACGCGAGAAGCCAAAGCACTCGACGAGTCACTGTGCACCTCCTGCCGGCGTGGTGGGTTGTACGAAAGCGCTGATCGGGGTCTGCGCCAAATAGTTCATGAGCATTCCCGGATGCCGAATGTTCAAGAGTCGCAGCAGCGCCGATTTGTCGTCGTTGTTGTGCAGCGCGGAGATCCAGCGGGCCGCGTTCGGAATGAGCGCGGTGCCGAGATCGGGATCGGTCAGCATGTAAATTCTGAACAGCGATGAGCGATAGGTTCGCTTTCCGGTGGAGGTCAGAGTCGTATCGGCGCTGGCGGTGTCGTTGGTCAACGCGCCAAGCGTAAAGGTCTGAAGACGCGCTTGTTGATTCGGGATCGCCGCCCACAAGTTGAGCAGGAATGCGCGCTGAAGTCCGTCGGGATCGATGGACCCGTTGATGACCGACTGAATCGTGCTGGCAGTGGTCCCCGCGTTCTTTCCGAGCGTGGCGATCAGCGTGAGCTCGTGCTGCCCCGCGCCCGGCGACATCGCGGCTCGGTT
>PLXG01000201.1 GCA_003153195.1 Myxococcales bacterium
CCAAAGGCAGAGCACCGCCGATAGCACCGCGAACAGCCGATAAGATCGCTGGCGGCGATCGCGAAGCAAAACCGACGAGCCGATGGCGAAGGTGACAATGGCGGCCAGCAGCGCGGAAAGTGACTGAATGGTCACGGGCCGAATCCTAACACGTAGCGCACATTCACTTACCGCTACTTACTGGCTTACCGAATGGTCGCTCGGAAAATTGCGAGTATACTAAAGAAGGGAGAAGCTGAAAGGCGACCGGCCACCCGATAAGGAGCTACCGTGACCAATTCTAGCGTCCTGGTTCTGAATCGAAATTACCAGCCCGTTCACGTGACATCCGCGAAGCGGGCCTTCACTCTGCTTTATATAGGCGCGGCGCGCGTCATCGAGCCCGATTTTTCCACCTTCGATTTTTCCAGCTGGAGTGAGGTTTCGATCGCGGCCGGCGAAGACGTGATGCACACCGTCAGTCGCGCCATCAAGGTTCCGCGCGTCATCGTGCTGCAGATCTACGATCGCTTGCCGCGGACCAAAGTGCGCTTCTCGCGGCTCAACATCTACGCACGTGACAACAGCACCTGTCAGTATTGCCGACGGCAGCTGCCGCGCACTGAGCTGAACCTCGATCACGTGATTCCGCGCGCACGCGGAGGTCGCACTGCGTGGGAAAATGTCGTTTGCTGCTGCGTGCCCTGCAATTTGAAGAAGGGCTCCAAGTTGGCGCACGAAGTGGGAATGGCGCTCTTGAAATTGCCGGAGCGGCCGCGCTGGACGCCCGCGTTTCGCGCGCCGGGCGGACGAGTCGCTTACCGCGAATGGCTACCATTCCTTGGGATCGTCGATGCCTCTTATTGGAACACCGAGCTGGTCGACGACTAACGTCAACGTGTAGCTCCTCGCCGCCGCGGGCGTTTCGGTCTAATTGATGGTGGAGACGCAGTCGGTGATCTGGAACATCAGGTACTCGAGCACGCGCTCCTGCGGATAAAACGTCGTCCGTCCCCCGCAGTCGGGATAGCGAGTTCCGGACACCCCTCCGCTCGGCTCGGTGTTGTAGGTGGAGTAGTGCACCCGACCGCAGTGGTTGTAGTCGAACGTCACCGTCAGCGGCCTCACGCCCAAGCTGGCGGACGTGAGTGGCAGTGGCGCGTCGACCCAAGTGGTCGCCGGATAATTAGGGTCCGGCCCCGCCTGATCGACCACCACGAAGCTGTAGTAGATGCTCATGAGATCGTTCTGCAGGGATTGCGGGAAGTAGGCGAGCCACTTCTTCAAGGTCATGTCCTCGATGGTCGCCTGCGTGTCGTAGTTGTACGGGTTGGTCACGTGGTTGACCCGCGGCTGATTCGGCGTGGTCGGACAGGTCGCCGGCGCCATGGCGGTCGAGAGTCCCCCCGGGACGAAGCACATGTAGGGCAGAAACTGTGGCACCTGGGCGATCATGTCATCGGCCCAGTCGTTCGCGTACAGACGGCCGCCAGCGCCGATATACTGTTCGATGTTCGAGAGCACGCCGGGCTCTTGCAAGATCGATTCATATTGGTTCTCGGTGCAGTTGACCACCAGCAGATTGTAGTTCTTCATCTTGTCGAGATCGGTGAGCAACGACTCGAACGTTCCGACGGTGGGCGGGGTCGCCGAGTTACGGTCGTCGTAGAGATCGATCTGGGTGATGCCCATGCGCTTCAGCACGCACTCGATCTGATCGAAATCTCCGGTGGCCACCGCGATGTGCGGAGCGTGGTCCTCAGGATCGAGGTCTCCGTCCTTGCCCGGCAGGCGAATGCCGCCAATGGCGAGAGTCGGATCGTGCGGAATGGCGTTTTGCTTGCACTGCTGGACCTTCATGGTCACCACCCGGCGAAAGCGTCCCAGCTCGGCGACCACCTTCACTGCGTCTCCCGGCGGAACCTTATCTAGACGAAACGTCCCGTCGAACTCGGTGATCGTGCTGGTGAGCGCGGTACTGGTGCCGACGCAGCCATCACATGCCACTTGCGCCGAGAACGGCACCAGCGTCGTCGCTGGCACGTAAATGTGGGCGCGCGGCACCGGATCGACGCCGTTCGGCGCATAGAGCACGCCCTTCACCGCAGTCGACTCGCCCGCAGCACACTCCTCCCCGCTCCCCAGATCGCACGTGCCGGTGGTCGTACAATCATCTCCGGCGTCCGAAGTGACAGTGGGGACGGGCGCGCGTTGGCGAGTGCTCGGCGAGCACGCATCCAGTACGAGTATCAGCCCAGCGCACAAGCAAATTTCGAGCAATCGGGTCAACGCCACACCTCGATTATTGCATGCTTGGACACCGCGATCTATACTCGTAAGCGGCTAAACTACGGAGCGCTCAGTTGATCGTCGGTACGATCGCTTGGGTCCACTGCGCGTCGCGGTTGGTGCAATCCCTGGAGTTCGATGCCGTAGTCGCGCTTCGATGTGAACGTGAAGTAGTAGAGGTCACCGAGCTCGCAAGTGGAGATGACGAACGGGTCCAGCGCGGCCAAGTGTTGACCAGATTCGTCGACGTGTTGGCGTTCGACAGCCGAATCGGTTGTGATTGACCGTTGGCGGCGACCGCCCAGACCTCCTGCGGTTGGTCGATGCCGGTGTTGGAGGCTATGTCGCCCATTCCTCGGTTGAAGAGGATCCACTTCCCGTCGGGAGAGAACTGCGGGTAGTAGTTGTTCACGCCGCCCTCGGTGACCTGGCTCACTTCACCGAGATCGCGCCCTAGCTCCGCCGACCGATTGACGGACTCGATCTTCCGCTGTGGCGCCAGCACTTGCGTGGTAGCCCGGTCGGGCCTTATCATCTGATGCATGCCGCTCATCGACAAAGCCGAACGTGCCCGCCAGCTCGCGCGCGCCATTGCGTCTGACCTGACGCTCTATCACGAAAAAGAGATCGTCGAAGGCATCGAACGCGACACCTTGTTCGACACCATGCGCGACCACATTGAAGAGGGGCGCACTCTCTTCAAGAGTCGTGTCACGCCCGATATCTACGGTCTGAACTTGTACAACCGGGCGATCGTCGATGTGATGATCAAGTCCAAGGGTCACATCAAATCGAAGATCTGGTAGCGCCCAGCATCTACGAGTTTACCGTCGCGCCTGATGAAGCGGGCGAGCGACTCGATGTCTGGCTGGCGTCGCAAGAGCTACCGTATTCCCGTTCGCAAATTGGTCGTCGCATCGAAGAGGGCGAAGTCTTCGTCGCTGGCGCGGTGGTCAAGACCCCGTCGCGAAAGATGCGAGCAGGGGAGCGCGTTACGTTTCGGCCGCCGCCTCCTACGCCGGTTGAAGATCTGCCGGAGGACATTCCACTTACCGTCTTGTTCGAAGACACGCACGTCATCGTCATCGACAAGCCGGCCGGAATGGTGGTGCACCCGGCGACTTCGCACCAGGCCGGCACGCTGGTGAATGCGCTGCTTCACCATTGCGGAGATTCGCTGGTGGGCGTCGGCGGCGAGCGCCGGCCGGGAATCGTTCACCGTCTCGACAAGGATACCTCGGGAGTGATGGTGGTGGCCAAAGACGAACCGACGCTGGTCGCGCTGCAGGCACAATTTCACGCGCACTCGCTCGACCGCCGTTACCTGGCGCTGGTCGAAGGCGTGGTCGCCGAGCGCGGCACGTTTCGCACGCACTACGGACGCGATCCCCATGATCGCAAAAAGTTTTCATCTGAGGTCGCGTCGGGAAAGAGCGCCATCACTCACTACGCGGTGAAAGAGCGATTCGCCGGCGCCACGCTGATTGAAGCCAAGCTCGAGACCGGTCGCACCCATCAGATTCGCGTCCATTTTTCTGACAACGATCATCCACTCATCGGCGATCGGACCTACGGTCGTCCGCCGCGTGCGCCGCATTTGCGCGCCATCGCAAAGCAGCTCGGACGTCAGGCGCTTCACGCGCACGTGCTCGGTATCGTCCATCCGGTCAGCGAAAAGAAACTCCATTTCCAGACCGAGCCGCCGGCCGATTTTCAAGAGGCGCTGGCCAGCTTGCGCGGTACGCCATGATCGTCTCATCTGCGAGGTTGAGCGGAATCGCGCACGGATTTTCCACGCGCGAAGGTGGCGTGTCGGTCGGACGTTACGCGTCGATGAACCCGTCGGCGAAGTGGGGTGACGATCCGGCAGCGGTCTTGGAAAATCGAAAGCGCTTGGCGAGTGCCGGCGGATTCGATCTCTCACGGCTCTACACTGCCAAGCAGGTGCACGGCGCCAGCGTGTACAACGTGACCGATCGATCTACGCCTTCGGATGCGGCGCTTTGCGAAGCGGATGTTTTGGTCACCGCCATTTCCGGAACAGCCGTGGGAGTTTTCACTGCCGATTGCGTACCGATCCTCGCCACCGACGGCGTTCGAGTCGGCGCTGCGCATGCGGGGTGGCGCGGAACCGTTAAAAATGTAGCAGGTGTGCTCATCGATTCGCTGGTGAGCCTCGGCGCGAGGCGCGATCAAATTCGCGCAGCCATCGGTCCGTCGATCTGCGCGCGCTGTTTCGAAGTGGGAGAAGAGGTCGCTAAAGAATTTTCGAGCGAAGTCATTCGTCGCGATCTCGGCGACAAGCCACATGTCGATCTAAAGCGCGAAAATGCAATCCGGCTCGAGCGGAACGGATTGTCGGACATCGATGCCGCGTCGCTTTGCACCATGTGTGAGCGCGCACGCTTCTTTTCGTTCCGTCGAGACGGCGGACAGATCGGTCAGCAACTTTCGTTCATCATCGCGCCGTAACGGGAGCGACTAGCGGGAGCGCAGCGATCGCAAACGCTTGAGGCCGAGCGCGAAGCTATCGTCGCCGTTGGCTAGCGGCGGGGTTTCGAGAAACCCCGGCAAGTCGGCGAAGCGCGGATCGTTCACCAGTCGCGCAAACGGTTTGAGCCCGATCATTCCTTCGCCGATGACCGCGTGGCGATCGACGCGCGAGCCGAGCGTTTTTTTCGAATCGTTGAGATGAAACGCGCGCAGATGTTTGATGCCGATCATGCGATCGAAATCGTCGAACGTCTTTTTGTAACCGGAGGGCGTAGTCCAGTCGATTCCCGACGCCCACAAATGCTGCGTATCGAGACAGACACCCATGCGTTTCTCGCCGGTCTGCTCGAGCATCTCGGCGATCTGCTCGAACGAGCAGCCGACCGAAGATCCCTGTCCGGCGGTGAGCTCGATCAAGATCCGAACGCGCTTTTTGCCCAGCTGATGAGAGATTTTTCGAAACGCCTCAGCCGCGCGGCGAATTCCCGTCGGCACGTCGCAGCCAGTGGCGGCGCCGGGATGAATCACCACGTGATCGACGCCGAGCGTTTCGGCGCGCTCACATTCGTCGAGCATCGCGGCGGTCGACCGCTCGTAGATCGCCTCATTGGCGGTGGCCAGATTGATCAAGTACGACGCGTGTGCCGCCAGTGGAATTTTCGGCTTCTTGTATTCGGTATGCGTACGCCGAAATAGATCGACCGCGTCGGCTTCGAGCGCGCGCGCCGCCCACTGTCGCGAAGAGCGCGTCCAAAGTTGAATCGCGTCGGCCTTATCGCGCGTCGCGTGCTCGAAAGCGCGGTGATAGCCGCCGGCCACTGACTCGTGCGCACCAAGAATCATCGAGGACTCGCTTGAAAAAATGAGAAGGGACTGAGGGAAATCGGTTGTGAGAGGGAGAGCTAGTCTTCGTAACCGCCGCCGCCACCGTAGCCACCGCCGCCGCCGCTGCTGCGACCGCCGCCGCCGCCGCCGCCACCGTAACCACCGCGGCCGCCGCCACCACCACCGCCACCGGTGCGGTTTTCCTTCGGCTTGGCTTCATTCACCGTCAGGGCGCGACCGCCATGATCCTGGCCGTTGAGGGCGGCGATGGCATCTTGTGCCTCCTTGTCGCTGCCCATTTCCACGAAGCCAAAGCCCTTGCTCTGGCCGGTGTCACGGTCGGTGATGATTTGCGAACTCTCGACGGTCCCGTGCGGGGTGAACAATTCACCGAGGGCCGAAGAGTCAACGTCGTAGCTCAGATTCCCAACATACAGCTTCTTACCCATGAGATTCTCCTTTAGAGAATGGGCAACCGACCCAAACTTTTACTTTCCAGGTCAAAAGGAAAGAGGCCAGCGTTCCGGCCCAAAAAGGAAGGAGGGTGATAGGAAAAGAGACAGCGGGCAGAAACAAAACTGCGGCGGAATCTGATTCGATCAGCGGACCAACCGGGAACACCTTAGTCGATTGCGATCGGCGTGTCCATATGGAAATCAGAGAATTTGGGTCGCAAGCGAACCCATGTGGCCTGATTGGGGTGCGGGCAAGGCGCTTGGCGTCGTTGTCGGTGGCTAGATCGCCCACCAGTGCCGCGACGCGATTTCGCGGGGAATCCGCCGAAAAGGTTGGAATTCATGGGATTCGGACGTGGAATGCTCCCTCCCGGCGGACAAAATCGAGGCGAATGCCGTTGCTTTCGAGCCGAAGGCAGTTGCTTTCCGCTGGAAGGCCATTGCTTTCGCGCCGACGGCCATTGCTTTTGCGTCGAAGGCCATTGCTTTCGCGCCGACGGCAATTGCTTATGGGTCGAAGGCTATTGCCGTCGCGCCGACGGCAATGGCTCATGACTGGAACGCCATTGCGTTCAAGGCGACGGCAATTGCTTTCGAGCCGTGAAAGAAAAGACGGATTTTTCAAGGCATGGCTCCGGCGTCCGAAAAGCGCTTTCGGACGCCGGAGCCATGCCTTGAAAAATCCGTCTTTTGGCATTTTTGGCGGATCGGAAGCGCGGATGGCTCTAACATCGTGTTCATCATGTCAAAACCGTCTCGGTTTCGCGGCTCCGGTTTCGCGGCTCGTTGCTCAGAACTGGGTAAAACATGCGCGTTCCGGTCTTCACCTGAACTTCATCATGCGGCTCATCTGGCGGGTCGACCTGGTGCGGTTTTTTCGTGCGGCGGGTACAATCTTCCGGTGCGCCGTGTTGCCCGTTACATCTTCAATGCTCTGACCGCACTGTCGCTGATCTTTGCGCTGGCGCTATACCTGATGTGGGTCAATGACATGCGCTTAAGGTGGTATCGTGCACGATCTGACATCAGCCGGTGGGAGGTTTCGTTCGGCGCGAGCGGGGTTGACGTCGCCCGATTCGCCGGATGGAAGGGCAGCAACACCAACGGCTGGACTCGCCTCTCGCCTGACGAGCATCTTGTTATGCTTTTCGACCGATTCGACGGCGACTGGAAGGTGAGCCATCGGGTGCTGGGGTGTATTTTGGAACACGGCCGGGACCACCTGATTCGCAGGTTGGAGATCGTTTCTAACGACGATTCCAACATCATCGGCGCGTTTCAATACTGGTCCGTCAGCACGCCGGGTTGGCCGCTTGTCGTCATTGCAACCACACTGCCCCTCTTTCGCGTCACCGCCTTGCTGCTCCGACGCCATCGCCGCCGGTCACTGAATCGGGCGGGCCTCTGCGCTTCCTGCGGCTATGACCTTCGAGCGACGCCCGAGCGATGCCCGGAATGTGGAAACGTGCCAACCAAAGTTTGTAGGGTCCGCTTTAGCGGGCGGAATCGTGGACATCTCGAAGATCGTTCGGCGGGTGGCATTGTCACTCGGGTGCCATGTCTCACGCTTGCGTGAGCATGTCTTCGGCTTCGTTACGCGGACGCACATCAACCGAGAAATAACATGCCCACGCAAGCGTGGGTCATGGCACCCGGATGGCAATGGCAACCGCCAAGACAGAACCTCGCGACCCGCGCCGTTCGACAGGTCGTGATGAGTTTAACGCATCGCTGCCTCCGGCAATGTTGTTGCGGCGGACCATGCCGGAGGCAGTGAAGCGATAAACTCAATCCCGGCCCGTGCACAGACGCCCGGCGGGTGGCATTGCCGCTTGGGTGCCATGTCCCACGCTTGCGTAGGCATGTCTTCGATTCGAGGATCAACGTCGCCCCAAGAAACACCATGCCCACGCAAGCGTGGGTCATGNNCACGCAAGCGTGGGTCATGGCACCCCGGTGGCAATGCCACCCGCCCTCCGGGCCGGCTTGAAAAACGAACTGGTCTTCCAACGAAACTTCCAAACCAAACAACAAGCCAGGGACGCCATCTTCGAATGGATCGCGATCGGGTACAATCGCAAACGCAGAATTACTTCCCATTCTATCGTTCAGACCCCGGGTCCAGGTCGACCTCCACATTGTGGTCATTGCGGTCGTCCACCAAAGTTAAGATTTTCTCCGATTGCTCGGTCCCGTCCATGACGACGCGGGTCACGTTCATCCCGCCGCCGCCGTTGCGAATCGTGATGTGATAGAACGTCTCGCGATATCGATAGTGTATCTTATAGGATGGCCACGTCGCCGGAATGCGGGGCGAGAAACGGAGCTTGTCGACCTCCAGGTGCAGCCCCAGGAGAGATTCG
>PLXG01000208.1 GCA_003153195.1 Myxococcales bacterium
TCCGCCATCAGAGAATGTGCTGCGCTTTCGCATCGAGACCGACGTGCATCTCAAGCGCGACAGCTGGGTGGTGGCGCGCGTCGATGGAGATCGCCCGCTGTCACCGGTGGTCGGAGATCAGGTGCACTTCGATGTGCTACCGCTCGCGATCACCAATCCGGTCTTTCTCGATCACGATCACAACGGTCAATATGACGCGCCCCTCTCGCACGGTCCGCACCGCGTGGGTGATGAGGACCTGCTCTGGCCTTAGGGCGTGTCCTAGTGGAAATGTTTTTCCCCGTGGGTTCAGGCACTGCGCTTGCTATCAGATCTTCCCGTGGCGCTCTCCGCTCTCGAACCTTCCCAAGTCCGCACCTCCCGCGCCCTTGAAGTGCTGCCGGAGGCACTTTTTGCGGCCGAAATGGGCGAACCGTACGACTTCGATCGCAGCGCGCTAGCCTACGTGGACGAGCTGTTTTCGGCCGTCCCGGAGCTGCGCGACAAAGTGCCGTTCGCGACGCTGCGTCTGCTCGAACGGCTGACCGACCATGCGCTGGTCAGCGTCCGCTGTCAGACCGCCAACACCCTGATTCACCTCGAGTCCATCTATCCCGAGGAGGTCATTCGGCTTCTCATGAAGTTGGCTGGAGATCCAGCCCGTCGAGTGCGTAAGACCGCTACCGCCAAGTTAGAGCATCTTCAGAAAAAAACCCTATAAAGCCTGTCTCATTAACATGACTGTCGGCGTCGGTTTTCGAGTACACACCGGGAACGTGTTTCGCGTCCTTCTCATCTCGGTCCTGGTGGTCACCACCGGCTGTGTTCACGAAAAGGCGGAGGGTCGCCCGTGGATCCACAAGATCACGTTCGAAGGCGTCCATCACGTCAAGACTGGCGATTTAAAGAAACACATCGCCATTGATGAAACGTCGTGGTTCCCATTCGCGCCCAAGCATTACCTCGATCCGTTCGCCATCGACATCGACCGCACTCGGATCGAAGCCTACTATCGAGAGCACGGTTACTATGCGGCCAAGGTCACCGACACCAAGACCACCAACCGTGACAAGAAGGGCAAATCGGTCGACATCACATTCACCGTACTCGAAGGTCCGCCCACCAAGATCGCCGCGGCGCAGATCAACGGGCTCGAGCCGCTCGGCGAAGATGCGAAAAAGCCGATCGCCCATCTGAACAAGGTGCTGCAGCACGGCGCGATCTTCGAGCATCATTTTTATTTGGAGGAGAAGCTCAAGCTCAAGAGCGAGCTGGAAGATCGCGGCTACGCCTGGGCGCAGGTGGACGGCTCGGTGACGGTGGATCGAGATCGGCAGCAGGCCCAGATTCTCTACCAGACGACGCCGGGACTGCGCGCAACTTTTGGGACTGTCACCGTGGACGGCACCAAAAAGACCGACCCGCGCAAGATTCTCATTCATGCCGATCTTCCAATCGGTCAGCGCTACAAGCCGGAAGATGTCGAAGATGCGCGCGGTCGCGTGTTCAACCTGGGCGTGTTCTCGTCGGTGCGCTTCGAGCACGTCCATGATCCCGAGCATCCCGATGTGGCAGACATGATCATTCATGTCGAGGAGTCGACCTTTCACGAGCTCAAGCTCGGCGGCGGACTTGGCATTGCGCCCGATCGGTTCGATGGGCATCTGGTGGCGGCTTTCACCAAATACAATTTCCTCGGCGGCTTTCGTCGGCTGCAGCTGACGCTCAAGCCGGGCTGGGTATTTTTCATTGATGGATCGAACCGCAACGGCCCCGTCGTCACCGTCGAGGCAACGCTCACACAACCCGATTTCATCTGGCGTAGACTCGAGCTCAAATGGACGGTCGGGTTCGACGTCGGAATCGAAGCCGCCTATCAGTACTACGGACCGCGCACTTCCTTGGGAATCTCCCGTCCGTTTTGGCGCCAGCGACTCAACCTCGGCTTCTCCTACAATTTTCTGTTCTGGAGTTTTTTCAACCTGCCCGATCCGACGCTGCTCATGAACAATCCGGCGCTGGCAGGGCGACTCTACGGATATACCGATCCCTACCGCGTTGGCTGGTTTCAAGAAGACATCATCGTCGATTTTCGCGATCGTCCGCTCGAGCCTCACAAAGGGGTTTACGCCGGGCTCAGTGCCGAGCTCGGCGGCGAATATGCGGGCGGCGCTTTTTGGTACGAAAAGCTCACACCGGACGGCCGATTTTATATTCCGCTCGGCAAACGAGTGACCGTGGCTGGGCGCGCGCAGTACGGTCGGATCTATATGCAAAGCGATCTCGGCTCTCCGATTTCGCGGCGATATTATTTGGGCGGCCCCGACTCTCACCGCGGCTTCAACTTCGGTCGACTCGCGCCGCAAGCGGCGTCGGGCACCAAAGGAATTCCCGCCATTCCGGTGGGCGGCGACGAAATGATCTTGTTTCAAGGCGAGATTCGCGCCGAGGTGCTGCACCTGTTCGGAAACTGGATGAGCGTGGGCGCGTTTTGGGACGGCGGCGACGTAGTCACCCAGAGCGCGCTCAATTGCGATGGAACAGCCCAGACGGGCACCACCGGCCCGTCCTGGGCGCACACCATCGATTGGAAAAATCTACATCACGCGGTGGGCGCCGGACTTCGTTACGCCACGCTTATTGGCACCATTCGCGCCGACGTGGGCGTGCGGCTCAACCGACTCCTCGATTCGACCGCCGGCCACTGCAATCCCGATCCCAATGAGCGCGTGGTCTTTCACATCTCCATCGGCGAGGCATTCTGATGCGCCGAGCCCTTCGCATCTTCGCGTGCGTGCTCGTCGGAATCGTGTGCCTGGCGCTGGCACTGGTGGTGAGCGCGCTGATCTTGATTCGCAGCGAATGGGGACATCAGCGCATCGCGAATTTCATTTTGCCGCGCATCGAAGCGGCGCTCGCCGGATCTCTTTCGGTCGGACATATCGGCGGCGATCTCACGCACTCGCTGATTTTGGACGACGTGCTGCTGCACGACGCGGAGGGCGAGCCGGCGATTCGGGTGCGCCGAGTTGAAGCGCACTTTTCGATCGCCACGCTGCTCGCCAAGCGACTTTCGATTAGCGACGTGAAGATTGAAGGCGCGTGGGTGCATGCGCGGCCGCTCAAAAACGGCGAGCTCAATTTGGCGGCGCTGGTGAAACCCACGCCCGATTCGCCAACTTCGTCGGAGCCGAGCACCTTTGTGGTCACCATTGCGCACCTAGCGCTGCAGGGGCAGGCCATTTACGACATCGGCGGCGATCTGAAGCGTCTCGCAACCACGCTCACGCTCGAAGGCGACGCAGCGGTGCACGGAGCCAAGGTCGATGCGAACTTGAAATCGCTCAATGCAAAGGTGAGCGAACCGATCGTCGCTTCGCTCTCAGCCGCAGGAGGCGTGCAAATCGCCGACGGCCCGGTGCGAGTTCAAAAGGCGCACGCCGACATCGAAACCAACGGTCGCGACTTGGCGCAGCTACTCAAACGATTGGAAGTTCATGCGCTCGACGGTCGCGTTAAATCCGGCGATTGGAAGATCGCCGTGCGCGCCGACGGAACTTTGGCCGCTCTTTCGGTCGAGGCGGATGTGGCGCCCACATCTGGATCGATCAAAGCGCAAGGCGAGCTCAAGCTCGTAAATGGCGCGCCACAATATCAGGCGGCCGTCCAAGTGCACGCCCTCGATCCCGGCGCCTTACTGGTGGGTATTCCGCACGCAACCATCGCGCTCTCCGCACACGCGCATGGCACTGGCGGAAAAGGTCAGATCGATCTCGAGAAGCTTCGCGCCGATTCGCTGGGGACGCAGATCGACGGCCATGGATCGTTTGATTTCAAAGGCGAAGGCCAAGTCTCAGCACACGTGAAGTCGACCGATCTGTCACGACTTCGAGAGGTCGGCGGCCCGAACATCCGCGGCGCGCTACTTCTCGATGCGCAGGTTCGTCGCGGCGCACGACTCGACATCAAAGGCATCGCATCTATCAAAGGATTGGTGGTCGGAACTACGCGCATCGGGCAACTCGCCGCCAAGATCGACACCCATGATTTCGTGGGCACCACCGAGGTCAAGGCCACCGGATTGCAGTTCGGAAACATTCGCTACGACTGGCTCAACGTGAATGCCGAAGGAAGCCGGCGCGCGCTCAGTGCCCACATCGATGCCGAAGGTCCGCCGCACACCAAGATTCATCTTCATGCGCAGGGCACACCGATTCCGATCGAAGGACGATTGACCGGCGTCGACGTCAACATCGTAGAGCTGGTGATCGGAATTCCCGCCGAAGAGTGGACCGGCGTGAAGCCCGCGCATTTTCGTTACGACCATACCGTCACCATCGAGAACCTTCTCTTGAAGAGCGGCGCCCAAACGTTGGCAGTGAATGGCGTCTTTGATCCCGAAAACACCAACGCCAGCGCACATGTTCGAACCGACAAGCTCGACCTCAAACCGCTGCTCGAGCTGTTCTCGCCGAGGTCGAACTTACCGAGCACAGCGATCACCGCGGCCATCGACGGGGAATACCGCGGGCGAGAGCATCGCGCCAAGGCGACCGTTTCCATCGACGACAGCGGGCACTCGATCAAAGCGCAGCTCGATCTCCCCACTTCATTTGCACGCGATGAAAAACTATCGCTCGACTTGACTGTCGCCAATGTCGACCTGGAGCGATGGAGTGATCTGTTGCCCGGTGCGCTCGCAACCTTCAAAGGACAATTGGGAGCTCAGGTCAAACTGGCGGGCACGGTGCGTCTACCGACGCTCGATGCCAACCTCACGCTGGCCGACTGGGAATTGGCGACCTTCCGTCGCGGAACCTTGGCAGTGAACGCCAGCTACCACGACCAAAAGCTCACTGCGGGATTCTCAACCGAGTTTTCGTCGGCCAATGGCGTCGCTGGCATCATCGATGGAAACGCCAACACCCATCTCGATTTCGAGCGCGTGCGACGTGGTGAGCGCGAGGCGATCTTTCGCAGCCTACCGCTCGATCTCGACGTGCGCGTACAGAAGCTCGATCTTCCTCAGCTGCCGTGGACGCTGTTCGGAATGACGCGCGCGCCGCTCGACAAAGGAAAACTCGACGCCACGCTGAAAGTTAGCGGAACACCAGCCGCTCCAGTGATCGCGCTGGACATCGACGCAACTGATCTCAAACGAGAACAGCTCGATCGCACGCACCTCAGGGCTTCGGCCCATTACGCCGCCAAGCAGGCCACGGTCGATGGCGAGATCGATCTACGCGACGCAAAGCTTCTTGCTCTACATGTGAGTAGCAAGCTGGATCTCGAGAGTCGAAAGATCGATTTCAGAACCTTGCCGCTGAGCTTCAACGTTCAGCTGGGCGACTACGATCTATCCAAGGTCGCAGATCTAATTCTTGGTGCTGCCGGAAATCTGAAAGGCCAAATCTCCGGTGAAGGCACGCTTTCGGCGCCGAAGATCAAAGGCGCGCTATCGATCGATCAATTATCGCTGGGAGAGACGAAGTTTTCGCAGTTCGAAGTAGAAGGCGCATTCGATCGAGAGATCGCCGTCGCACTTAAAGCAACAGAAGTGAGTGGCGGACAAATCAACATCGATGGAAAAATTCCGCGCGGCGCATCGCAAGCGCTGACCGCCAAGATCGTTGCACGCAACTTCCGCTTCGACGTGCAGCTGCCCAATCCTTCACCGGTGCGCCTCTTCCGCGGACTGCTGGCCGCAGATCTCGACGTAAGCGGTACCACCGGCAGTCCCAATCTGGCGGGCGAAGTTCACTTCACGCAAGGCTCGCTCGGCATTGCCGGATCATCTCGCCCTTACGAAGACGTCGCAGTGGATGTGAAAGTGCAAAACGGAACGGCCACGCTTTCGCAGATCAAGGTTCGTTACGGCGCGGGAACCATTACCGGGTCGGGACAGGCCACCTTCAGCGCGGACGCCAAGGGCGGCGTGCTGTCGCCGAAGACGGTATCCATCAAAGCCCATGCCCAAAATTTCCCGGTCATCGGCGGCCCGGCCGGCAGCTTAGTGGACGGCGACGTAACCATCGAAGCGCAGCGCGAAAACGATCTCTTGGTGGGAAAGATCTTGGTCGAAAACGGCATCGCGCGTTTGCCCAAGGTCGAGAGCGGCAAATCACTGCAATCGACCGGTGCACTCAAGGACGTGGTGTTCGAAGACGCGCAAGCTCGACGAGAACGCGAAGAAGAGGCGCGCGCCAAAGTCGAGGCCGATCGCGTGCAGCTGTCGACGCGCATTCCCGAATTCAAAGTTCGCAGCAAGGAGGCCAGCATCGATCTCAAGGGCAACCTCGAGATCGATCTGACCAGCAAGCTGGCCAAGATCTCCGGCTCGGTAGAAGCGCTGGGCGGCTGGCTCGAGCTCATCGGACGAAAATATCGCATCGATCATGCCCGCATCGGGTTCGATGGATCACCCGATCTCAATCCGTCGCTCGACATTCGGATCTCCCGCGACGTCACCGATACCACCGTGATGGTGGACGTCCATGGCAGCGCACGGAAACCGACGGTGAAGTTCAGCTCCGATCCGCCCATTTACGACGAAGCCCAAGTGCTCGGGATCATCATTTCGGGTGATCCCGCCGATCAACAAACCAGTGACCGCAGCTTGGCCAGTCAGGCCGTCGGCGTGATCTCAAATGTGGTGATCGGAAAGATCAAAGATCAGCTGGCGCCATCGCTACCGATCGACGTGCTCAAGATCGACGTCGCCGGCGATAGCAGCAATCCGGCCGCGCAGACGCGTCTCGAGGTCGGCAAGTATCTGACCGACAACATCTACGTCAGTTACATTCATACTTTCGGGCAACAGATTTCGCTTCGGCCGGTGAACTCGAATGAGGCGCAGGTGGAATATCGGTTCGCGAAGCGATTTACGCTCCAGACCGTCTTTGGCGATGCCGAAGTGGGAGGAGTCGATCTGCTGTGGCGTCTACGATATTGAGGTCCGGCATGGCGTTTGCTCCTTCAAGGCGGATAGCCCGGAGGGTCACATGTTGTGGATGATCACGGTACTGTTGGTGCTCTTGTGGTTGGTGGGAATGGTGAGCGGATACACGCTCGGCTCGTGGATTCATATTCTCTTGGTATTGGCGATCGTGTCGGTGGCGATTTCGCTCATCCGTCGCGGGACTCACCAACCGCTCAGTCGCTCATAGCGCTCGGGCTTGGTCGTCCGGTCAGCCAGCGACGAGTCCGCCGCTCGCAGCGAGAGGATCGTCGTTCTAGCTAATCAATTCAATGACCGGTCGGGCTAGAACGACGAGACCGACGCGAGAGCTGCGCACGAGGAGCGAGCAGCGCAGGCGTGCCTGTTGGCACGACGAGCAGCACCGCGACGAGTCCGCCGCTCGCAGCGAGAGGATCGTCGTTCTAGCTAATTGGAAAGCGAATGGTGAAGGTGCTGCCTTTGCCTAGCCCTTCCGAGCGACCATTGATGGAACCGCCGTGGCCTTTGACGATCTGTTTGGCGACGGCGAGACCGATGCCGGGTCGACCGCGATGCGAAAAGCCCAGGTGAAAGAGCTTGTTTATTTCCTCGGACGCGATGCCTTCCCCGCGATCGGTGATGACAATGCGCACCTGATCTTCCACCACCTCGGTAGTGAGCTCGACGCTCGATCCCTTGGCTGACGCTTCGACGGCATTCACCAACACGGCTCGAACCGCATCGACCAGTGCGTCCGCATCTACCGCCCATTCTTCCTTGGAGGTCTTGGGAAAAACCAGCTCGACGCCGCGCGCGCTCGCCACCGGCTGCACCTCCGCCACCACTTTGGAGATGAGCTCCCATGAACGAGTGGACGCGCGATCGATCTCAGGCGGCCCGGCAAATTGAAGATAGTGATCCAAGATCTTGTCGATTCGCTCGATCTCACCGGCCAGCACGCCCGCCGACTTCATGAGCGCGTCGCGCTCCGGCGACGGAGGAATTTTCTTCAGGCGGCTCTCACCGAGCTCGATGTGAATCGCCATCGAATTGAGCGGATTGCGCACCTCGTGCGCCATCGCCTCTGCCAAATGTTGCAGGTCGCGAACGTTCATGGGCCCTTTGAGCTGATTCCATACTCGGCGAGCTTGTTGTAGAGCGACCGGCGCGAGATGCCAAGCACCTCGGCGGTGATTTTCTTGTTTCCGTGCCGCGACTCGAGCGTGCGCAAGATGATCTCTCGCTCCGCGACCGACATGGTGGCGCCGAGCGGAATTCGAATGACGTCTTCCATCGGGCTGGCTCGATAGATCATCTGGGGCAAGAGCTCGGGGGAAAGGGTCGCGTCCCGGGCCAGGAGCACGGCTTGCTCGACGACGTTGCGCAGCTCGCGCACGTTGCCGGGCCAATGATACCCTTCCAAGAGGCGCTGCGTTTCCGGTGGAATCACCTTCATCGGTTTGCGGTAATGCTCGGCAAAACCAGCCATGAACTCGGTGGCGAGCAGCGCGACGTCTTCGCGGCGTTCGCGCAAAGGGGGCAAAGTGATCTGCAGGATGTTGAGACGGTAGTAAAGATCTTCCCGGAAAATTCCCTCTTCAGTCATTTGAAAGAGATCTCGATTGGTCGCCGCCACCACCCGCACGTCGGCCTGGCGCTCTTTTTTGCCACCGATACGCATGTAGGCGAACGACTCCAGCACGCGCAGGAGGTTGATTTGCGTGCGCTCGTCCATGGTCGAGATTTCGTCGAGGAAGATGGTGCCCGCTTCGGCGAGCTCGAACTTGCCCTCTTTGCGATCGATGGCGCCAGTGAAAGAGCCGCGCTCATGACCGAACAGCTCCGACGCGATGAGCTCGCGCGGAATCGCTCCAGTGTGGACCGCGACAAATGGACCTTGCGCGCGTTTGCCGCGCATGTGAATTGCGCGCGCCACCAACTCTTTGCCGGTGCCCGATTCGCCGGTGATGAGCACCGTCGCTTCCGACTGCGCCGCCAGCTTGATCTTCTCGAACACGTTCAGCATGACGCGGGTGCGCGCCATCATTCCTTCGAACGCGGTAACGCCCGACTCGCCCACCTGCAACATCTTGTTGGGCAAGTAGTCTGGACGGCCCGACAGCAGCGCACCCACCCGCTCGCGAAGTTTCTTCGGATTGAGCGGCTTCTTGATGTAGTCCGAGGCCCCGCGCTTGAGCGCCGAGACGGCGGTCTTGACCGTGGCGTGTCCGGTGATGAGCACGATCGCCGTAGCTGGCGCCGCCTCGTGGATCACTTTGGTCAGCTCGACGCCCGATTTGCCCGGAAGCAGAAGATCGGTGAGCACCAGATGATAGGTCTCGCGCTGAAAGCGCGTTATCGCATCTTCAGCGGAATAGACGACGTCGACATGATGGCCATCCTCCCGCAGGATGGCGGCCAGGCCCTCAGCAGTCTCCTGCTCGTCGTCTACGACGAGAATTTTCTTCAGTGATGGGGCGACGGCGGGCTGTGCATCCATTGCTGATGACTGTAAACACTCAGGCTGAGGCAGCAAGCGAAAAATGCACAGCCCACCGGAGCAAGTGTGCAAATTGGGCGCACTACGCCCTACAGCGGCGCCGTTCTGGCGGGCACGGTCTGTGCAGCTCACCACGTGTCTGCAAATAGGAGTTATCAAATGGCGCGCACCAGCGACACGGACAGCATCACAAAGATCAGCGGGCGACTTCGCACCGATCTGCGAGCGCTCGGCGGCGCGGTCGATGAAAGACGCTCCGAAATCCTCGACACGGTGACGAATTTTACGCGCGAGCAGCCCTATCTGGCGACCGGGTTGGCGCTCGGCGCCGGATTCGTGCTGGCCGGCGGACTCTTTTCCCGCACCACCGGACGAGTGCTGGTCTTCGCCGGTCGCCACATGTTCGGCAAGCTGTTGCGACAGGCAGTCACCACCACCTTGCTGACCGGAGCGCTCGGCGCCGCGTCCAATTCTTCCGTCAAGCACTGACGCATAAACATTCAAAGCGCCCGAAACATAAAAACACGAGCCACTCGGCCTGATCGATCCGATCAGACGCGATTGGCCCGTGCTTTCGATTTCTAATACTGAGTTAGTGCTGTTCGGTCGTCTTCTCGTTTACAAGTTCTTTGCCACGCTGAAACAGATCGCGACCGCGCTCGGTCAGATCTTCACGCAGCTCTTGTCCGCTCTTCGGCGCCACCAGCATGGCGACCGCGGCACCGACGACGCAGCCGATGCCGAACCCGGCCAGCGAATGAACGATCCAGTCGTTCGATTGTTGTTCGATTCCGAGTGCGTCGAGAATGTCGCTCTTGTTAAATCGCATGTGATCCTCCTTGATGTTGAAGTCCTAACGAAGAATGCGCCCGATGAGATAGCCGCCGACACCGGCGACGAGAAGCGCAGTGATCGGCCGCTCCTTGATGAATCCCACCAACTTGTCGTTCGCTTCTTCGAACCGCTCGCTGAACGCTTCGACCTGCTCCGCAAGTGCGTCGGGGATTTCGATTCCGCTTCCATTGTTGGAGGTGGCGGCGCTGCGCTTGTTGCTCATTCCTCTAGTCTGTTCCATGGGTGACTCCTCTCAGTAGGCATTCTTTCCCTGCGAACGCCGTGCCGCGACTCCGCTCGCGATCGGTGCGCAAGAAAGAGTCGGGCGCGCACAAGGACTCGTGTGTCAACCAAATGACCTACGCGAGGAATTTTTTTGCCTGAGAAGTCTTGCCTAAGTGGAACGGGTGCTCACATCCCAACACAGGCCCGCACGATGGCGGAGGATTGTGATGAACGAGTCGCTGACGATATTGGTCGTTGATGATGACGAAGCCGGTCGGGAATTTTTGACCGAGATGCTGAAGGCAATGGACTATCGGGTAGAGACCGCATCCGGTGGACATGAAGCGCTGAAGCGACTCGAGAGAGATCCAAAGCCCAACGCTATCATGCTCGACGTACTCATGCCGGAGCCGGACGGAGTGGAAACACTCAAGCGATATCGCGCTAGCGGCGGTCCGGTACCGGTGATCATGTGCTCGGCGCTCGACGAGGCGGAGACGGTGGTGAGAGCGATGCGCGCCGGCGCCAGCGACTACGTCACCAAGCCATTCAACCATGAAGAGTTGGCGGAGATTCTCGATCGCGTAGTCGGCGCCGGCCGACCGCGCACAGTACCGTCGACGCAGCGAACCAGTGCGACTAATCTCGGCTCGAGCCCCGCCATGCTGCGCGTGGATGAGCTCGTCGATCGCATCGCCGATGCTGACGTTCCGGTGCTCATCACCGGCGAATCGGGCGTCGGCAAAGACGTGGTCGCACGCGAGATTCACGCCCGCTCCGCGCGCGCCAGCAAGGTGTTCGTCAAGATCAACTGTGCTGCACTTCCGGCAGAGCTTCTCGAGAGCGAGCTCTTCGGCCACGAGCGCGGCAGCTTCACCGGCGCCGAGAAGACCAAGCA
The DNA here is from genome assembly GCA_003153195.1 of Myxococcales bacterium. Taxonomy (GTDB): domain Bacteria; phylum Myxococcota_A; class Polyangia; order Palsa-1104; family Palsa-1104; genus PALSA-1153. Next base: position 11,374 of record PLXG01000208.1, read on the forward strand.
AGGACAGTTCGAGCTGGCCGACGGCGGAACCCTGTTCCTCGACGAGATCGGCGAAATCCCGGTGGCGCTGCAGGCCAAATTGTTGCAGGTGCTGCAGGACGGTGAATTCTATCGCGTCGGCGGTCAGAAGAAGATCAAGGTCGACGCACGCGTCATTGTGGCTACCAACGTGAACTTGCCCAAGGCCATCGCCGAGGGAAAATTCCGTGAAGATCTCTACTATCGCTTGAATGTCATTCAGATCGCCATTCCGCCTCTGCGCGAACGCCGCGAGGAGATTCCGCGGTTGGTGAAGATCTTCGTCGAGAAATACGGCAAGCGGTACGGGCGAAACATCAGCGACGTGCCACCCGAGGTGATGACGCGGTTCGCGACCTATGCATTTCCGGGAAACATTCGCGAGCTCGAGAATCTGGTCCGCCGTCTGATCGTGCTGCGCGATTCGCAATACATCCTGTCGGAGCTCGATGGCGCCAAGGAAGCTTCACCGCAACCGGAGTCGATCGCCTACGCGAGCCCAACTGTCGTTCCGGTCGGAACGGGTACGACGAATTTCTCGACACCTTTGGCATCGCCGATCTCCAGCGCCGCCGCGGCCTCGCCATTCAACCTGCCGAGCCCGCTCGAGCCGATCGTCATTCCGCCTCCGCCTGCGTTTTCGTCGGTATCGGCGGACGGCAGCAGGCGATCGGACGACTACCGCATCGATCTGAAAGATCTCGGACGTCGGGCGGCCAACGTGGCCGAGCGCGAGGCCATCGTGGTCATGCTCGGGTACACCGGCGGCGACAAGAAGGAAGCGGCTGATCGTTTGGGCATCAGCTACAAAGCGATCCTTTACAAGATTCGCGAGTTCCAGGTCGGACGAGCTCGCCTTGGCGCAAACCACGTCGTCGAAGCACAGACCGAAGCCGAGCCAGACCTGACCGCCGTCGCCTCGCAGTAGTTCCACTTCCACGGAGTTCGACTTCCACAAAACTCGGTTTGACCGACCGCTTCCTCGCGCGGCGAGCGTCCCTTCGTGGCTCCGCGCATGGCGTGACTCTTGCTCCCGGTTAGATTCATTACGATTGCAATTAGAGGAGAACTGAATGAAGGCCACCAAGATGGAAGGCGCCGAGCCGATTGTCGAGCCGGTGGAGAACGTCGCCGGTCGCGTTACCATCGATCGAGACAGCGCCATCGATCGAAACAGAAAGATCCTGCTGCGCGCCGCCCGACGTCCGGCGGCCAAGCGGCTGAAGATCTCGCATTTCAAAGTGTCACATTCCAAAACTCACGCACAAAGGAGCCGCTAATGTCTTTTCTAGCCATGTTGATTGTCGGATTGATCGTCGGTGCGCTGGCCAAACTGCTCACACCGGGTCCACACGGCCACAGCATTCTGCTCACCATGCTGCTTGGAATCGTGGGTGCGATGGTGGCGGGTATGATCGGTCGCGCCATCGGTTGGTACGCGACGCCCTACGACGGACCCGGGATCATCGCGTCTACCTTGGGGGCGATGTTGGTGCTGGGCGTGTTTCACGCCGCCACCCGCAGCCGCGCCATCTAGCGAAGAGCGACGATGCACGAATACTTCCATCGCTTTTCCAATTCGGTATCTCGGACCGTCGGATCGGTCGGCGCATTCTTGGTGGCGCTGGGGGTCGTGCTGGCGTGGGCCGTGACGGGACCACTGTTTCATTTTTCCGACACTTGGCAGCTCTTCATCAACACCGGGACTACCGTCGTTACGTTCTTGATGGTGTTCCTGATTCAGCACTCGCAGAATCGCGACGCCAAGGCCATTCAACTCAAGCTGGACGAGCTTTTGCGCGGCGTGCGCGGCGCGCGGAATCGACTGGTGCATCTCGAGGATCTGTCCGATCGCGAGCTGGAAGATCTGCGCCAGGAATTTCAGCAGTTTCACGAGGAGGCGCGCAAAACCGCCCTCGAGGAGACGCGTAAAGCCACCCACGCGACCGGCTCTCCACGCTGACTCACGCTCCTGTCGACAGTGACCCTGAAGCGCGGTAAGAGGGGTGCTATGAGCCAATCGTTCAAACGCGCGTTGGTGGTGGGCGCTTCGTCCGGCATCGGCGAATCGCT
>PLXG01000495.1 GCA_003153195.1 Myxococcales bacterium
CCGATTTGGCTCAAGCTCGGCGAAGGAGTGGCCGGCTGGGTGGCCGAAACCGGAGAGATCGCCAACATTCCCGACGCCTATTCCGACGCTCGCTTCAATCAGGCGGTGGATCAGAAGACCGGATTTCGCACTCGATCGATTCTCTGCATGCCGCTTCACGATCACCGCGGCCGATCGATCGGCGTCATTCAAGTCCTCAATAAACTTCACGGGTTTCCGTTCGACGGCGACGATGAAGCGCTGCTCTCCACCGCCTCGGCGCACATCGGCATCTCGATCGAAAACGCACAGCTCTATCGTTCGGTCTTGCGGCGCAACGAAGCGCTCATCACCGCGCAAGACGAGCTCAAGAGACATGTCGAAGAGCTCGATCTGCTGTTCGAGATATCGCGCGAGCTGCTGTCCTCCATCGCGCTCGACGAGCTGCTCGATCGGCTGGTGCTCAAGCTCATTCACCTGATGGATTGCGAAGCCGGATCGATCTTGCTCGGAGGCGGCGCCACGGCGGAGCTATTTTACCGCAACACGCGCGGCGACGCGGGCAGTCAGATGGGTCGCCTTCGCGTCGAGAACGATCGCGGCATCGCCAGTTGGGTGGCACGCGAACGTCAGCCTCTACTCTCGAACGCCCCCGCTTCGGATCCGCGATATGACGGAGCGCTGGCGACCCAAATTAAAGTCGAAGTGCGCAGTCTTTTGTGCGCGCCGCTTCAGCACGGTCCGGCTGACGGCGACACCGTGGGCGCCATCACCCTGCTCAACAAACGCGATCGGGCCGGCTTCAACGAAAAAGATCTCAAGCTATTGAGCGTGGTGGCCGGTCAGATTTCGACCTCCATCGCGGTGGCGCGCACGCGCGACGAGCGACTGCGCTCCGAGCGGCTGCAGATGATCGGACAGATGATGTCGGGCGTGCTTCATGACGTGAAGACGCCGGCGACGGTCATGTCGGGCTACGCGCAGCTGATGGCAGAAAGCGACGATCCGGCCGAGCGAGCACGCTACGCAGCGCTCATCTCCAAACAGTGTCAGCTGATGTCGGCGATGACCGGCGAAGTGCTGATGTTCGCGCGCGGCGAATCGAACCTGCTGCCGCACAAAGTGATGCTCGACAAGTTCGCCGAGGAGCTGCGCGAGCAGCTCCTGCCGCTGTTCGAAAAGCAAAAGATCGCGCTCGAGGTCCGCGTCGATCAAGTGGGGGCGGCGCACTTCGATGAGCTCAAGTTGCTTCGCCTGGCGCACAACCTGGCGCGCAACGCAGCGGAGGCGATGGCCTACACGCCGTCGCCGCGGTTTCGCATCACGCTTGGCGCCGAAAGCGATCAGTTGCATCTCTCTTTCGCTGACAGCGGACCAGGGATTCCGGAAGAGATGCGCGGACGCCTTTTTCAAGCGTTCGCCACCTCTGGAAAAGTGGGCGGCACTGGCATCGGCCTGGCCATCTGCAAGCGGATCGTCGACGAGCACAGGGGACGCATCGAGTGCGACAGCTCACCCGGAAAGGGCACCACCTTCCACGTTTGGCTTCCGCTCAAACGATCGGCCGCGTGAGAATTCTCCTCGGATTTTTTCTACTGGTCACCGGTTGCCGCAAGGTGGCGCCCATCGCCAGCTCGGCTGCGCCGATCGATCTCGAGCGCGAATACCAAGATGGCAAGACCGAGCTCGGTCTCGGCCGGCTGTCCGAAGCGATCGCACACTTCGAGCACATCGCCAAAGAGACGCCCGATCCGATGCTGCGCGCCAACGCCTGGCTGGCCCTCGGCTCTGCCTACGCCGACAAGAAAGATCCGCCGGCGGCGCTGGCGACGTTTGAAAAGTTGGTGGCGCTGCGCCCCGACGATCCCGACGCGTGGCGTGTCTTGACGGTGGCGGCAGAAGAGGCAAAACAAGATAGACGCCAGATGGAAGCGCTGGAAAGACTGATCGCGCTCGAGCCTGACGATCTGAAGAGCTATCTGGATCTGGCGGGCCTCAAGGCGACTCACGGAGATATAGAGGGATCGAAGAAGATCTACCTCGCCTACGAGCGAGAGCGATCGAACGCGGTCATGGCGCTCGGGAAATCGACGACCGCGGAAGATCGCGCTGCCGCCGCCGCGTCCCTGGCCAGCGCCAAAGACGTCGCCACCGCGCGGGCGCTGGTCCTCGGGCTCACCGATCGCGCGCGCGAAGTTCGACTGGCCTGTGCGCGATCGCTGGCGGAGATCGGAGCGGGAATCGACAAAGAGATCGCGACCGCGGTCAAAGCCGCGGCAGAGAAGGAATCAGATCCGGAAGTGCGTGCGGCGCTTTCCGCAGCGGACGCGCCGGGAAAGTAGCTACTTCGCCTTCTTGGTTTTCGCCGGCGCTTTCTGCGTCGACTTGCGTCCCTCGCCTCTGACGGCGGCTTGACGCTTGATTCGAGCTTTGAGCTTACGCTGCGCGACTTTTCGGCGCATTTTCGGCGAACGGCGATTGTCTCCCAGACCCATCAGGCTCTCCTTTAAAGAGGGCCCACAAAGTCACCTACTCGTGAGGTGATGTCAAGACTGGGAAGCGGTTATGAACGGAAGCGGAACGACTTTCGCCGAGCGCGGTCCGCTCGAATCGTGAACCGTGAGGGTGGTGCCCGACTCCCAAACCGTGCGATGGACATAGCCGAGCGCGATGGCACCGGTGCGCGGCGAGACCACCGACGAAGTGATGAAACCCGCGTCTTCGCGTGTGGGAGCCGACAGCTTGGCGCCCGCCACCGCCGGCGAATCACCGTCGAGTTTGAGACCGCAGAGCTTGCGATTGATCTGTCCGCGCGAGTGGGCGCGCGCGATCGGCTCTTGCCCCATGTAACAGCCTTTGGTGAAGCTGACCGCGTCAGGCAGACACTCGAGAAGCAGGCGATCTTCGTCCATGTCGACGCCGTATTTGGGCTGCCCAGCCTCGACGCGACGAATTTCGTACTCGGCGTCGGACATCGCTTCGCCGGCCACCGAGATCTCGCCAAACAGATGAAAGCCGGGTATTCCGAGCTCGGGCGTGGCCGCCACGCGCACCTCATTAATAATGACATGCGCATAAGGAGCAAGTGTGGGCAGTGGCGATTTGAGCGCCTCGGAGATGGCGCGGGCGGCGCCGTCGCCGTAGACACCGATCTCCCGACCGCTGTCGGTCACGTCGACGATCTCGACCTCGTCCATGAGAATGTGCTTTTGCAAAATGTCATACAATTTGGTTCGCACGATCGCTTCGCACTCGATGAAAATCGAATCGGTATCGACATAGACGACCAGATCTCCGAGAAGCTTTCCCTTCACTGTGAGCATCGCCGAAAGCGCACCGCGGCCAACCTCGAGCGCCGCCACGTCGTTGGTGACCATGCCCTGTAAAAAACGTTTGCGGTCTGGCCCGGTCAGGCGCAGTCGACCGTGCTCGGAAAGATCGCGCACCCACGTCATGCGCAGACGGTAAGAAGGAAGGCTGGCCGGGTCAATGTCGGATTCGCAGCAAGACGGATGTACGGCTCGAGTCGCCACCCGGGCGGCTCGAGCTGTAGCCGTTCGGCAGCCGGCTGGAACAAACCAATCAAGTACTTAGCTCTAATTCCGACTGGTCCGTGGATTGCTAATCCCCCGCGCGGAGGCTTACAATGAAAAAAATCCTTGGTGTCGCGACCCTGTTGGCGTTCGTCGGTATGAGCGGAATGGCGCATGCGGCGATCTCGAACTCGCTCAAATCGGCCATCCGCGCTCAGGTGCGCCAAAGCGCAAAAGCCGAAATGATCAAGTTCCAAACTGAGGATGGCAAACTGGTCAAGCCGTCGATTCGAACCACCATCACCGAAGACAAGAGCGGCAAGATCACCGTATCCGCCGGAATTTACGGCTTGAGCACTTTCAACGGAACGCCGAAACCGCTCGCGAAGGCGGAGCGCATGCGCGAGCTGACCAACACCTTCACCGTCGAGAAACTCGCCGGGGACAAGGGAGTGAAGTTGAAGAGCGTCAATGGCGACTGGGGCTTGGTCGACCGCTAGGCGATCAGACGGTCTTCGCCCTTAGGCGCAGCCGGGCTTCGCGTCGAGATTTTGCTTCTCCTGCTCTTCGACGATCTTCTTCGGTTTTGAATTCCAGCGGCGGAACCGGCAACGGCCGGCCGTCGTCATCGACTCCTACGAAAGTCAGATAGGCTTTGGTGGTGTATCGGCGCTCGCGCGTACGCGGGTTTTCGGCTTCGACGCGCACACCGACCTCCATCGACTTCGATCCGACGAAGTTGACCTGCGCCCGCAGGACTACGATCTCTCCCATGTGAATCGGCGTGAGGAACGCGAGCGCATCGATGGAGGCGGTGACCACCGGCCCGCCCACGTGGCGCATCGCTGCCACCGCGGCTGCGATGTCGATCCACTGCACGACTTTGCCGCCGAAGATCGTTCCGTGCGCGTTGGTGTCTCCCGGAAGAACGATCTCGGTCATCTCCACCCGCGAATCGCTCGGCGTCTTGGCTTCGGCCATGTCTGCTCAGGGTAACTAAGATCACGGAAACCCGCCAAAAATGCTTCAACATCGCCGCGTGCGGTGGTAAGACCGCGCCCAGTGAGCACCACCCCGAAAGACGCGCCTCTTTTGCGCCTCGCGCACCACCCGGTCGCGGTGAAAAAGACAAAGCTGTTCAGTGCTTACGATCTGGCCAAGGTCGGCTTCTTTCTGTTCGGATTTCCCAAGAACGCCTTCGGCTCGATCGACGTTTCCAAGGAATGCAATCTTCGCTGCAAACACTGTTATTTTTTTGAGCAGGACTACGAAGGCGAACTTACCGTTGACGCGTGGATCGCCCGACTGGAGAAAATGCGCGCCGAACACGGCATGCCATTTTTCCAGTGCACCTGGGTCGGCGGCGAGCCGCTCATCCGCAAAGATCTGATCGAGCGCGGCCGAAAATATTTTCGGCACAACACCGTTGTCACCAACGGAACGATTCCGCTGCCCGACTGGCCGGACGTGCACTTCTACATCTCCATCGACGGCGACGAAGAGCGCCACGAAGCCATTCGCCGCAAAAAAGGGATCTACCGGCGCGCCATGCGTAACATCGCCGAGCATCCCGAGCAGGAGGTGACCATCGCCTACTGCATCACGCGCGAGAACGTCGACTGCATCGAGCAGGCGGTGATCGATTGGTCAAGAGCCGGCGCACACCGCATGACCTTCGACTTCTATACGCCCATCGAAACCATCGAGGCGCGCGACCAGGAAAAGAGCGGCGAGTCGATGTTCCTGCCACTCGCCGAGCGCGACCACGTGCTCGACCAGCTGCTCGCGCTCAAAGAAATTTACGGCGACTTTTTCGTGCTGCCGGAGCGCGCCTTTCGCCTGATGAAGTCGGACGTGTGTAAGAGCGTGACCGACAACTGTCTGTTCGCGACCAAGTCGTTTGCGCTCGGACCCGACGGCACGCCCAAGGAAAAATGCATGATGGGGGCCAAGGCCGACTGCGATCGCTGCGGCTGCGTGGTGCCATTTTATCTGGCCTCACTGGTCGACCGAAAGCTCATCGTGAAAGACATGGCGAACGAGATTTCGCTCGCCACCAAACGCACCAGCGCACGAACGACTCACAAAGCGCGTAGCATGGTGGCCGCACTTCTGGATTGATGCGAATGCGGACGGTTTTCATGGCTGCGGCGGTGGCGCTGGCGTTGTCTCCGACGGAGGCGCAGGCTGGGCACTACAACCTGTCGCAGCTGCTCGAACGGGTGCGCAACGAATATGCCGGCGTCGAAGCGGCGCGCGAAGCCAAGAATGTCGCCGAGGCGCAGCTCTCGCAGGCCAATCGGCTGTGGTTCCCCACCGGCGACCTCACCTTCGGATTGACCGGCACGCCCAAAGTGCAATGTCTCGACGCCAATCGGAGTCCCAACGTCAACGATTGCGTCCGCACCGACGTCGTCGATCTCAGTCACGGATCGCGAAACGCATTCTCGTTCGACGGCGTGGCGCTTCGATTCGACGCCAAGCTCACGCAGCCGCTTTACACCTTTGGAAAGATCGAAGCTGCACGCGCGGCCGCCAAGGCTGGACGCGATGCTGCCGATGGAGGCGTGGCGCAGGCCAAAGCGGAGGTGTCGGTTCAAGCGCAACGCGCCTATTGGGGACTCAAATGGGCGCGCGCCTCGCTGGCCACGCTCGACGACGGGCGCGGACGGCTCTCCGATTGGGTCAAGCGCGTCGACGCCGCCATCGAAGGCGGAAAATCGAGCTACACCGAGACCGATCTGATCCGCCTCAAGCTGGCGCTCGACACTGCCGAGTTGGTGATTTTGGATGTGGAGCGCGCCAAACAGATCGCCGAATCGGCGCTGCGCGTGCTGACCCATGACGACCAAGTCGAGCTCGACGACTCCGAGATCGAATTGGTGGCCGGGGAAATGCGGCCCCTCGCATTTTATCAAGACGGCGCGCTCACGCATCGTCCCGAAGCGCGCATGCTCTCGGCGGCGGGACGTGCGGTTCACGCCCAACGTTCGCTGCGCATCGCCGAGCTTTTGCCCGACATCGGCGTGCAGGCGTCGTTCGGCTACGGCTACGCACAAAACGTCGATACCCCGCAGAACGCCTTCATGAACCATCCGAACACGGTCGGTGCCGGCGTCTATTTGGTGGCGCGGACCACCCTCGACATTCCCGAGCGATTGGCGAAATTTTCCGAAGCCAACGCGCAGCTGCGACAACTCGACGCCAAGCGGCGCGAGGCCCTCGGTGGAATCGCGCTCGAGATCGATCGTTCCTACGCCGATGCCATCGAGGCTCAAAAGCGGGCCGACCGCAGCGCCCACGCCGAGAAGATCGCCCGCGGCTGGTACAACGCCGTCGATTCGAACCTGCAGGCCGGAGTGGCCGAGTCCCGCGATCTCGTCGACGCGGCCCGCAACTACTTCGAGCTTCGGCTCAAGCACCTGCAGGCGATCATGGACGTAAACGTGACCCACGCGGCACTTGAACGTGCCGCTGGCCTCTAAATAAATTCTGACTAGAATAGGTCCATGCGCTCGACGATGATGTTCGCCACTCTCGTGATTTTCGCTTCGACCGCGTTGGCGGCGTCTGGAGGTCCCCTTCAGACGCTCAAGCAGAAGAATGGTGAAGTCGATCGCTTGCTTCGTGTCAAAAGCGAACCGGGCTCGAGCGCCGAGAAGAAACAAAAGGACGAGATCAAGAGCCTGGCCGGGACGCTGCTCGACTACACCGAGCTGGCCAAGCGTGCGCTCGGCGCGCACTGGGATAAGCTGACCAAGGCGCAGCGCGATGATTTTGTCGCCACCTTGAAGGAACTCATCGAGCGGAATTATGTCAGACAACTGAAGAGCAACCTCGACTACGACGTGCAATACAAGAACGAAGACGTGCAAGGCGCCGAGGCCACCGTCAACTCGGTGGTGAAGGTTCGCACCGAAGGCAAGTCGACCGACGTAGAGATCGTCTACAAGCTGCGCAAGGCGGCGCCCACGACATCGCCATCTAATGACCGTTGGATGGTCTACGACGTCATCACCGACGAGGTCAGCTTAGTGCGAAACTATCGCAGTCAGTTCAACAAGATCATCTCCGAGAAGTCTTACGACGAGCTGATCAAGAAGATGAAGTCCAAGTTGAAGGAAGGGATTTGATCTCGCGCGCCCTGGCCGTCATCGCGGCCGTGTTCGCGTCCGCTTGCACCGATCCGGTGATCACCGCTCTTCCCGACGACTTCACGCTCACACTTTCAGCTACATCATCCTCGCCTGGTGACAGCGGCGCGCTCATCGGCTCCGCCACCACCGACACGCTGCACGCGCCCTTCAACGTGCTGGTCGACACTGGCACGCCGCTCACCGCCTACGACGATGGCAGCGGCAAGACTCGCGGACGGCTCGGAACCTTCACACTGCTTGCTGCCGGAGACATTCCGCGCGTCAAATACGATCAGGTCCAGCTGTTCGTGACCTCGATCGCGCCGGTCGGCTTTGGCGATTCGCCCTCCGCCGTAAGCGGTGTCCTTGGAGGCGACAACCTGTCGCGACGCACGCTCTTTCTCGACTATCGCTCGGCGGCACCGACGGTGGCGGTACCATCGCTATTGACCGCCAGCTCCTGCGATCTGAGCGTCGCCTGCCAGGCGGTCCTTCCCTTCGCGCTCGCCGGCGGGCAGGAATCGATTCAGGTCGGCCCCGATCTGTATACCTATCCAGCGACGCGCGTGCTGCTCGACGCCTGTCTCGAGCCAATCAGCGATCCGATCTCACAGAACGTTCCCTGCGCCACCGACGATCCGGCGAATCCGCCGCCGACGCGCTATCGCTATCTGCCGTCGGGAGTGGAGGTGAAGATGATGGTGGCCACTGGGCTGCCCGGGGTGATCATCGCCAAGGGTGCGTACGATCGCCTTCACGGCAGTGGCGCCGGCGACGCGATCCTCGCCGCCAATCCCGGATCGCTGCACCTCCCCGATTCGCCGAGCGCGGTCCCGGTCGGGATCACCACGCTCGGCGATGGAATGTTGAGCTCGGCGCTAGCGCTGGTCTCGCACGAAGGCACGCTGGGCCCGTGCGGCGAGCTGGCGCGCACCCGACGCTTTCGACGATCGGGACCGGGCGACCAGATCGTCGGCGAGAAGGCCTGTCCCACCACCCAAGCGTGCGGCGATCGGTCGAACCCGCCCGACAACTGCAGCGACTTCGACGATCCCGTTCCAGCGGCAGCGGCGGTGATCGAGCTGACCAAACAGATTCCGGCGTGGGTGATGGATGACACCTCTGATCTGCTGGCCGGAATCAATGCCGACGTGCGGCCATCACAGCCGACCGTCGAGGCCATCATCGGCACCGAAGTTCTGCAGCTCATCGTGAGCACCATCGACTACCCGTCGCGCCGCTTCGTCGCGCGCTGCGTGTCGGACGATGACTGCCTCACCTACGCCCGATTCTCGTCGGAAGATTCGCCCTGTCTCGCGCCGGGGAGCATCAATCACTCGGATACCGCACAATTTCGCGCTGGCGGCGCCTGCACGCCCGCACCGTAGGTCGCGCTACACGATCGCAGATCGCTGCGCGGTCGTAGGTCGCTACGCGATCGTTGCGCCGAGCGCGCGCAGTGTTTTGGCAAATTCGGGAAAGCTGGTGGCGATGTTGTCGGTATCGCGGATCAGGCTTTCGCCCGGCGCCGCCAACGCCAGAATGGTGCCCGCCATCGCGATTCGGTGATCGCCATGACTCTCGACGACGCCGGCGTGAAGCAGACCGCCGCCTTCGATCAGCAGGCCATCGGGACGCTCTTCCACCGAAACACCGAAGGCGCGCAGAAAGGACGCGGTGGACGAGATCCGATCGGACTCTTTGACTCGCAGCTCGGCGGCGTCGCGGATTTCGGTGGTCCCCTGCGCCACCGCCGCCACCGCCGCGAGCAGCGGAAGCTCGTCGATCGCACGGATGGTGAGTGCGCCAAAGATGGTGGTGCCTCTCAGCCGGGACGCGCGCGCGATCAGGTCGCCCACCGGTTCGCCAGACTGATCGCGCTGTCCGGCGACCACCAGATCCCCGCCCATCGCACGCAAAATATCGAGAACGCCCGTGCGCGTTGGGTTGAGCCCCACTCCACGCACAGTAATTGCACTTTCGGGAATCATCGCTCCGGCGGCGAGCACGAACGCAGCCGATGAGAGATCGCCCGGCACGCGCAGCTCGGTTGCGTCGAGCGCCCCCGAAAAGTTAGCTGGATCGATCCGGACGCCCACTTGACCGCTCGGGTCGAGAGAGAGCCGCTCGAGGTCGACGCCCATGGCCGACAGCATTCTCTCGGTGTGGTCGCGCGACAGCTCCGGCTCAAAGAAGGTGGTCGGCCCGTCGGCTTGAAGCGCGGCCAGCAGCACCGCCGACTTCACCTGTGCGCTTGCGACCTTCGAGCGATATTCGATGCCGACGAGCGGCCGAGTGGCCGGTCCGATTTCGAGCGGCGGATAGATCTCATGTTCCTTCTTGCCGTCTGCGCCTTCCACGCGCGCGCCCATTTTTCGCAGGGGCTCGGCGATGCGCATCATGGGCCGCGCCCGCAAATATTCATCTCCGGTGAGCCGAGAGCGAATGGGGCGTCCGGCCAAAAGTCCGCTCAAAAGTCGAATCGATGTGCCTGAGTTTCCGCAGTCGAGCGGCGCAGCACTTTCGCGCAAGCCGCTCAAACCGACACCGCGGACATGGAGCGCATCGGCGCTGGCGCGAAATGTCACGCCCAGCTGCGAGAGCGCCTGCCGGGTGCGGAGATTGTCCTCGCCCGCCGAGAGTCCGAAGATGGGAATCTCGCGACCCGGCGCGCACAGCGCGGCAAACAAGAGCGCGCGATGTCCGATCGATTTATCGCCGGGTAAGGTGACCTCGCCCGCCAGCGCGCGTGCACCGCCGCGAACCTTGAGCTCGCTCACCGACGAGGTGCGCCCTTTTCGCGCAGGAACGTGTCGACGCGGCCAAGCAGGCTCTCGAGCCGCGCCCCTTCCATGCGAAATGCGACGTGCACCTCGCGACCGCTGGTCACGATCACCAGCGGATCGAGATAGCTGGCCAGCCCGGTCAGCCGAATCATGGGCCGCTCTTTGAAATCGTGCACGCTCTTGTTCCATGCACGCATCAGATCGAGCGCGCCGCCTTCGGTGCCGGTGCCGACGATCAGCCCGATGTCGAAACCATCGCCCACCGCAAATGCCAAGGTCACCCAGTCGGCGTCGGCCAGTGAGAAGCCTTCGCCTCGGAGCCGTTCGCGAAATTCTGCCGACGGCACGACCCCGGCCACCACCGCCGGGCGGCCACTCTTGGCGGTGGGCGCGCGCGAATAGGCGTGAATCAGCGCTCGCGCCATCACCGCGCTGCGGATCCCCTCGCTCTCCTTTTGCACGACGTCGAGCGTTCTGCGCACATCGACTCGCGAGCCGAAGACGGTCAGGCGTGGTCCGACTCGTCCGATCGCCGGCGCATCCGGATTTCCCTTCGAGTCGTCGCCAAGTCCGCTCTCGACGATCCGCGCGCCGCGGTAGTCGACCTCGGTGGTCTGCACTCCCAACGTTTTTTTGAGCTGGTCCAGATCGAGGGCGCCGCGCACCAGAACGATCGAGCTCGAATCGCTCAAGCCGAACTTCTGTACCGCCCCCAGCACCGCTTCGACGTCTTCGAGTGGATCGAAGCCGAGCTGATGTAGACGCGCTTGGCCCGCTTCCGGCAAGAGGGCGAGGATCCGTTTGCAGTTCGGCCAGTCTTTCAATTGCTCCACGTCGACGTCGAACACTGCGTCGGCGCCGGGCGGAAGGAGTGCGATCAGATCTTCGTCGATGGGGCGGATAGTGGCGGAGGCGATGCGATTCGACGATGAGGCGCAGCCGGCGCCCACTCCGACCAACGACGTCGAGAAAATCGCGATTCGCGCTGCGACATTCACTGACCACCCTCGAGGATGCGCTGCCTGCCGGCGTGTGCTGCCTCGATGATGGTGCGCATGGCGCGCGCGTCTTCAGTGGCGATGGCGCGCCTGAGCTTGCCCCACTCGCGTTCGAAATGGTCGAGCGCCGAGAGCAGCGATTCGCGGTTGGCCAAGAAGATGTCGCGCCACATCACCAGATCGCTGGCAGCGATTCGGGTGGTATCGGCGAACCCACCGGCGGCCAGCCCCGACAGCGACGCCGCTTCTCCGCCTACGGCGGCGGCCAGCGCGAAAGCCACCGCGTGCGGAAGATGACTGGTGAACGCCAGCATTCGATCGTGCTCGGCTGGCGCCAGCTCGACTACACGCGTTGCACCGGCCGCCAGCCACACACCGTGCACCGCCGAGAGTGCGTGAGGGTCTGTGTTCGCAACGGGCGTGAGCAGACAGGTACGTCCGATGAACAGATCGGCGCGCGCGACCTCCGGGCCCGATTTTTCCAGGCCGGCGATCGGATGGCCGCCGACGAACTGAGCCGAATGCGGCAGGATCCGCAACGCATCGGCAACCACTTGCGCCTTGGTAGAACCGACGTCGGTGATGAGCGTTTGAGGACGCGCGGAAAGCACCGGCGCGATCTCGCCGAGCACAGTCGCCAGCGTTCCGACCGGCGTCGCCAGCACCACCAGGTTGGCAGAGGCTGCCGCTTCGCCGGCCGAATCGGCGATTCGATCGATCGCGCCGCGCTCTTTGGCCAGATGTACCCGCGCGCGGTTGGCGTCATATCCAACGGTGCGATCGACCACGCCCGCCTTCTTGAGCGCCATCAAAAGTGAAGTGCCGACCAGTCCGGTGCCGATCACCGCGACTTCGCCGAAGTGCGGGTGCGCGCTCACTTGAGCAGCTCGCCCACCGTTCGTTTGAGACGCGCGTTCTCGGCCTCGGTTCCGATGGTGATGCGCAGGTGCTTGGGCAGACCGTAATTGGCCACCGGTCGCACGATCACTCCACGATGAAGCAGCGCCTCGTTGAGCCCGGCCGCGCCGAGCTTGGTGCCGCTCGCGTCGACCAGAATGAAATTCCCCTGCGACGGCAGCGCCGGAATTCCGAGCGCGCCGAGATCGCGCACCATCGCTTCGAGCTCGCGCGCATTGAGCGCCACCGACTTGTTCACGTGTTCGCTGTCGCCGAGCGCCGCTTCCGCCGCCGCCTGTCCCACCGCGCTGGTGTTGAACGGCATGCGTACGCGATTCATGAGCCCCACCAGCTCGGCCGGCATCACTGCGTATCCGACCCGCAATCCCGCCAAGCCGTAGACTTTGGAAAACGTTCGTAGCGAAACCAGCCGCTCGCGAAGCCCGCGACTGGCTACAGCCGAAGGATAGTCGGCCGCGCGCGCGTATTCGAAATAGGCTTCGTCGACCACCACGATCACTTCCGACGGAACACGCGCAAGGAGCGTCTCGAAGTCGGACTTGTTCATGTAGGCGCCAGTCGGGTTGTTCGGATTGGCGATGAACAGCACCTTGGTGCGCGGAGTTACCTTCGCGAGGATCGCGTCGACGTCGTACTGATAGTCCGCACCAAGCGGCGCGGGGACGAATCGACGGCCGAGAATTTCGCACGCCAGTCGATAGCAGAGGAACGAATAGACAGGCGCCAGCACCTCTTCGTCCGGTCCGACGAAGGTCTGCGCCACCATGTTGATGAGTTCGTTCGAGCCGGCGCCAACCAGTACGTCGGACTCGGGCACCTGGTGATGCTTGGCTACCGCCTGTCGTAAATAAAACGCGGCGCCGTCGGGATAGAGATTCTGATTATCGAGGATCGCCGCCACTGCCGCGCGCGCTTTGGGCGATGGGCCGAGCGGATTCTCGTTGGAGGCGAGCTTGATGGCGCCTTCAGCCGGCCACTTCGAGCCGAGCTCACGCGCGAGCTCCGTCAGCGGTTTTCCTGGAATGTAAGGCGCGATGCCCGCGATGTTGTCGGTGACCAGCTTCATTCGATTTTTTCCGCCCGGGGGTACGAACCGAGCACCTTTACCAATTCGCAGTCGCGCTCCAGCGCCGATAGCGCGGCCTTCACATTGGGCTCATCGGCGTGCCCATCGAGATCGATAAAAAACAGATAGTCCCACGCACGCCGGCGCGACGGCCGCGATTCGATGCGCGTGAGGTTGAGCTTTTTGTCAGACAATTGCTGCAGCACGCGCGCCAGCACACCCGGCTGATCTTTGACCGAGAACATGATCGAGGTCTTGTCACTCCCGGTGGGCTGGGTGGGGTGCATTCCGATCACCAAAAAGCGAGTGACGTTGTCGACCTCATCTTCGATCTTGGCCCTGGCCACCTTAAGCTCGTATAGCTGCCCTGCCAGTGCTGACGCCACCGCTGCCGACGAGGGATCGTCTTTGGCCAGTCGTGCGGCCAGCGCGGTGGATGCAACTTCGATCGGCGCCGCTTTGGGCAAATTGGCTGAGAGCCATTTCTGACACTGCCCGAGCGCCTGCGGATGCGAATAGACCTTTTGAATTCCATCGAGCGTTCCCGATCGCGTGAGCAGGTTCTGGCTCACCGACAGAATGATCTCCGCCGAGATGGTCAGATCGGAGTCGATGAACACATCGAGTGTCGAGTTGACCACGCCCTCGGTGGAGTTCTCAATCGGGACCACGCCGATGTGCGCGAGCTTCTTCTCCACCTCGGTGAACACGCCAGCGATAGTGGCGGCCGGCAGATAGCGCGCCGAAAGACCGAAGCGCGATCGCGCCGCCATGTGCGTGAAGGTCGCCTCCGGCCCGAGAAACGCCACCTTGAGCGACTGTTCGAGCGACAAACAGGCGCTGATGATCTCGGAGAAGACCGGACGCAGCGCTGCTTCGGGAAATGCGCCGCCACTCTGCTGATGCGCGCGGGTGAGGCGCTCGAGGATGTTGCGCTCGCGATCCGGCACGTAGAACGGCAAGTTGAGCTCGCTCTTGAGCCGCCCCACTTCCTTGACATGCGTCGCGCGCTCGTCGAGCAGACGAACGATCTGATCGTCCACCGCATCGATGCCTTGGCGAAGCTCGTCGAGGGAGCGTGACATGCGAGCGCGAGCTTACTTCCGAGCGCGACCACATTCAACAGCGCTCGTCAGGCAGCGCTCGTCAGGTACGTTCGCTCAGTTGATGCTCTGCGTACAGACCCCGGCCAGACAGATTTCGCCGTTGCAGCAGTCTGCCGAGGCGGCGCACTTTTCGCCGTCGTTGGCGCACTGCCCCGCTTGCGGCACCTGACAAGTTTTGTCCGAGCCGGAGATTTCGTCCGACGAAGTTCGGCACGCGCCGCCGCAACATTCGAATCCAGCCTCGCAGCCTTCGCCCACTTGCTTGCACGGATCGAGCGCCCAATAACCGCGCATGTTCTGCGAGGTCAGATCCTGTCCCGGCAGCCAAAACGCAGGATGACTGGGATCGGTGCCCACCTGTCCGTTCGGATCGATCGCCGCCACCCAGATCTGCTTGGAGCGGCAATCGGAATACTGATGGGGCTGGCAGTAATTCTGGCTGTGGTCGACGTTGTTGGTCAGCCGATTCCCATATTGGCGCATGCTCACGAACACCACCCAAAAGTAGCCGCCGGCCGGAACCGGGTTGAAGGTGGGCTCGTAGTTGCGGTGTAGATCGCTCATCGCCACGCCGCTCGACATTGCGGCCGGAAGCGCCAGGTCCACCGAGCCGTCCGCCTTGATGAGACGCAGATCGCTGTTGTTGACGCCGTTGGTGACTCCATAGTCGTCGACCATGCGCGCGTAGCTGTTATCGCCGCTTTGATAGACCACCCAATTGGCGTCGGGGCTGAAAGCCGGATAGGCATTGGCTTCGCCGGCTGAGGTCTTGATGATTCGTTTGTTCGAGAACTGATGCGTGGGCTGATCGAAATCGGCCACGGCCAGATCGTCGTTCTTGAAAAGTAGGAACTGATTCGAGTCGTTCAGATTGCGCCGAAGACCGAACACCAATTTGGTGCCGTCGGGCGAAAAGTCGGGATGAACTGCAAGCCCGAGCCCGGGAAGTCCGCTCGGCTCGAGCGACGCGCCGGTCTTGGCGTCGGCCAGCGACAGCGGTCCACCCTTCAACTCTGGGCTCGACTGTCCCCACGCGATCATCGATCCGTCGGGCGTGAGCGCCATGAATCCCGAGTCCTGCCCGACGGGCGACAGCGCACTCAAGCCGGGTGGATTGGTGCTCGAATCGATCTTGAACGTGCCCCACGGAAATGTGTACGGATTGTTCGCCTGAATTTCGAACGCGACCGCGAGCGTCGTGCCGTCGTGCGACACCACGTGACAGCCGATGCAGGTGGTGCTGCCGTTTCCGCTCTGCGCAGTGAGAATAGCGCCAGCGGTCTGACCCGGCTTGATCGGCTGCACGCCCGATTTGGTCGGGTCGGCGTCGTCGTTGAGCCGCCAATAGTAGATCGTGCCGCGCAGATTTGCCGTCGAAAGTGTCCAGTGCTGCACCACCGACTTGTATGCGGTGCCGCTCACGCCACCTTTGAAGCGCGACAGCGTAACGGTGGCGCTACCGCCGGCGGTGGTCTGAACCAACTTGTCCCATTCATCGCTCGGGATTGTCTGACGTTGCGGATTGGTGCCGCTGAAATAGAGCGTGTAGTCCATTCCAGTTTCGCTGATCGCGAGCGCGTAGACGTCGCTGGTCGTTCCGCCCGACCACATCAGCTCCGGCGACGGCATTCCGCGCGGGAACACGGTCTTGTCGTAAGGATAGAGCAGTCCGGTCACGTCGGGATCGGCCGCGCTAGCCGACGTGAGCTGCGCGCGCACCGCCTGCGACAGGACGAGCCCAGTTTGATCGGTGGCATCGTGCAAGCTCACCGCGATGGTCGCCGAACCCGAGACGCCACCGACGGTGCACACCACTTTCCCCGAGCCACCGGCCGATCCCGAGGCTTGAAACGTGGCGCTCTTCATACTGCCGAGTGCGACGTTCTGCACCGTCCAGGCGCAGTTGGTGAGGGTGTTGGTGGTTTGATCGTCGAAGGTGGCGACGGCGGTGAAGCTCTGCGTCGCTTGGGTGGCGTCGCCGTTGGTGATGTCGAATGTGGCGGATGCCGGCGTGACGGTGATCTGGATCGGCGTCGGGCCGGTGACCGCCAGGTCCATTGTGACACTGAGGGTACTGAGATCGCCGTTGTCGTTGCCAACGCGATTTTGCGGACTGCAGCCTGCCGCGGAGGTGAAAAGGAGCAGGCACAACGTTTGATTTGTCATCGCTATGTTGAGGCGCACATGTAAGAAAATCCTGACAGCGATGATCGGTTCAATTCCAACTACTTAGACAGCGCCGCTCGAGCAGATTTGGCGAAAACACCTTCCGGGAAGCGAAACAGAACCTCGCGTAGATCGCGCTTGGCGGCTTCGACGTTGCCGAGCTTCGAGTAGGCTTGCGCGCGACCGTAAAGAGCTCGCTCGGCCAAATTTCCCGACGCGATCTTGAGCGCCGACGAAAAATCTCGGGTCGCGTCGGCGGCGCGTCCCGCTTCGCCGCGAAGCTCTCCGCGCGTGACCAGGAATCCCAAGTTTCGCTCCCCGTCGAGCTTCATGCCATCGAGTGCGGAGAGCGCATCGGCGCGTCGCCGATCTTCGAGCAGCGCGTCGATCTCCAATCGATCCGCCTCTGCGCGCATGTCCCCACCCGGAAACTGCTTCAAATAACTCTTGAGAATGAGGAGCGACGCTTTGGCATTTTTCTTTTGCCGCAGCTCCACCACCGCTTGGCTGAGCAGACGCGCTTCGGTGCGAATTGCGGGCTCGACTTTGTCGCTGCGAATCTTCGACGACGCGACGTGCGACGGCGCAGCCTCGATGAAGGGCGCGACACTCGGTGCGGGCACGACCACCGATGCGGGCGAGCCGGCGATATCGCGATCCAGGATTCGGTCGGCCACTTTGGCCTCGTCCCCGCTCGCCACCTCCACTCCTTTTTGGCTCATCGCCGTACCGGCCGCGATCTCGAAGTTGGCGCCGTGATTCCACTCAACCGATGCACCACCAGAAAAGGTGGCCACTCGCGTATGAAGATTTCGCACTAAAATTTCCACTTTCGATCGTGATCGAATCTTCACTTTGCCGTCGGGGGCCTCGACCGCGAGCTCACCTTCGCGAGTCTTGACCAGCAAGCGACCGTCGGTGATTGTCACATGCTGATCATAAGGCGGTGCAGAGACCGCCGCCTCGGCGCCAGCCAACATCACGCGCACGCGAGAGTTGTCGACGAGGATGCGCGCATCTTCCGCGATCGTGCGCTCGGTCGGTTTTCCTTCGCGCCTGGCGACCGAGGATCCGTTCTCGATGCGATGCCAGCGAACCTGTAGCGCCGCCAGCACCACCGCCGACACCGCCACCGGTGCGAGCCAACGCCACGACCACAGCCTCACCCGCAGGCGAACGACGCCCTCTTCGATGCGTGCGACTCGACTGGTCGACAGCGGAGGCGGCGCCGGTGCGACGTTGCGCAGATGCTCGGCCAGCCAGCGCTCGCTTGCGCCCGCCTCCACGTCGTCCACCAGCCGGCGCGGCGTCGGCTTTTCACTCGCCGCCATGGCTGCCTCGCTCTTTCTCGATTCGTGCGATGAGCTTTTTACGTGCGCGCGAAAGCCGCACCCATACCGTCGGTAGGGTCAGCCCGGTAAGCTCAGCGATCTCCTCACCGGAGAGCCCCTCAATTTCGAAGAGAATGAAGATGGCGCGGTAATTCTCGGCCACGCCTTCGAGCGCGCGATAGAGCACGCGGGCCGACTGGCGACGCTCTAGCTCTTCGAGCGGCGTCGGACCTTGCGCGGTGACCTCGTATTGATAAGGATCGGCAGAAAATGTGAACATGCGACGGAAGCGCTCTTTTCGCCGCCGCGTCATGACCGCGTGCTCGGTGATGCTATAGAGCCAGGTGCTGAGCTTGGACGCGCCGCGAAACGAGGACAGCAGGCGGTACACGGTCATGAAGATCTCTTGCACTACATCGTCCACTTCGAGCACCGGACCGCCGAGCCGGGTCACCCAGCGCGCGACCTGTTGCACATGCTGGCGATAGACCGCATGAAAATCGAGCGGCGGAGGTGCGCTCGCGGAGCCTTCTAAACTGCGCGTCAGCATCAGCACTCGGACTCTGGTTCACCAGTCGCGAAAACCTTTCAATCAGTATACACCGACGGCGAAACCGGCGACGAATAGGATGTCGAATTGCGGAAGGCTGGCTGAAGCTGGCTGATTTCCGCCCACCGCGAGCCCCTCACGCCTCAGCCAGCCGACGAAATCCAGTCCGATGTACGGAAGTATCATCTTGGCACGTACACCGAGTCGTAGTCCGGCGCCGAGCCCGGGATCGAAGTTGTAGGTGACGAAGTTGTCTTTGAATCCGCTGCCGGACATCTTCACCAAAGCAGCCAAAAACTCGGCCGACAGATCGAAGACCAGATGCGCGGACTTGAAGCGAAAGCTGGGACCGAGGTCGACCGCCGCGCGAAGCCAACTGGCATGGCCGGAGCCCAGCGTCAGATCGCGCGTGCCGGTGGCCCAAATCCCGAAGCGAGCCAGGAAATGATTTCGCCCGACGGCGGCGCCGATTCTGCCGCCCGGCGCAAAGCTGGTTTCGGCGAGCGCACCGACAAAGGCGGCCGAAACTTCCCAATTCGGGGACGATCGCGAGACGGGCGGCGCGCTGCGTGGCGGCGGCGCTGGAGTCGGATCGACTCTGCTCGGCGTGGGCTTTCGCGGCAAACGAAGCGCGTGGGCGTTCGGCTCGGCATTGGTCAAGAACGAGGCGATGACCACCGCCGCGGCGTTGGCCAGATCCGCGCACGAGGCCTCTTCGCCGTCGGCGTTCGATTCGGAGCCGTGAGTGGTATCGATCTGGCTCTCGCCGATGACCTCATCGCTCTCGCCGCGAAGTCGCACGATGAGCATCCGATCTTCGCGCGCGATCTCGGCATGTTTTTGTCCCAGCTCGACACCGATCTTTTCCAGTCGCGCCTCGACCGCCTCCCGCCTCGGACAGTCGCTGTCGCCGGTCACCGCCGCAAGTCCGAGCACGACCGTGAGTGGCAGCACCAGCAAGATCTCATTTTTAACGCGCGCGCGATGGCAGCGCAAGAACACGCCCCCGCCGATTTTGAACCACATTCCGGCAAAGTTATTTACCATGCGATGGTGCGCGTAGCGGTCACCGGCATCGGCGTGGTCTCACCCATCGGCGTGGGCGACACCGCATTTTTTGACGCGCTGGCGGCGGGAGCGAGCGGCCTGCGGCCCGATGATCGCGCGGGATCGTCGACGATTCGCACCGCCCGCGTCGGAGACTTCGGCGCGCGCGATCTGATCGCACCGGCGCAGATTCGGCGCATGCCGCGTCTTTCGCAGATGATCATCGTCGCGGCCAAGCAGGCGCTGGCGGCGGCCGCGCTCCCCTATGACGCGAGCCGCATCGGCGCAGTGCTCGGCACCGGGCTCGGCACGCTCAACGAGACCCTCGCCTTTATGGACGGCTACCTAAAGGGCGGACCGGAAAACGCATCCCCGCTGCTCTTTCCCTCTTCGGTGATGAACGCCGCCGCCGGACAGCTCTCGCTCGAATGCCGCCTCAAAGGCCCAAACTCGACGGTAAACCACAAAGACGCCTCGTCGCTGCAGGCGATCGGGCTCGGATGTGATCTCCTCGAGCTCGGCCGCGCCGACGCGATCTTGGTGGGCGGCATGGACGAGCTCTCGACCTCGGCGTTCGAATTTTTTCGGCGATTCCTAAACGTCGAGACCCGTGCGCTCCGCCCCTATGACTCCGCGCGCGACGGCGTCGAGTTGGGCGAAGGCGCTGCACTGATCCTGCTCGAACGCGAGGAGGACGCGCGGGCTCGCGGCGCCACGATTCGCGCCATCGTCGCCGGCCGCGGCGAACGTTCGGGATCCCGTCCGCGCGTGGGCTGGGGACACGAGCGATTTTCACCCGACGCCATTTCGTCTGCCCGCGGTGAGAGCGACGTCGATTGCGTCTGCGGCGCTGGGAACGGAACCGCCTACGACCAGCGCGAGCTGGATGCGCTCTCGGAGGCATTCCCCCGCTGCCCGCCCGTCTCATCGATCCTGGGACAGGTGGGCGAGTCGCACTCGAGCACGATGATGAGGGTGCTGGCCGGAATCTTTGCGCTCGAACGTCAGACAATTCTCGGCACGGTTGGGCTTTCGCATCCGATCGCACGTTACGCGGACGTGCTGGTCGGAAGCTCGCGCGCCGCGCGAGTGCGATCGGTCTTGGTGCCGACCTTTTCGCAAGGCGGATCCGACGTCGCAGTTCGACTCGAACGCGCCTAACGTCCAACAGCGTTGAGCAACTGAAGAGCGCGAGCCATTCGAGACTGAGCGCGGCCTCGCCACGGGCTCGGCATTTCCTGCGGGTCCGCTCGCTACGCTCGCCGCTTCGCGCCCTTCGGTCAGCGCACGCCTGCGACTGAGCGTGGTGCGCTCGCTACGCTCGCCGCTTCGCGCCCTTCGGTCGCCGTAATCAGGCCGAAGGGATCGTGCTCTAATTTACGATCATGAGCGCCGAGCCGTCTTTGCCGCAGTAGCTCGCGGCCAATCCGTACTTCGCGGCACACTCCGGGCAGATCTTGTCGTGCCCGATCAACTGATGGGGATACCGGTTGATCACGTGCGAATCGATCGCGGTCGGGCGCGGCTCGAGGAGCTCGGCGTCGTGTGGACAAAAGCGCGTATCGGCTGGATAGAGTCGCTCGCAGCGCACGCACTGGACCGCCACCTCCGCGGCTTTTCCCAAGGTGGCTTCGCCCGCCGCCTTGATGGCAGACATCGGTAAAAGGCGCTGCGCATCGCGCGGGCAGAAGATCGATCCGGCCGAATAGACCCGGTGACAGATCGGGCAGGACATACTGAAGACGCCGATCTTGGTCACCTGCCGCTCGCGAAAACGGCGTTTCATGCGGGAAAAAAATCCGACCGTGAATACGGTCGCAGCCAGCAGCATCGCTCCCGCCCACAGAAGCGCGCCGCCTCGGGATGCCTCATCGAGGGCGGCCGACCACGAATGCAAGAAGCCCAAGGTGCAGTCAATTTACCAATTTTAGATCAAGCCGGTCAACCGACATAACCGGCTGAATTGTGCTACATAATCGGCCTCTTCATGACCGACCCCGTGCTTCTACGGTCTCGCGACCGCCCGCGCGTCCGCGCCAAACGATGGCTGATGGTCCTCATTCTGGGCGCGATCGCGATCAGTCTCGGATACGGCCTCTTCATCCGCGCGACGCAAATACGTCCGCCCGAGATCAGCGCGGAAATGCGCGCGCAGGCGGAGCTTCCGCTCGAAGTCAAAGGGCCGCGAAGCTATATCGGCAAGAGTTGGCTCGGGCGCGAGCGCGGCATTTGGGAGCTGCATCTCTTCGGCGATCCCTATGCGCTCGGTTACGCGCAGGGCCGACTCGCCGACCGACTTTTTTTGAACGCCGAAGACTACATGTTTCGCGAGATGAACCGTTACATCCCGTCGAAGATCGCGTTGCAATTGGTGCGGTTGGGCGTACGGCTGCGCTACCGGCACCTCGGCGATCAGCTCCCGCCCGATCGCGCCGTCGAAATCGCCGGCATCGCCAGCGGCGTGGCCGATCTGCACGGCGATTTTCTGCCGATCTATCATCGACTGGTCTTCTATCACGCGCTCCACGACATCACGCAGAGCTTGGAAAACTCACCGCTGCTCGGCTGCTCCGCGTTCGCCGCCTCCGGTTCGGCTACCAGCAATGGACACCTGCTCATCGGCCGCAACTTCGACTTCGAGGGACCAGAGCCGTTCGACGGCGACAAAGCGGTGCTCTTCTTTCGCCCGACGGGAAAGATTCCGTTCGCGTCGGTGGCGTGGGGCGGTATGGCGGGAGTGGTCACCGGGCTGAACGGCGAAGGGATTTACGTCTCCATCAACGCCTCTCGCTCCGACGACAAAGGCAAGGACGGAATTCCCGTCGAGATCTTGGTGCGCGAGGTGCTCGAGCAGGCCAAGAGCGTCGATGACGCCATCGCCATCGTGAAAAAAAGCCCGGTGATGGTGCCCGACTTTTATCTGGTGGGCGACGGCAAGACCGGCGACTCGGCGGTGATCGAGCGAACGCCCACCCGCATCGAGGTGAGACGCTCGCGCGGATCGATCGACCGAAACGGCGCGTCCGATGCGCCGCTGGTGCTCACCAACCACGCGCTCGCGCCGGCGTTTTCTGGCGACGCGGAAAACGATCGATTGAAGCGCTACCTCACTTCGGGCGCGCGCTATCGCCGTATGTCGGAGCTGGTGCAGAGGTGGCGCGGCCTCATCGATCCCAAGAAGGTGCTGGAGATCTTGCGCGACAAAAAGGGCGACGGTGGCGCACCGCTCGGACTCGGCAATCGCAACGCGCTCGACGCGCTCATCGCCACGCATTCGGTGGTGGTCGACGCGACCAGCCTGATCCTGTGGGTCGGCGAAGGGCCGCACCTCATCGGCCGGTATCGCGCGTTCGATCTGCGCAAAGAGCTCTACGACGAAGAGCGTGCCGCGCCCGCCGATCTACCGCCCGACAACCTCAGCGAAGACGACCTGCGCAACTTTCACGACGCGCAAGCGGCGATCAAAGCTGCGCACGAGCTCGAGAAGGCCGGCGCTCACGAGCGGGCGCTGGAAGAGGCGGAGAAAGCGGTAGCGCTCGAGGACAATTTGCCGGAGGCGCGTCGACTTCTCGGCGATCTCTATCGAGCGGCGCAGCGTCCCGACGATGCACGCCGGCAATATCAACGTTTTCTCGAGCTCAATCCTCCGTACTTGAAGGACATCGAGCAGGTCCGCGGAATTCTCGGCAGCCTTTAGAGGGTCTAGCGAAAAAACCAGAACGCTAGGCCGAACGCCAGCGCGGTCACCGCGCCGAGGATCGTGGCGGCGATCAGCATGCGACGATTTCCACGCTGTAGCTGCTCGGTGGGAGGATCGATCTTGGCGGGCGGCGATCGAACCGGATCGCGTTTGAGCGCGGGCTCGCTGGCACGTTTGAGCGCGCCGAGAAGATCGTTGCGCAGCGCGGCGGCGTCGGCGTGGCGATCGTCGCGCTTCTTGGCCAGAAGTCGCATCAGGATTCTCTCCAGCGCCGGCGGAACCACGTGCGTCTTGGAAAGGGTCGAGACCGGCGGCGGAACTTTTCGCAAATGCGCCGAGATGAGCTCGCCCGCCGAGCGCGCCTCGAACGGGTGGCGACCGGTGAGCATTTCGTAGCCCAGCACGCCGAGCGCGTAGAGATCGCTTCGCCCGTCGAGCGACTCACCCATCAGCTGCTCGGGCGACATGTACTCGAGCGTGCCGAGCGTCTGACCAGCGGCGGTGAGCGCGGGCGCACCGGAAATAATCTTGGCGATTCCAAAATCGAGCACCTTGACGAAATCGGCGGTCGGTTTGGACTCGAGGTAGACGTTCTCCGGCTTGATGTCGCGATGGACGATGCCTTGCGCGTGTGCTTCCTCGAGTGAATCGGCGATGCCGTCGAGGATGACGACCACTCGTTCGGGCGAAAGTGCGCCCTCTTCACCGATGGCGTGACCGAGCGATCGTCCGCGCAAGAGCTCCATCGCCATGTAGAGCGTGCCATCCTCGGTCTGATCGAAATCGTAGACCATCACCGTGTGCGGCGCGCGCAGCTTGGACGATGCTTGCGCCTCGCGCTTGAAACGCTCGACCAGCTGCGGATCGGCGGCCATGTGCGGATGCAAAATTTTGAGCGCGACCTCGCGGTTCATCTGCAGCTGCCTGGCGCGATAGACCGAGCCGAATCCCCCTTTGCCCAGGCGCGATTCGATCTGGTAGCGGCCGTTCAGGGTAACGCCGCTCAGATCGCTTTCGGACTTCTCCGTCGGTTGCACCAAAGGCGCCGCTGCCTGGTCTGCAGTGACGGTGATTTCGGTGATCCCGCTCAAATTGATCTCGCCGGTGAGGCCGCTTCTCCGACGCTGGCCACAGCCACCGCAGAAGCGCGCTTCGGGATCGAGCGCAACTCCGCAAGCTTCACAGACGATCATTGCCGTTCCGTGTGCACCCACGAGAACTCGACTTGGCAAGCTCGATCGGAACGCACCTCCACTGTTTCCACGTCGCTCTGTCCCGCTGCGGCGGTCAGCTTGAGCGCGTGAGCGCCGGGCAACAAACGAATGGGGGTAGCTCCAACCTTGGTGCGAATTCCCGAGTCGTGTCCGTCGGCGATGAGATGATATCCCGCGACCGGCGCCACCACGCGGCAGAGAATGGCGCGGCCGTAGCGAATCGATCCAAACGCGACCACCATCAGGCACAGCAGGAACAGCAGGCCCACCGACGCCAGCTCGCGATCGGTCTTGGGAAAAAATGCGCTCGGGCGTGGCTGCGGCGCTTCATAGCGACCGGTCTCGTGATCGTTTTGCGGGCCAAAGGTGTCCTCGACGGGCCGAGGCGCGCGCTTCACCTCCAGCTTCCAGAGCTGATAGCGAAGAATCTCGTCCTCGGCGGGCGGCTCGATACCATCGCCATCGAAATGCGCAACGATGGCGGTGATGTTGTCCGGTCCACCGGCGCCGTTGGCCATCTCACAAAGTACGCGACTGGCTTCGGCCGGATCGTCGACCGCTCCCACTACTGCGCCGATCTCTTCATCGGTGACGGTGCCCACCAGCCCATCCGAACAGAGAATGACGCGATCGCCCCGACGAAGCGTGGCACGCGACAGCTGCACCTCAACGTCTTCTTGCACACCGAGCGCCTGCAGAATCACGTTCGAATGCTCGAAATGTTTGGCCTGCTCTTGCGTGATCTGCCCGCTCTCGATCAACTGGTTGACCAGCGACTGATCGCGTGTGAGCTGCGTGAACTCGCCCTGCCGCCACACGTAGGCGCGACTGTCGCCCACCTGCGCGAAGATGAGCTCCTGCCCTCGCACCAGCAGCGCGGTCATGGTGGTGCCCATGCCCGTGCGCGCGCTGTTGCTGAGCGCCTCGCGGAGGATGCGATCATTCGCCTCGTAGGAGGCGTTGCGCAGCGCCTCCGCCAGCTGCGGCGCCTCTTTGCCCGGATCGCTGGCCAGCATTCTCTCCGCCATGACGTCGACCGCCATCTGCGAGGCGATCTCACCCGCCGCCGCTCCGCCCATTCCGTCGCAGACCACCAGCAACAGGCCACGTTCCGGCATCTCCGTCGGGCGGGCTTCGAGATCGCGACGGCCGTCGGCCAAATTCACGATCACGAAATTGTCTTCGTTGTGCTCGCGATGCTGCCCGACATCGGTGCGTCCATGAATGGTGGCCAGCACCGGCTTGGGCGCATCTGGCCGTTTTGGGTTCGATTCGCTTTCGCTCACGTCAGCGCTCGAACCGAAGAAGTTGATCGCCCATTCTCATCAGATCGCCCGACTCCAGCGTACGCTCTTGTCCCGATCTCAGCCGCAGAAAAGTACCGTTCGAGGAGCCGAGATCTTCCAGTATCCCGCCCCGCTCGCCGTTGCGCCTGATCATTGCGTGACGGCGCGACATGAATTCGTCGTCGGGGAAAATGAGATCACCCTCTTCCCGGCCGAGCACTGTCTCCGCGCGGCTGAGGTGCCAGAGATCGCGGGTGGCGCCCGATTGTGTGAGCTGACGGAGCCGCGCCCACGATTCGCGCGCGACGGTCCCGAACATGCGCATCCCGTGCTGCATGAAGCTGGGCGGATCACGCTCTTCGGTCGCGATGATCTCGAATCGAACGAGCTCGCGGCCGACCAGGATCAGATCTCCCGATTGTAGATCTTCCGGCGCGCGCAGACGCACGAACACGCCGTTGAGCGCATCGAGCGCCTGTAACTTGAGCTTACCATCGACGGCAAAGAGCCGCGCGTGACGTGCCGCGAGCAGCGTGTCGTTCGGAAAGGTGATGCGACCTTCGGAGCGTCCGACATCCACCATGTCTTCACTCAGATCCATTCGCTGACCGTCGGAGCCATCGCGATTCACGAAGACCAGCATTCCATGCGTCACCGCCGACAGCATCACAGTCGCTGCCACCGCTGCCGGTCCCCCGGTGGGCGGCCTCATGCCAGCCGCGGGCGTCGGGCTCACGATCGGTTTGGCTGCAGGCGAAGACGGCCGCTCTGCCAACGGTGCACCGGGCGT
>PLXG01000072.1 GCA_003153195.1 Myxococcales bacterium
ATGGCCGCGGTGAGGCCGGCGGGACCCGATCCGATGATCACCAATTTTTCATGTAGGGCGTGCATGCGATTCACCTTTGGAGCCGCAATATACCTGGAACCGGGAGGTAGGCAAGGCGGGTGCAATTGAGTTCCACTCTCGCTATAGATGTCGTGGTCGACGAGAGATAGAAAAACTTAATAGCTGAAATCTCAAATGGTTATGATCTGGCACAGGACCTGCTCTTTAAACGCGCGGAGGCGGAATGCNNTGAGGTACGCCTCAGCCGAGCGCGCTGTTTGATCCCCGCCAGCTCGATGAAGCGGTCGCGTCGTCGTCGAAGTCTGACAAGATCGATCTCAACATTCACACCGACGATATCGGCGCCATGCCCGCGACTCGCAGCGGAAACTTCGAGCGCAGTCGACTCGAGTGTTACTACTATTCTCATTCCGCCGCGACGAACGACAGCGTACTCGCCATCGCGCTCTCGTCGCCGAGCCCCGATGCGTTTCCCCTGTTGGCGCTCTACGGGCCTGAGAGCGACGTGGGAACCTATCCGACGCATCTTGCACTGTCGGCTGAGGTGACCGGCGCGCAGATCTCGCAAGTGCTTCCCAGCGTCGGGCGCTACTTGATTGTCGCCGGCGATGTGAGCGAAGGGAACGCAGAATATAAGATCGATCTCTCGACGAAAGCGCCTTGAGTCGTACGGAGTCTGGCGAGTGATTCCTATCGCAGCAGGATCGGTACGATGCGATCGGCCGCGTGACCGTCCCAAAGGTCCGGCAGTCGCAAGTCCGGAGCGCGCGCCGGCTCCGACAGCACGCGCGATAGCTCTCGCTGAAGCTTTTCGCGATCACTTCCCACCAGTACGTTGGTGCCCACCTGACAGGTGACGGGCCGCTCGGTGTTCTCGCGCAAGGTCAGACAGGGCACGCCGAGCGCGGTCGTCTCCTCCTGAATTCCCCCAGAGTCGGTGAGCACCATGCGCGCTCCGTCGAGGAGTGCGACGAAATCGAGATAGCCGAGTGGCGGCGCCAAACGAAGATTGGGGGAAAGCTTTCTGCCTTCGCTCTTCGCCGCCTCCAGTCGTCCTGCCGTTCGTGGGTGAACCGGAAAAATCAGCGGCAGGTAGGAGACTACATCGTCGATCAGATCGAGCAGGCGATCGAGCGCGCGCGGATCGTCCACATTGGCCGGCCGATGCAGCGTAAGCACGCCGTAACCGTGGCGACTCACTTCCAACTTCTGCAATGTCTGACGCGCTTTTGCCTGGGGAAGATGGGCGAACAGCGCGTCGATCATCACGTTGCCGACGAAGAAGATCTGATCGTCGGTGTGACCTTCGCGAAGCAGATGGTCGCGCGCCTCGGGCGAGTGGGTGAAGAGCTGGTCGCAAAGCGAATCGGTGACGATACGGTTTATCTCCTCGGGCATCGATCGATCGAACGATCGCAGACCCGCTTCGACATGTGCCACCGGAATGCCGCGCTTCACCGCCACCAACGTTGCCGCCAGCGTGGAGTTGACGTCGCCGACCACCACGACACGATCTGGCTTTTCCAAATCGAGGATGGGCTCGAACGCCATCATCACCTTGGCCGTCTGCTCGGCGTGGCTGCCGCCGCCAATCCCGAGATAGTGATTGGGCGTGGCCAAGCCGAGGTCGGCAAAGAAGACATCGTTCATGGCGGCGTCATAGTGCTGTCCGGTGTGGACCAGCAACTGGTCGGCACGCCCGTCTCGTTCGACGGCGCGCATGACCGCAGCCACCTTCATATAATTGGGCCGAGCACCGACGACGTGCAGCAACTTCACAAAGAGGTTGTAGGCGCGAAGTCGGCGACGTCAATCGTTGGGAGGCACGGAAGGTGCCGCCGAGCGACGCCAGCTCCCCGATTTTCCGCCGGTCTTGGCGTCGAGCTGAACCGCGGTGATCCGCATAGCGCGATCGATCGCTTTGCACATGTCATAGATGGTGAGCGCAGCCGCACTGACCGCGGTGAGCGCTTCCATCTCCACGCCAGTGCGATCGAACGCGCGCACGGTGGCGCTGATCTCGACGCGCGAAATTCCGCCTTCGTCGGTAGGCCGAAGCTCGATCTCGACCCCGGTGACGCGCACTGGATGGCACAGTGGAATGAGCTCGCTGGTACGTTTGAGCGCGCACATTCCGGCCACGCGCGCGATGCCGAGCACGTCGCCTTTTTCGATCGATCCCGCGCGAATGCGGGTCAGTGTTTCCGCGCGCATTTCGATCGCGCCCGACGCGCGAGCCTCGCGCAGGGTTTCGGATTTGCCGCCGACGTCGACCATCTTGGCGCGGCCTTCATCGTCGAAATGGGTCAGCTTTGTCGGCTTGGTCATTGGGGTCGTTTGACCTCATTTCGGCGCGATTTTCAAGGGGCGTGATCGCAAGCACGGTCAAAAAGGGCGCTCATCGTAGTAGACTGTCCCCATGAGAAACGTGCTCCTCTTGTGCATGGCGGCCCTGATCGGTTGCGGGGAAGACAACGAAGAAGCACGTCGGGCGCCGATCAATTGGCAGGGTCCGGCACCGCACGTCTTGGTGCAGGTCGGCGGTCCCGAGTCGAGCTCTGACAAAAGCGACGATTGCGTACGCACCGTGCTCAAGCTCGGCGGGGTGTTCGATCCACAGGCCGCCATCGTGATGGTTCTCTATCTGCAAGACAGTCAGAACCACCTGCGAATCATTTCGCGTACGCGCGGCGTGGTCCGCGATGAGCCTCGTCCGGGATGGACCATGGAACGCCTATGCACCGACGGATTTTACGCGGCGGTCGCAGCGGCCAGCCAGGAGGCGCGCATGCCGATCGTACCGCCGCTCATGGCTCCGCATAAGCCCGTGCCGGGCCCGCCGTCGGTGGTCATTTTGCCCAAACCCATCGGCACCGCCGCCGATCAGTTCGCCTCGAGCGGCGTCGGGCTGTTCGATCAAGGAAATTTTCCGGAAGCGATCGGGCAGTTCATTCAGGCGCGTACGCTGTCGCACGATCCGGTGTTGCTGTTCGACATTGCGGTTTCGTATCAGTCGATGAACGACGTGATGCAGGCGCTCAAGTATTATCAGATGTACGCCGACATGGCCCCCGATGCGAAGAACCACGCCGAAGTGGCAAAAGAGATCACTCGCCTACACCACGCCCTCGGCAACGACTAAGGGCGGGCCGTCAAAGTCGCTAAGGGCAGTATTGCCTGGCTGTAAAAACGACCTGTAAACGGCGACTTTCACCAAATCCAGCATCGACGGTTCCGCAGAAAGATCCAGACGGATCGAAGCCGGTAATCGAGACTGTTCCATCGAGCGCGTCGGGGAAGTGGCTTGACCATCGATGGCGTGAACGGCGACGTCGACTCCGACCTTGAAGGTCCTCAGCGCCGGTGGCTGAGCAAAATAGACCTCCCATTGGAATTCCGATGTTCCAATGAGCTCACATGACTTCTGGATCACTTCGGTGTCCGACATGATCACATCGAGTGCTGACGCGAAGGCGTGGACCGAATAGGTCGGAACGTGTCCGTTTGGGTCGGCGGTGACGGTCGCCGATCCAAGCGCCGACGATTGACATGTAGCGCCAACAGCGACGGGACTGTCGAAAATAGACGAAGTTGCGACGGAAGATCCTCCGCCGCAACCCGCCAGCAATGAGAGAAAGAGAATGTTGGGCACGACGCGCATGCGGTCGTGTTTGCGAAAAACGGACTAGTGGATCTTGCTTTGGAGAAGGTACGAGATCAGCAGCGAATAAATGACCAGCGACTCGATGAGCGCCAGACCGAGAATCATCGGAGTGAAGAGCTTGTCAGCCGCGCCCGGATTGCGAGCGATGCCGTCGAGCGCGGTGGCTGCCGTGCGGCCCTGACCGAGCGCGCCGCCGAATGCCGCGATGGCGATGCCGAGACCGGCGGCGATGGCGATCCACTTGTCACGTTCCGCGTATTGAACTCCCGCCTCTTGCGCGAAGGCCGAGGTCGCGACCATCATGGTCACAAAAGCTGCTGCGATTCCGGTCATCCACTTTCCAAGCGTTCTCATTTCCGTTCCTCCTTGAATCCTTCTGTGTGTGACTCGCTCAGATGAGCGTAGCCACGTCTTCCATATTCGATTCGTGATGTTCGTGCCGGTGTCCATGGTCATCATGACCGTGGTCGTGTGCGAGTGATCCCTGGATGTACACCATTGAAAGTAAGCAAAAGACGAGCGTCTGGATGATCGCCACCAGCACGCCGAGGATTAGAAACGGCACCGGCACGATCAAGGGAACGATCGAAAAAAATACGCCGACTACTTTGTGATCCGCGAAGATGTTGCCGAGGAGTCTCAGCGTTAGTGAAAGCGGTCGCGCAATATGGCTGACGATTTCAATGATCACCATCAGCGGCGCCAGCCAGAGCACCGGTCCCAGGAAGTGTTTGAGGTAGGCGATTCCGTTTTCTTTGAATCCGACTACGTGCGTAACGCCAAAGACCGTGAGCGCCAGCGCGAGATTGGTCTTCATGTTGGACGTCGGCGGAACGAATCCAGGGATGAGCGCCATGACGTTGGAGAAGAAGATAAAAAATGCGAGTGTGCCGATGAGCGGCAGAAAGCGGCGCGCATTCTGAGCGCCGAGCACACCTTCCGCGACGCCCAACACTGAATCGGAAAACATTTCGAACAGGTTGCGCAGGTTGAACTTGCCCGGCGGAACAATCCGTTCTTGACCGCCGCGCGACATCGCCGAGCTGAAGGTCATCGCACCCACTGTCACGAACGCCAGCACCAAAAGCAGCGCGAACACGTGCGTGAGACTGAACGAACTCGGAAGCATTTCGAGCAGCGTCTTGCGTTCGAGGTACTGCTTGGCGAACAGCGTCAGGTTGTGCGTTCCGGGGAGCGCATCGAACCAGGTTGTTTCCTCACCCATGGGTTTCCTCGTCGGGCGTGGCGCTCAGCGTGTGGCTGAGCCCAACGGCTAGAATCGCGAGTGGAAAGATCGAGATGCCGATAATGAACGAGAGCGGTTCGACGTGGAGATAACGGACCATTACATAGATGATTCCGATGAGTACTGCCATCTTGAGATTGAAGAGCAGCACCGCCGCGCCCGGCTTTTGGAAGGTACGAAACGCGCGTTGACCAATGCGCCTCAGCGAGTAGGCATTGAGCGCCATTAGTCCCGCGCCCATCGAAAGCGAAAAGGCGATCTTGCGGCTGAAAAAGATCATCGAAATCCCGACCAAAAGCGCGGCCAGAATCAGGGTCCATTTTTCAACTGCCTGAAGGTGCCTAGTCTCCATTCGATTTCTCTTCACGTTGGTACTGCTTGGCCATGCGGTAGAGCTCCCTGAAACCAGCGGTGATGCCAACTAGAAGACCCACCAATCCCATCCACGGATCGGTGTGCCATCTCTTATCGAGCCAGTGACCTCCGAAGTAGCCGAGCGAGATCGAAACACCAAAGAAGATCCCGATATAGCTGTACTGCGAGGCCGCTCGAATTAGCTTTTTGTCGCTGGAATCGATTCGTTCTGCCGCCCTTTCGCTTGCGCGCGGCGCTCATATCATGGGCGGAAGTCCTGGTGCAAGTGAAACGTCAATCTATTCCTGTATTCGCGCTGATTCCTGGGCCGGATGCCTTGTGCAAAATTGTTCGGGTTTATGGGAGTGAACGAAACGCGGCGCGGGCCGCCTCGAGAGTCCGATCGATCGCCTGTTGATCGTGCGCGAGCGACACGAACGCGGCTTCGAACTGCGATGGCGCCAAATAGACGCCGCCGTCGAGCATGGCGTGAAAGAAACGTCCGAACTTTTTAGCGTCGGCCTTTTGGGCGGTGGCGTAGTCGATCACTTCGCCGTCGCTAAAGAATCCGGTGAACATCGAGCCCACGCGGTTGGCGCGCACGGAAACGCCGGCTTCGCGTGCTAGCGTACCGAGCCCTTCGACCAATCGCGCGGAAGATTTTTCGAGCGCTTCATAG
The DNA here is from genome assembly GCA_003153195.1 of Myxococcales bacterium. GTDB lineage: Bacteria > Myxococcota_A > Polyangia > Palsa-1104 > Palsa-1104 > PALSA-1153. Next base: position 5,965 of record PLXG01000072.1, read on the forward strand.
GTGCCGGGCTTTCCCAGAAGCTCGACGGTCTTTTGGCCGGCAGCCACGGCGATCGGATTTCCCGAGAGCGTGCCGGCTTGATAGACCGGCCCGTCGGGTGCGATCTGATCCATGATCTCGGCTTTACCGCCGTAGGCCGCGAGCGGCATACCGCCGCCGACGATCTTGCCGAGGCAGGTGAGATCGGGATCGATATTGTAGAGTCGCTGCGCGCCGCCGTAGGCGACGCGAAAACCGGTCATCACTTCGTCGAAGATCAGGATCG
>PLXG01000193.1:0-235 GCA_003153195.1 Myxococcales bacterium
CTCTTTGCCGGTGCCCGACTCGCCCACCACCAGCACCGTTGACATGGTCGAGGCCACACGCGCCACCATTTTGTAAACGTCGAGCATCGCCGGCGATCGACCGACGATGTTCTCGATGCGATACGAATCTCCGCCGGTGCGACCTTTCTTGAGCGCGCGATTTTCTTCCAACAGCCGCGCGCGCTCGAGCGCTCGCCGAACGGTGAGCGTGAGCTCTTCGATGTTGAAGGGCTTG
>PLXG01000193.1:264-8150 GCA_003153195.1 Myxococcales bacterium
CGTCGCCGGAGCCGACCGCCGCCACCTGGTGACCCTCGCGGCGCATAATTTCTTCCAGAAGCTCGCGTGCAACTCGATCGTCTTCACACACCAGAACTTTGTTCACGAAGCGTTCCTCATCGGCTCACTCGCGGGCAAGAGTATCGTGAAAGTCGATCCTTGTCCGGGTGCGCTCTCGACCGCGAGTCGACCACCGAGCGATTGCACCAGCTCGCGGCAGATGGCCAGGCCAAGTCCAGTGCCCTTGCCACGTCCTTTGGTGGTGTAAAATGGCTCGAAGATTCGTGCCAGATCTTCGGGGGGAATTCCGCTGCCGTCATCGCGCACCGAGAGCTCGACCCCGCGCGCGCCGACGGAGGCGTCGATGGCGATTCGACCGGCTCCATCGGTGTGAGCGATGGCGTCGACGGCGTTGGTGAGGAGATTGATCAAGATCTGGCGCAGAAGTCCCGGATCGCTCTCCACCTGCGTCGCCCGCGGATCGATGCGCTTTTCCACACGCAGCTTGCCGCGCGCCTCTTCCGAAAGTGCGATGCCCAGCGCCTCATCGACCAGCCGCGCCAGGTCGACCACCGTGCGTTCGGGAACCACGCGCCGAGTTGAATCGAGATAGTCGCGCACGATTTTGGAGATCCGCTCGAGCTCGCTGCCCGCGACTTGCAGGCGGTCTTTCAAATTCTGCGGCAGATCTCTCGCCGACAGCGCCAGCTGAAGATGGCCCGACACCGACCCGAGCGGCGTTCCAATCTCGTGCGCGAGCTGCGCCGCCAACTGGCCAAGCGCGGCCAATCGCTCTTTGTCCCCGAGCTCGCGACGCGCGTCGAGGAGCAGCCGATTGAGCTGCGCCAAGACTTCATTCTTGCGCTCGAGATCGAGCGTGGCGCCGCGCACCTCGTCGGCGAGTCGTCGATTGAACGCGCGAATTTCACTGTCGGCTTCGCCCAAGCGATGGATCATGGCGTTGAATCCACGCGACAGCGCACCCACCTCGTCGGAGCTGCCCTCTTCCACCCGCTCGTCGAGCGCGCCCGATTCGACCCGCTTCATCGCACCCTGCAGCGCCGACACTGGACGTCCGACGACGCCATTTACGATCAGCGTGGTGAGCACCACCAGCAAGAAGATCGCGCCGCCGGTGATTTCGACCGAAGCCAGCTTCTCGGCACGAATGACCTGCTCGATTCCTTCGCGAGACAGCGCGATGATCAGATCGCCGCGCCGGCCTTCGGGATAAATAGTGAGCGGAACCTCGAACACCGGGTTCTCGCCGCGCTCGCCCTCTTGAATGGTCTTCGATTCGGCGCGTGGTCCAAGTGCCGCCGATGCACGTGGCGGAAAGCGTGAGGACTCCGGACGATCGCTGGTACGCCACATCGGCTGCGCGAAACGTCCGCTTGGCTTGCGACTCGAATCCCCGTGATCGATGAGCGCGCGACGCGCCTCTTCGCGCCGCTGCACCGGCGTCTTCGGCTTGGTGGAACGCCGCGCCACTTGGGGCTCTTCCATCTGCGAAGTGAGTGAAAAGGTGGCGTCGGCTTCGTCATCGGAAAAGCGAAGATTCAAATAGGTGACCGGATGACGCCGCTCCGCTTCTTTGAGCTCTTCTTTAATTTCGTCTTCGGTCATCTCCGGTGTGAGCCTTTTGGTGAGCTCGTCGCCGATGGCAAACGCAGTATCTTTGGCCGATTCGCGCAGCGCCGATTCCAGGCTGGTGCGCGTAAGCCGAATTCGCACGTAGGTCGACGCGAAGGTGGTCGCCACCAGCGCCGCCGAGAGCAGCAAGATCAGTTTGGTGCGAATCTTCATTGCTGTCGAAGAGCGTAGTCCACAATTGCAGAAAAATGAAAACGCTCGCGTCTCACCCTTGCCAAAATCAGCTGCACTGATTAATGAAGTGGTGTCGCTGATGCTTAGCTGTAAACGGCAACAAAAATACCATTTGATTTCGGTAGTCTATGCGACGAATCATGGAACTGGGAATGTCTGCGCAGCGGCACGCGTTTAGCGAATGGAAACTCGTCGTTTGACTCACGAAGTGGAGGATTGGTCATGAGCTCGCAGAAGTTTCTCGTCAGCATGGCACTGGTTTCAGCCGGCGCAGTGTCGGCCATCGCGATCCCGCATATCCATTTTACATGGGGTCCTTCGGCAAATGCCGGAACGCTCCAAGCACCGGCGATCGCCGAGACCAAGGCCGCGCTTCCGCCTCCATCGCCGGCGCAGGTCGCCGACGCTCGCTCGCTCAGCCGCACCTTTTCACAAGTGGCTTCGCAGATGAGCCCATCGGTGGTGCGCATCAGTATCACCAAGACGATGAAGGGCGTGACGCAAATGAACCCGTTCCAGGGCACGCCGTTCGATCGCTTCTTCGGCGACCAAGAAGGTGGCGGCGATCAGCAACAGATGGAGGGGCCCAAGCAGCATGGGCTCGGATCGGGCGTGGTCATCGACAGCCGCGGCGACATCCTCACCAACAATCACGTGGTGGACGGCGCGGACAAAGTCGAAGTGACGTTCGACGACGGCAAGACCGTGGTTGGTAAAGTGGTCGGCACCGATCCCAAGAGCGATCTGGCGGTGATCAAGGTCGACGGAGTGAGCGTGAAACCGGCGCGCCTTGGCGACTCCGACAAGATGATGGTGGGTGAATGGGTCATCGCCATCGGTAACCCGCTTGGGCTCGATCACACCGTCACGGTCGGCGTGCTCTCGGCCAAAAACCGTTCAGGTTTGGGCGGCGGTACGCAATACGAAGACTTCTTGCAGACCGACGCGTCGATCAATCCGGGAAATTCGGGCGGCCCGCTGGTGAACCTCGACGGTGAGGTGATTGGTATCAACACCATGATTGCCGGCATCGGCACCGGCCTCGGCTTCGCGGTTCCGTCTTCGATGGCCAAGCCGATCACCGAGCAGCTCATCGATCACGGCAAGGTCAAGCGACCGTACCTTGGAATCTTGATGCAGCCGGTGACGCCTGAGCTGCAGAAGAACCTGGGCAAGAACGCGCCGGAAAAGGGCGCGCTGGTCAGCCAAGTTCAAGCCGGCTCGCCAGCGGACAAGGCAGGCGTGAAGCCGAGCGACGTCATCACCGACGTCGATGGCAAGTCGGTCGATGGCCCTAAGGCAGTTCAACGCGACGTGCTCGGCAAAAAGATCGGACAGAAAGTAGATCTGGCGATTTGGCGCGACGGCAAAAACCAACACGTGATGCCGACCACCGCCGAGCTGCCGGGCGAAACAGACAGCGCCCAAGCGCCGGGCAAAGCCGGATCGCCGAAAGCAAAGCTGGGCCTGCAGCTGCAACCGCTCACGCCCGAGATCGCGCGCGAGCTGGGTGTAGAGGGCAAGAGCTCAGGCGTGGTGATCAGTGGCGTTCGTCCCAACACTCCGGCGGCGGAAGCGGGCGTGCAAGCCGGCGATCTCTTGCTCGAGGTAGATCGCCATCCGATTCGCTCGGTCGAAGAGGCACAGAAGATATTGACCGCTCCGAAGGAAGGCGGCTACCTGCTGCGAATCAAACGCGGCGATGGCGCGCTCTACCTGGTCGTGCCGTCGAATTAAAACAAGGACAGCCAGTGGTGGATCACTTCAAGCGCGAATGATGCCCTGCTAACGACGCCGCTAGACGTCGCCGACGCGCCCGAAGGGCGCTTGCGAAGCAAGCGGTGAGCGCAGCGAACCATGCCCGTAGGAAGTGCCGCACGAACGTGCGGCCNNGGCCTCGCGTTGCTCGCTTAAGTTGCATCACAATTCATCGCTAAATAAAACGTCCACGTCCGGTTCGGCACGATCTTCGCTACTAGCTCCTCTTCAGGAGGCGAAGATGAGAGCTTCAACCCTATTGTTGTTCGGTTTCCTCGCAACCGGTGCCGCGACCGATACGCTGGGCCAAGGAGTCTCGGCGGTCGTCGCGCAGGATTACAATCGCGCGGAGCCGCTCCTCAAGAAGGCGCTCTCTGAGGATCCGAACCTTCGCGAGGGACATTATAACTTGGGCGTGGTCTATCGAGAGACCAACCGGTTCGAAGCCGCGGTGAGCGAATTCAAGACCGCACTTCCAATGTTCGATGAGTCCGATCGTCCCAACCGCGAAAAGTGTCTGTACGGAATCGCGCTCGCCGAAGATGGCGCACAAAACTTCGAGCGTGCCGCCGACGCGTGGAACGGTTACATCGCCTACGCGCGCCGTTTTGCCGGCAATGAAGCGGTGGTGCAGATCGCCCAGCAGAACCGCGCGCAGGACCTCCGCCTCGCGAATATTCCTAGCAATCCCTCGAACAAAGCTTCTCGCTAGTTTCAAGAGTCGACGGTTAACAGTCGACAGTCGACGGTTTACGATCGCTGTTACGGTCGACCGTGGACTGTCGACCGTTGACCGTGGACTATCGACCGCTCTGCTCTATCGACTCAACTCAATGAAGAACCGGAGTGAGCTTTTCGCGGAGCTTCTCGAGCGCACGGGCCTCGAGTTGCCGTACTCGCTCTCGCGAAACTCCGAGGAGCGTGCCGAGCTCTTTGAGCGTGCTCGTTCGGTCGGACATGTAGCGGTGTGAAAGAATAAAGCGCTCGCGTGAGTCGAGCACCTCGAGCGCCTCACGAACCGAACGCTGTGCCTGCTCGGTACGCTCTTGCTCCGCGAAAACGCCCTCGGGCCCGGGCACGTCGTCTGCAATTCGATCAGCGCGCGTCTCCTCGGTATCGAAGTACACCGGCTCGTCGAGCGAGAGATCGCGCCGGGTGATTCTAGTTTCGATCGCTTCCAGCTCTTCGGGACGAATGCCGAGCGCCTTGGCCAACATCTCCGGTTCGGCCGTTCCATTGACGCGCTCGAGTCGCTGCCGCTCACGTCTCAATCGGTAGAAGCAGCGCTGCTCCGCACGCGTGGTTCCGAAACGAACCATCGACCACGAGCGGCGAATGTATTCTTGAATGTAAGCGCGAATCCACCACACCGCGTAGGTGGTCAGACGGACGCCACGCTCCGGATCGAAGCGCTGCACCGCCACCAGCAGCCCGAGGTTTCCCTCTTGAATCAGATCGAGAACACGGGCGCCGTAGCTTCGGTACTCGAACGCAATCTTCACAACAAAGCGAAGATTGGAAAGCACCAGCCGGCGCGACGCGCGAGCGTCCTTCTGCTGATTCCAGCGATCGGCCAACAGCCGCTCCTCTTCGGGAGTCAAAAGCGGATATTGGTCGATCTGATTTAGGTAAAAGCTGAGCGAGCCTTCCGTGAAAGAAGAACTCCTAGCGCTCTGTTCGCGGGCAGATATCATAGGATCCGATTCGTTGCACCGGATGTGCCCGATGGCGGGCGCGTAGCAAATATTACACAGCGGGTTTACATTTCTAAATATAGCGATCCCATTTTCCGATGGAATTTTAGGGATATTGACGATATATGAGCATGGTTTAGTGCTTGCTCGGAGAGCGCGCGGAGGTACGACGGAATGACTCGCAAGCTGCTGGTGGTGGATGACGATGAATCGTTCGGCCGATCGTTGGCCGAGCTCTTGGCTACGGAAGGATACGAGGTCGATTGGGCGGGTTCGTCTGAATCGGCGCTCGAATCGCTGGCAGCGAACTCCTATCATCTCGTCCTCACCGATCTTCAAATGCCAGGCGCCGATGGTGTTTCATTGGTGACTCAGCTTCGTACCTCTTGTCCTGGGACGCGCGTGGTCATGATCACCGGTCACGGCTCGATCAAGACCTCAGTGGCGGCGCTCAAAGAGGGCGCGGACGACTACCTGCTCAAACCGATCAAGCCGCGTCAGCTCACCGCGCTGGTGCACGCGTTGCTCGAGCAGGCGCCGGACTACGTTCACAACCGATTGCTCGCCGACGATCGACGGCCCGACGTTCGTTTCGGTCGCCTGCACGCTCGATCGCAGGCGATGATTTCACTCTTTGGTCGCGCCCGACAATTGGCCGGCACGCGATTGCCGGTATTAGTGACTGGCCCGACCGGCAGTGGCAAGACCGAGCTGGCGCGCGCGATTCACGACGTGAGTGGAAATGGCGCGCTGATCCTGATCAACCTGCGCTCGCCCGAGCAGCCGATCACCAACCAGATTCTCGACGAGATCTTGAGCAAGGGTGAAGGCGGAACGTTGGTGTTCGAAGAGATCACCTATCTAGAGCCGAAGCTCCAGCGCGAGCTCACGCAACGAATCGCGCGCGGGCTCGACTCGAACAATCGCTCTGCCAAGAGCTCGGCGCGCTTCATCTTCACGGCGGATGGTCCGCTCGATCCGCAGGCTTTCGATCCGCGACTCACGCACGTCCTTCAGCCGAGCGCGCTCGAGATTCCGGCGCTGCGTGGTCGACTCGACGATGTGTATCTCATCGCCGCCGATTTGATCGATGAGTTTTCCAGTCAGTACGGCAAAAAAGTAACCGAGATTCCGGCCGAAACACTGCGACTGCTACAGTCGTATCCGTGGCCGGGAAATGTACGCGAGCTTCGTTCGGTCATTGAGCAAGCAGTGGTGCTCGCTACCGATACGAGTCTCGAACCGCACCTCTTGCCAAAGATGATCCACGGCTCGAAAGCGAGCGAACGACTGCTCACCATCGCCATTCCGACCACCATCGATTCGGTTGAGCGTGAGGTTATTCTGCGTACGCTCGAAGCGCACGAGTGGAACAAAACGGCAGCCGCTGAAGCGCTCGGTCTGAGCCGAAGATCGATCTACAACAAGCTCGAAGCCTACGGAATTCAGGATCCAGCGCACGACCCAGCTGTAAAAACTGAGCACAGTTAGAGACGGGCAATGTGCAATTTTGGCTCAAATCTCGCTGAGCAGACTGTCTCCATCTTCGAGTGCTTCATCCACCGCTGTTCGTAACCCATTAAAATCTATTGGCTTCTTAAAAAACCGTACGCCCTCTGCGGCCGCGATCTCGGCGCCTCTGGGATAGCCGGATACGAGGATAATCGGGAGGTTCGGACGCTTGGCGCGGGCCGAGGTCACCACGTCGCGGCCGTCGATCCAGGGCATCGACAGGTCCGCAATCAGCAGATCGGTGGGATCGATCGTCATCGCCGCCAGCGCGCGAATCGGGTCGGAGAACGCACGTACCAGGCGCCCGGCGCCGGAGAGTGCCTGCGCCATGAGCTCTGCCTGGTCCGGATCATCATCGACCACGAAGATCGTTCTCATCCTGTTAACTCCTTTTGCCCCCCGGTGGAAACTAAGCGCACCAGATGGGTAAAGCAATCGCCGTGCCTCTATGGAAGCAAGTCGGCACATATCTCGCTACAGAGAACCCTTGAGCATGGCGGATAAACCAAAACCAGAAACGGCATCCAAGCGCGGTTGGATCCTTTACCTCGCACTCGGGCTGTTGGTGGCGTTGACCTTTACACGCGGCGGGTCGCCCACCGATCAGATCAGCTACAGCGATTTCAAACAGCGAGTAGAAGCAAACCAAGTAGCGGAAGTTGAGATCGCCAAAGACCATCTGCGCGTCACCCCGAAGGCCGAAGCCGGCCGGAAGAAGGGCGAGCGGTGGACCGTTATCCGAGTGGACGATCCCGATCTGGCCAAGCAGCTGGAGGCCAAACACGTCGCCTTCGGGGGCGTGGCTGACACCGACGGAATGAGCTCGTTCTTGATGGCGTGGATGATTCCGCTTCTACTGTTGGGCGGATTTTGGCTGTTCGTACTGAAGCGCATGAAACCAGGTGCGGGAATGATGTCGATCGGCCGCTCGCGCGCCAAACTGCTCGCCGAAGAGGGCACCGGAGTCTCGTTCAAAGATGTGGCCGGTGTCGATGAAGCGATGGACGAGCTGCGGGAGATCGTCGACTTTCTTTCGCGGCCGGAAAAATACCGGCGGCTGGGCGCGCGGATTCCCAAAGGTGTGCTGCTGGTCGG
>PLXG01000422.1 GCA_003153195.1 Myxococcales bacterium
AGAACGCCACCAGGTCGGCCGCGCGAATTCGGCGGTGACCTCCCGGCGTACGAAACGCCGTGATCCTCCCCTGGCTCACCCATTTATTGACTGAGCTCGGGTTGACCTGCAGTAGCGCGCCCACCTCCGAAGAGGTCAGCAGCTGCTCCTTATCGATTTTCTCGATATTCACGTTTTTCGCGATTTGGCGCATTTGACCCTAGCCTGTCAAGAGAAGAAGTTATCTCGTCGCAATGATTCGAATTTATAGCTATGTAAAATTTTAGCACGGAAGCGGAATCTGGTAAAACGGGAAATTCCGGGAATTAGTGCGGGTATTTCAACTACTTCGCTGGCGGGTACTTGCGCAGCTTTCTTTGCAGAGTCCGGCGCGGAATTTGGAGGATACGGGACGCGCTGGACACGTTGCCTTTGCAGGCGCGTAAAACCTGCGAAATATATTCCCACTCCATGCGCGCCAGCGATGGATAGGCTCCCTCCGGCGTCGGCAGAAGCGTGGGCGGATCGATCGCATCTGGATCGAGTGAGCGCACCATTTGATCGGCGGTGGTCGGTTTGAAAAGGTAGTCGGTGGCGCCACGCCGGATCGCCTCCATCGCGGTGGCGACCGAGCTGTAGCCGGTCACGATGACGCAGCGCGCGAGTCCATTGGCGCGTCTCACCGACGAGAGAACGTCCAGCCCCGAGTCCTCGCCGATAAAGAGATCGATCACCGCCATCTCCGGCGGACGCGTGCGAATGACGTCGAGCGCTTGCGCATGCGTGGACGCGCAATCGACCTGATATCCTCGCGTGCTCATTCCGCGCGCGATCGAGCGCAACGAGATGACGTCGTCGTCGACCAGCAGAACGCGTCTATGTGTTCGGCGGGCTCGGGCAAGCGGCGACGGGACCATGCGCTACCATGATATCGCACTTATCCATTTTCCCACTGTGCAGAACTTCACCACTCGATTTTGGCGGCCGTCGGATTCGGTCTGCCAAATAAATACCCCTGAAGGAGATCGCACCCGATGTCGATCAGGGTGTCGCGCTCGGCGGCGGTCTCGACTCCCTCCGCAACTACCTGAATCTGCATTTCCTTACACAGGGACACCATGGACTTGATGAGCTGCCGCTTGGTTCGCTCTTTGTGCACGTCGCGGATGAGCGACATATCGAGCTTCACCACGTCGGGCTCTAGATCGGCGAACGAGGTGAGCCCGGCGTAGCCTGCGCCCAGATCGTCGACCGCCACGCGATAGCCGAGGCGTCGAAGCTCGGCGATGCGAGGTCTGAGATTCTTGATGCTGTCGAGCGCCGCTCGCTCGGTGATCTCCAAGACCACCCGCGGGGCAAATTTCGACAGCAGCGCGTCGCGCGAGTAGAGGGTCTCGTCGGCAAGGTCGTGCGCGTGAAGGTTCACGAAGATCGGCCCGTCCGACAGTGGGTCGGTCGTCAGTCGGTTGGCGACATCGTCCCGGATCGCACGTCCGATGATTTCCAATCGTCCGAGTCGTTCGGCCGCATCGAAGATCGCACCCGGGTGGGGCAGCGCCGGCTCGCGCGATCGCAGCAGCGCTTCGTATGCAAAAATGTTTTTGCCCGACCACGACACGATCGGTTGATAGGCCATCCACATGGTCTTGAGCGCGCTGTCGAGTCTCACGTCGAGGCCGGCGCGATCGCCGACTTCACCTTTGAGCTGAAGAACGTCCATCGCTTCGCGCTTGAGCTTGGCGAGCCGATGCGCGCCCGACGCCTTGGCGACCGTCTCCTTCAAGAGCGCGCCTTCGATCGGTTTGAGCAGATAACGAAATGCGCCCCACTCGACGGCTTCGGCTGCGGTCTCCACATTGGGGCTGGCGGTCATCAAGATCACCGGGACATCGAGATCGACGCGGCGAACTTCGCGCAGCAGGTCGATCCCGTCCATGTGCGGCATCGAGATGTCAGACAAGATGGCTTGAAATTTGGTTTTGGCAACCAGCTCGCAGGCGGCCTGACCATTCGACGCTGTGGTGGTCTGGTAACCCGCTGCTTGCAACCATCTGACGAATACCCGAAGGAGGTCCGGATCATCATCGACAATCAGAATGTGGTCAGGTGTCTCAGCCATTAGGTCGGTCCCTAGCTCCCACAATGGCAGGATACCCGGAACCGGTATAGTAAGCGATGCGGCAAAATGTCGCGCGTACCTCGTGGGCCTATCGTCCCCAGGTAGGTGGCTAGCGGCCCCGCAGGGGACCCTTTTTGAGTGTCGATGGTCTAATAAAACTTAGTAAAATAAATACCTTAGATCTGCGATCGATTGGCCCTGGCCTTGCTCTACCGGGTGGTCATGAAAAGGATGATCTTTTTTCGTGCGTCGTCGGCCGCCTTTATTTGGCTTAGCCTGGCTCCTTCGAGCTACGCCGAGCCCGCCCGCGGAGCGAGACCCGAGCCCGGTTGGTCGACCGGCCCGAAGCTTCAACTCGAACAGAAAATCAATGTCGTTCCCGAGAAGGATGCCCCGGAGCTGCTGCTGCGCGAAAAGGCGCGTCTGCGATCGGAGAATCTAGGCGAGCGCCGCGGCATTCGCGGCGACGACGACCTTCGCAATTATTTGCAGGGACATGGCGGCGATCCGGGGGCGATCGGAAGATTGGCGGAGCGCGGCAAGGGCAAGCCGGTCGATGGTCGCGCCCTACCGAAGGCGATCAACGCGGCCAATCAGTCCGCTCGCGACGCCCGCGTTCGCATCGAATCGCTGCTCAAGCAAGAACACGTCGACGGCGATCAGCTCAGGTCGCTGCAAGAGATCATGGTTTGGCGCTCACTCGCCTATAACAGCTCGACGCTGGCGCACGGAAGCTTCGGTCCCAAGGACGGCCCGAATGAAGTGATCGCCAAGGCTGCGCGCGACGGGCTCTTGGCCGCGATCGATCGCTCGTTCTCGGTCGGCGACCGCTTGGCCGAGTCGGTCAAAAGTCAGGACAAGTCGAAGTTCCTCAAGCTCGACGACTTCAAGGATCTGCACTGGGACACGGTTCGCTTTCTTCCCGACGGAATGGTGCAGAAAGAGCGCGAGGTTCGAACCTGGTCGTTCGGCTCGGGCTTCGGCGTGGCCGGCTCGGAGAACAATCGCGGCATCGTGAGCCCGATGAATCCGTCTTTGCAGGAGGCGCGACAGAAGCGCGGACTTCCGGCGACCGAATCGGTGCTCGATTCGCGAATTCGCGCGTCGCAAAATCTGCTCGACCGCCTCACCGACTCGAAGGATTGGTCGAAGACCGTCTCAGAAAATCCGCTCTTGCTGATCGGCGCCTCCGAATACGCGCTGCACAACGAGCACTGGTTCCGCGACGGCAACGGTCGCACCGAGAGTCTCGCCACCTTGCCGCTTTCGCGCGCGGCCGGATTTCCGCTGCCGATCGAATACGATCAATTGTCGGGCGATTTTCGCCTCGCGGCGCAGAAGTGGGGTGGAACGCGCCTCGACATGTACGAGTTTTTGGCCAAGGGCGCTCAGGCGACTGAGCGCTTCGCCAAGGCGGCGCTCTCGGTGATTGGCGGCGACAAGATCGTCTCTACGCTCACCGATCGTGGCACGGTGGCGAGCGTGCTCGAGGCCAAAGGCGGCGAGCGCAGCTTGATGGTGATGATGCCGGTCACTCACGCGCATGGAGCCGAAGGCGACATCGCCAAGGTCGCAGAAAAGGATGCGGAGCTCAAAGAGCTCATCGAGCGCGATCGCATCGTCACCGCCGGCGGCGCCTTCGAGCCGAAGAAGCTCAAGCTCGAGCTATCGGTGAACGGTCGCGAGAATCAGTGGCAGCGCGTCGACGCACGCGCGGTCAATCAGTTCGCATCTCGTTACGATTGGTGGTCGACCGCCGAGCCGATCTTCAAGGTCCTCTAGCCCAAGGACGCCCGCTTCGTAAACTNNAGCGGCAAGGTCGTGCACAGCGGTGACTACTACGTGAACCTGCAAGAGGGAAGCAACATCAACGAACGCATCGCGGGAAAGAGGTAGTCGCATGCTCCGCAGAGTTTCTTGGTCGAACGCGCTGGCGATTTCGTTTTTGGCCGTGGTGGCCTCGCTGCTGGTCTTGACCTTGAGCGAGATCGCGCGCGCCGGTGAGTTTCCCGCGGCGACCGCGAAGACTGCCGAAGAGATCGCCATGCCCTCTTTTCGGCGCGGCGGATTTCGCCAAGAGGGTGCCGACGGCTACGGTCAGCATGCCGATGATCATTTGCAATTCAAGGTGGCGCCAACGGGCGTGCACTCGATCAGCGTGCAGGTGACGACCTACGCCAAGAACGGCCGCAAGGACGTGCAGGTGTTCGAGATGAACCCCGCCGACGATCGCGGCGCGTTCCCCGACGCATCTGGATTTCGAGTGTGGGAGTCGCCCAAAATTTTCGCCGCGCGTGAACAGTGGCGCACTGCCCGCAACCTGGTCGATCGGGTCGAGTTCTCTTACACCGTTCGCAAAGAGGGCGCGGACGGTCGCGCGCTGGTGGAGTCGGACAAGGTCTACGAGTTCGCCGGATCGCACGAAGCGGCGGGAAACTTTTCTTCGAATCAATTCTATGTTGCTGGTAAAAATCCCGGTCGCAACCTCGATCATGTGAACCTCGATGCGGTCCCCGGTGCGGTGGCGCGCCTGGCGAAGACGCCGCCCAAGGCGGAGTATGAAGTTCTCCCGGGAAACGGCCCGGAAAATCCGCTTCATCCCAAGCACACGCTGATGGCCGAGATCGACAAGGTCATCGACGCGCTCAAGGCGAATCCTGGTCGTCGTTTCATGCTTAAGGTGGCGGTCTTCAACTCGGACGATCGCGATCTCACCGCCAAGCTGGCCGAGGCCAAGAAGCTCGGCGCGCAGGTGGAGAAGATCACCGACTGGTATCAGACCACGCCGTACCTGTCGGAGAAGGCGTCGATCGAACAGCTGCGCGATGCGCAAGTTCCCGTTTATGGAATGGTGCGCAACAGCCGCTACAAAGACATCGCGTCGATGCACATGAAGACCTGGCTCATCGCCGAGCTCGATCACAAAGGCGCCATCGTGAACGGCACCGTCGCCGATTGCACCTTCAATACCGAGTTTGGAAACTATCCGAACAACCAGGAAGACATGCTGGTCTTCCGCAACAACCGCGACGTAGCGCTGGTCTACAACCATTTCCTCGAGGCGATGAAGGGCAACGTTCCGCTCAAGCTCACCATCGATCCAAACGACGTGAAGTTCTTGGTGACGCACCCGCTCTATCCCTATGAGCTCAAGAGCGGCGAAAAGTTCGGCTCGCTCGACATGATGCGCCACTTGGTCAAGGGAGCGAAACGCCAGATCACGACGATGGATCTGGTGATGCAAGAGCCGGTGTTGGCAGACGACATGATCGCCAAGCTGAAAGAGAATGTGCGGGTCGACAACTTTATGAACGGATGGAAAGTGAAGAACGGCGCGGGCGCGGAGGCGAGCAAGTTGGCTGCGGCCGGGGCGAACGAGCATCTGGTGTTCTTCAAAGACAACGATTCGTCACCGGTGCACCACAAGACCTGGGTCATCGACAGCAAATGGGTAAAGGGCGGATCGGCAAACCCGGGTCCGTGGACCTGGCGCGCCGATGAGACCGCGGTCTTCATTCAAGACGAGCACGTGGCCGAACAGGTCGAAGGGCAGGCCAATCGTTTGGCGCACGACTATCGCAACGAAAATTGGGGCAAGTCGTACGAAGTGCGCAAGGTCGAGACTGAGTTTCGCACCAAGCTTCCGGCCGGCGTGAAGGAACATTCGTTGCGCGAGTTGGTGCTGTACAATTCCGCCGAACATCCGGTGAAGCTCGAGCGCGACGCCAAGACCGGCGAATATTTCGGCAAAGCGACGATGCCTGAAGGCGTGGTTCGCGGCGGTTGGTTGACCGCGCACATGGAAGACGGCAGCAAGGTGGAAGGACCGATTCGCCCCTTCGTGGTCAGGGCCAAGGGCGTGCACGAGATCCGTAAGTAGACTACATTTAATGTGAATTTAATCGCTAGCTTTGGAGTGACGTAGTTCATGACAAGGGCGATTGCGCGTGTTAAGCAGACTGCAATGAAGACGC
>PLXG01000412.1 GCA_003153195.1 Myxococcales bacterium
CTTTCCCACGGCGCTTTCGATCTCGAGCGTTCCGCCGTGGTTCTTCACGATGTCGGCGACGATCGAAAGTCCAAGACCGGTGCCTTGTCCGCGTTTTTTTGTGGTGAAGAATGGATCGAGCACCAGCGTCTGGTTCTCCGGTGGAATTCCGCAGCCATCGTCGGCGATCTCGAGACAGATCGTCTCTCCGCGCTCGCTCGCGCGCGCTCGCACTCGTCCCCCCGGTGGACAGGCGTCGGCGGCGTTCAAAAGCAGATTCACCAGCACCTGCTCTAGCTGCCCTGGATCGGCAAACGCTTGCAACGCGGCCGGTGCTTCGACGATCAGCTCGACCTTATTCTGCCGAAACCGATGATCGAGCAGCTCGCCGCTGCTTCGAAAGGCCTGCGCTGCGCTCACCACGCTGGCCGCCACTGGACGGAAGCGCGCGAAATCGAGTAGCTGGCGAATGGTGGTCGATACTTTTTCCACTTGCGTCAAGATCGACGAAAGTCCCTTTCGGCCCGCCTCATCACCTTCCGCTAGTCGACCGAGAAGTTGCTCAGCGCGCCCGGATATGATTCCAAGTGGCGTGCCCACCTCGTGCGCGACGCCGGCTGCCAAGGTCCCGATGGTGGCGAGCTTCTCGGCGCGAACCAGATTTCGCTGAAGCGCGGCGGTGGTCTCGGCCAAGCGAAGCGCTTCTGACAATTTCAGCGCACGTCGCTCTTGGCGCCTTAGAACGGTTCCGAACAGCGCCACCAAAAGGCCGGCGAACCCGGTGGCGGCGGCCAGTCGCCACGCGCTCGCCCGTGCTCGATCGCGCACCCGTTTGGCGGACGCCACTACCGCGACCGACCAAGATTTCTCCGCTCTTTTGCCGACGGGGAAATAGGCCGCTACCGAGCGCCGCGCACCGAGCTCGAGCGAAGCCGACGCCTCACGGCCAATGACCTGAGTGCCCCGATGGCCTTCGCGCATCTCTTGCAGTAGCGTCTCCACTTCGGGATGCGGCGCCACCTTTTCGATTTGCTGGGCGCCGGATGGCTCGGAAATCCACCCTCCGCTCGGATCGCTGAGCAGCACGCGCGTCGAGGAATTCTCCGTCGCGTCGCGATCTCCCTGTGACACCAGCGTGCGAAAAAATTTCTGCACGGCGATTGGATTGTCGGGCGTTTCGGCGAGCTGCGTGTTGATCGCACTGGCATAGGATTGCGCCAGCGAAGTTTGCTCGGAGGTGAAGTCTTCGAGCGCAAGTCGCTGCTCTCGAAGTAGATCGAGATAGGCCAGCCCAAACACCACCATCACCGCCAAGGCCATCGCCCACTTCATCGCCCGATTCCCTCGGGAGTCATTCTGGTACGAAGTGGTCGTCTCTTCCAGGCTTTTGCGAGTCGGCAGTAGCGAGCGCGATAGTTGGAACCATTGACGAATTACGTGAGAGCTTCGCTGAGCTCGGCTATTTTGACCTCTGCTGCTGGTGAAATGCGGCATCGGACCGAATCGAGGGAGGTCGCCGTGGTGGAAAACGCGCAATGGCACTTTCGTGTTCCTTCAGTGCTTCGGCCGCTTGCGACAGGGTGAAACACTTCCAGTCTGGTTGACGTTTTCGATCCATGGCAACCGCCCTCACCGTTTCAATATGAAGTCGCCGTGTGTACGCGCGATGAAGCCAATGTATAGAAATATGAAGCGAGATTTCCCCATATTGACTTCATCATAAAATATATGCCAATCAAGTTAAGGAATGGCGCGTCAAAGACCGAAACAGCTTGAGCTCGAGCTGCCAAAGTGGGGCGGGAAGCGCAAAGGAGCTGGGCGCAAACCGAAGAATCCGAATACAGATCGCAAAGGGCCGGGCGTGTCGCACCTCAAACGGTCACATTTAAACGGACGCTGGCCGCTGCACGTGACGTTGCGAACGCGGCGCGAGGTTTGGAATCTGCGCAGCCACCGCTCTCTGCGCAAGATTGCGAAGCCCCTTTATAAGGGCAATCGGCGCGACGATTTTCGTCTTATTGAATTTTCAATTCAGGGCAATCATTTGCATTTCATCGTTGAGGCGGAGACCAGTCGGGCGCTCTCGCGGGGCATGCAGGGACTCGAGATTCGCATCGCGCGGGCACTCAACACGATGATGAGCCGACACGGCGCGGTGTTTGCCGATCGATTCCACGCGCGCGTTTTGCGCACGCCGACCGAAGTTGCCCATGCGCGGTCGTATGTGCTCGGCAACTTTGCGCATCACGCGGCGCAGCGCGGGGTGAAGTTACCGAAAGATTGTCGCGATCCCTATTCCTCGCAAGGCATCGCGACGCATCCGATCTATCTCGAGTTGGTGCTCGAGCTCACCCGGGCGCGCGCACCAACGGGGCCACCGCCATTTTGCGCGAGACCCACGGTGTGGCTACTCCGAAATGGTCGAGCGGACTAGCGTGATGCTCGTGAAACAGCGTTCGGTTATGGCGTGACGAGCGGATGTGGGTAGACGAGCGGGGTGTATGGGTAAAAGGTCTGACCGGGCGCGGGAAGTTGCATCCAATAGTTGGTGCCCACGTGACCTTGGTAAGGATAGGTCGGGTTGAGCGGCAGCGGACCGCTCTCGACCGAGCCATTGAAGACGTTGTTCGAAAAGTAGGAGTCTTGAATGCTCTCGTCGTCGAACGGCTGGTTGAGCTCGTCCCAAAGCTCGATGTGAGAGGCGCCGTGCGAGGTGGTGATGGTGTTGTTCCACCAGATGTGTTTGCCGCCGCGCAGCGTGAAGACCTGCGATCCGGTGACGAAGCTGAAGATGTTCTCATAAACTTCGTACATCGCGGTGCTGCCCAACCCGGAGGCGGGCGCGTATTCGCCGTGGGCGTCGATCGAAGTGACGTCGCCGCTGCCGGTCGCGGTGTGTGTGTTGTGCCGGAAGGTGGCGCGTCCGCCGCAGGTGCCATACAGCATTGGGTTGTTGTTGTTGACGTTCGGCGAAATCTCGCCGTCGGTGGTGAAGAGATTGTCTTCGATCACCACGCTGTCGGTGGTTCCGGCGGCAAACGGTCTGCCCCACGCGGTCGATCCCCAGGTATAGCCATCGGTGTTCTCCACGTCTGCGACGTACACTCCGACGTTGCTGTTGTAAAAGGTGTTGTGATCGATCACGCCAAAGGCGGGACCGGTCGCTCCGTAGCCGCTTGTCGGGTTGGCGTTCACGATGTGCGTTCCACGAGAGAACTTGTTGTGATCGACGCGAAAGTGTTTGCAGCTCCCGATCAAGGTGACGATGCAGCCGAGAGCAATCCCTCGCGCGCTTCGTTGGCACCGGAGAACGCCCCGCGCAGATGGCCGAAGAGCTCCGACTCGACGAGCTCGCCGTTCAGCGCCGAACAGTCGACCACGACGAACGGACCCTTGTTGCGATCCGAAGCGCGATGGACGCTCTCGGCGACCTCCTCCTTGCCGACGCCGGTTTCGCCTTCGAGTAGGATGGTGCAGTCGCTGGCGGCCAGGTCTTCCAGCGTGCGAAACAGCTCGCGCATGGGAGCCGAACGCCCAATGAGCGAGCCGAACTGTGGTTCATTGGCCGCTGCGACTTCTACCTCTTCGTCGCGCGGCGAAAAACGCAGGCGGGTCTGACCCAGCTCGAGCGTGACCGGATCGAATACCGCCGACGCGGGCCTCGTGACTGAAGAGCTCTCGAAAATGCGGATCGGCCGCGTGCTCAGGCCTGATGAGCTTAATCGCGAGCTCTGCTGGCCCCGACTTGCCCGCGTTTGCAGATCGCGCCTGGTCGTGAATGCGCGCGCGAAAGACTTCACCCATTCCGCCGACCCCAAGTCGGTGGATGACGTCAAAGGGTCCAAACTGAGCGCCGCGCGTACGCACCGCCTCCATGTTATCTCGTTGCGTCCAGGCGAGCTACGGTTTCCCGGAACTCTTCGTCAGTGTGGGGCTGAGAGCCTTGCTCATTTGCCGGCGAAGTGCTGATAGATCGCGGTCCCCGACATCGCCAGCATCAGCAGATAGGTGAGCCCGGCGCCGACGGCGGTGATGATCGATTTCTGAATCATTCCGATCGCGTGGAGCAAGCGGGTGNNCCACCGTAGACGTGGAGCATGGTGGCGCTCGCACCCGACAGCTCGAGCATGAGCAACAGCACGATCCCGAGCGGGACCCATTCGGCGGCATTTCCGTGGGCGCGGATGAATCGCACCATCTCGCTCGGGACTGCTTCGTGTACGAACACTTTTTGCTGACCGCGCAGCCGACTGACGTTCGCTCCCAGCGCCGCCACCAATAGCGCGTTCATGCCGCCGTACAAAAGTGTTACCGGAATCGCCATGAGACCTCCTGCGTCCAGAGTCGCCGAAATCACCCACGCCCGCAAAAAACGGAACGACACTATCTCGCCGCGCCTATCTCGGTCGCCGATTTGTGAAGCGGTCGTCGGCGATCTATCCTAACGAGATGGGCCACGAAGCGCTCAGCCTGAAATGCCCAAACTGCAGTGCCGATCTTCACCCGGCCGATCAGGCCGAGTGGGTACGTTGCGAGTTCTGTAAGGCCGAGGTCCACGTCCCCGATGCCGTAGCAGAGGCGATCGCCCGCCTCGAGAAGCCGTTCACCGAAGCGCTGGGTGCACTCGCCACGCGACTCAAGGACGGCAAGCCCCTGGCGACCAATTCCGGCGTCGGCGTCGGCGTCGCAACGACGATGGCCATCGCCTTTATCGCGCTGGCGGTGATGATGTCCGTCGGGCGCGGCTGCACCTTGGGCGGAGGGGATGAACAGGCGCGGGCCAACCGATACCGATCGGAAATCGCCGATGAGATGGACAAGATTCACGCGGCGAATCAGCAGCTCACCGAAGCCTCTCAGCGCAACGATCCGGAGTCGATTCGTCGGGCACAAGCAGAGATTCAGCGCTCGCAAGATCGACTGTTCCGATTTCAACAAGACTACTTGCGCGGGAAGTAGCCGAGTTGGGAATGTAGATCCGTGTCCATCCTCCTCGCGCTCGCTATCGTCATCGGGGACCTGCTGCCTGCGCTTCCTTTGAAAACGCTCGCGGGTGAGCAGACGACCCTATCGGTAAAGAATGGGCGTCCGCTGGTGATCGATCTCTTCGCCAGCTGGTGCGGTCCTTGTCGCAAAAGCATCCCGGTGGTCGAACGGCTGCGGCAGAGATTCGGCGCCGAGATCGATTTCGTCAGCATCGCCGAGGAGGACGACGCGCAGGCCGTGTCGAGGTTCGTCGATCAAATGAAGATTCAAAGTCGCGTGCTTCTGGATGGTGATCGAAGCGCGTACCGCCGATTGGGCGCGCACACGCTGCCCACCACCTTCGTCGTCGACGGTTTTGGCGTGGTGTGCAAGATCAATCACGGATTCGGCAGCGGCTACGAAGCGCGCATGACCAAGTGGTTGCAGTCGCTTTTGGAGAAGCGCTGACGGAAGCAGTTACGGACAGGTGGCGACGCTCACCTGCCCGGAGGCGAACGTGACGCACTGGTTGTTCGACAGTCGGAGAATTCCATTGGCGTAGCTTTGCCCCGTCACTCCTTCGGCGAACACCGTGACCAGCTCCATCTGCGACGTTCCGAGCGGCATCGTCTGCTGCAACAGCGTGCCGATCACGTTTCCAGCGGTGTCCTTGTCGGATGAGAATTGCGTTGCGACGGCGCTTGGTCCGAACGAGGTGATGTCGAGCGTGCCGACGACGAAGTGGCCAGTGGCGATGGTCTGCACCGCTTGCGCCGGGCCCAAGTGAAAGCGCGCCACCAAAGTGTCGGACGAGTGCCGCCGACGCGAGAGATCGCGAACCACCAGCACCCCGGGGCGGATGTGAACCGCCTCGCGAATCAAATAGTCGAGCGGGTTCGCCGCGCTCACCATGCCTTCGTCGTAGCGACTGGTGGCGTAGGAAGATTCGAATCGCATTCCCAGGGCGGAGAACGTTCCCGCTTCGTTTACGAAAATAATTTGGTTGTTGCGATTGATTCCCTGCGACTGTCCGTTCACGAGATAGGTGGAGAAGTCGGGGGTGAGCCCTTCGCCGTCGAAGTCGCTGCCGCGATAGGATGCAGAATCTGAGGAGCGCGGCGCCTCCTCGGCAAAACCTGCGCGAGAAAGTCCGACAAGCGCTAACATGATCAATGAATATCGGTCGATTCTACGCATGGCGATTCCCCTTACACACGAAACGTGCCGGGAACGATAAGGCTGTGAGACCTTGCACTTAGTTGGGTTGAGAGTGGGTTCGCTCCTGCAGAATGCAACGATTGAGGTTTTGCGACGCCGCAACTTGCACCACCTTTTCACGCAGGTTGTGCGCGGACGAAACTTATGAGAGGTAGTGCCAATGGCGTTTGCCAGGACCGTCCTTCTGTTCGTGGTCACCGCGCTCGCCGAAATCGTGGGCTGCTACCTACCCTATCTTTGGTTGCGGCGCGATCGTTCTCCGCTCCTGCTCCTTCCCGCCGCGGCGAGTCTCGCGCTCTTCGCCTGGTTGCTCACGCTCCATCCGACCGGCGCCGGAAAAACGTACGCCGCTTACGGCGGTGTCTATGTCACCACCGCTCTGCTGTGGATCTGGATCATCGAGCAGCAGGTTCCTGATCGCTGGGATCTGATCGGCGGAGCCGTGACTCTCGTCGGCATGGCGATCATCGCCTTCGCGCCTCGCTAGAGTCGAAGCGTCACGTTGAACAGAATTCGGTCGTCGCGCTTGCGTAGATCGGGCGTAAAAGTAGACGGATCTTTTGCTGCGACTCCGCCGGGTCCGGTGATCCCGCCCGGTCCCGAGAAGTAGGGAACGTTCGCTTCGCGATGTGCATATTCGAGTCGGGTGACCACCCGCAATCGGTGATTGACTGTTGCTAAGCCCGCCTCCGGCGAAGTATCTTTCGCTGCCGTGAAGAGCCTTCGCTCGATCATTGTTTTCGCTCGCTGTCCCGCTGATGAGGCGCTTCGCAAGCCTCTTGTCGATGGTGGCGCCCGACGGAAAAGCGTTGCTCTGCACTCGAACTTGTTCGAACGCGCGATCGCCACCGCGGCCAAAGCGGCCAAAGCGGCCAAAGCCGACGTCTCGATCGTGACCACCGGCGATCTGGCCTCGACTCGGCGATTGGCGCTGCGCCACCTGCCTTCCGATCGATTGGTGATTCGAGCGCAAGTAGGGGCCGATTTCACCGAGCGATATCGCGGTGCCTTCGAGGCGGAATTCGCTGCCGGCAAGCAGCAGGTCGTCGTCATCGGATCTGATACGCCCGAGCTTTCGGAAGACGATCTCTGCGGCGCGTTCGCTTCGCTCGAACGCAGCTCCAATCGATCTGACGCGCAGCCCAGTGCGGTCATCGGACCTTCGCTCGACGGCGGATACTATCTACTCGGCCTTTCACGTTTCTCCGTCGCCCCGTTCGTGGGCGTTCGATTTGGAGGAGACGACGTTGCCACCACGACGGCAGCCGCCTTGGGCGCCGAGGGCTATACGCTCCATCA
Organism: Myxococcales bacterium; assembly: GCA_003153195.1. GTDB lineage: Bacteria > Myxococcota_A > Polyangia > Palsa-1104 > Palsa-1104 > PALSA-1153. The sequence continues at coordinate 7,462 of PLXG01000412.1, forward strand.
ACTGCCGCCGCTGCTCGACCTCGATGGCGCCAAAGACGCGCGGGCGCTACTTCGTCGTTTGCGAGGTGCCAATCGCAAGAGCGACGCTGCGCTCACTGGCGCTCTGCAGAGGCTGCTCTCGTTCACCGATACCGAGCTTCACGGCGCCGCGGACGAATTGGTTCTTTTCCAATTGCTCCGACCGTCGTTCGCACGCGGTCCTCCCGCCTCCTTCTAACCAAACCGTTTTCAATCTCTCCGCCATCTTTGGGGACGATTTGCCTCGCGCATTTCGTCACGAACATGTTGGCGGCGTTGATTAAGTCGTTTTAGGAGGAACCGATGGACGTCGAGCAGGCTGTGCGAGAGCGATATGCAAATGGAGCGAAAGCGCAGGAGCCAGCGCTCTGCTGCCCGGTGGAATACGATCCGCAGTTCTTGAAGGTGATTCCCCAGGAGATCTTGGAGCGCGACTATGGCTGCGGAGATCCTTCGCGCTACGTGAAGAAAAACGAGGTCGTGCTCGATCTGGGCTCGGGCTCGGGCAAGATTTGTTACATCGCCTCGCAGATCGTGGGCGCCGCGGGCCGCGTCATCGGCGTCGATGGAAATGATGAGATGCTGGCGCTCTCGCGCGGCTTTCAAAAGGAGCTGGGTCAGCGCATTGGTTGGGAGAACGTACAGTTCCGCCGCGGCAAGATTCAAGATCTAGCGCTTGATCTCGATCGCGTTGACGGATGGTTGCGCGAACATCCGGTACGCGGTGCGGCCGACCTGCAGGCGTTCGAAGAGCATTGCCGCATGTTGCGCGCCGAACATCCGCTCATCGCCGACGACTCGATCGATCTGGTGGTGTCCAATTGCGTGCTCAACTTGGTTCGCGACGACGACAAGCCGCAGCTCATCGCCGAGATCTATCGCGTGCTCAAACGCGGCGGGCGAGCGGCGATCTCCGACATCGTCAGTGACGAAGATGTCCCGGCGCACTTAAAGGCCGATCCCGAGATGTGGTCGGGTTGCATCTCCGGCGCCATGCGCGAAGATCAGTTCCTCAAGGCCTTCGAAGACGCTGGCTTTCACGGCATCGAGCTCGATAAATTCGATTCGAAGCCGTGGCGCACCGTCGAAGGGATCGAGTTCCGCGCGGTCACGGTGGTGGCGCGTAAGGNNAGTGTTGGGATCGCAATCAGGCGGTCATCTACAAGGGGCCCTTTCGCCAAGTCTGCGATGACGACGGACATCTTCTTCGGCGCGGCGAACGAGTTGCGGTGTGCGAAAAGACATTCGAAATTTACAAGCAGGCGCCCTACGCGAGCGCATTCGAGTTCATCGAGCCGCACCAGTCGGTGCCGTTGGCGGACTCCAAGCCGTTCGATTGCAAGCGCACTTCACGTCGCGATCCGCGCGAGACCAAAGGCGCGGAGTATGAAGCGACCACCGACGCCAGCGGCTGCTGCGATCCGAAATCTTCCTGCTGCTGATCGATGACCGTTCGCTTGCCCATCGTCGTTCCGTTCTCTCCGTCGATAGACGAGGCGCAAGCGCCGGAGGTGCCGTTTTCGGCGCTCGATACGGTTTGGTTTCAGCTGACCGGAACACTTTGCAACATCGCCTGTCAGCACTGCTTCATCAGCTGCGGTCCAAAAGAAAATCGCGTACCGATGATGACCGAGGCCACGGTTCGATCCTACCTCTCGGAGGCGGCCGAGCTCGGCGTGCGCGACTACTACTTTACCGGAGGTGAGCCGCTCCTTCACCCGCAGTTTTGGACGCTGGCGGAAAGTGTCCTTGCCGTCGGGCCACTGACGGTGCTTTCCAACGGAATCTTGATCGATGGCGCAAACGCCGAGCGGGCGCGGACGCTTTTCGATGCCGCCCGTTACTCTTTCGACCTGCGCATCAGCCTCGACGGCATGAGCGCGGAAGAGAATGATCCGGTCCGCGGGCGAGGAACCTTTGAGGCGATCACCCGTGGGATCGCCGAGCTGGCGCGCGTCGGGCTGTCTCCGACCATTACCGTGGTCGAGCACCGAACCGGCATGGGCTCCGAGCAGTCTCGTTCGCAATTTTTACAGTTCGTCGTCGAGCTCGGACTCTCGCGCCCGCGGGTGAAGTTCATGCCACTTCTGCGGATCGGTCGGGAAGCCGAGCGCACGCACGGATACGATTCCGCTCTCGCCTGGTATTCGCCCGGGCCGGTCGAGGAAGCGTTGGCGGAGCGTCTGCTCTGCTCGAGCTCGCGACTGGTGACCGAACATGGGGTCATGATCTGCCCGATTCTTCTCGACGCGCCGGGCGCGCAGTTGGCGAAGACGTTGCGCCAATCGATGACGCCGATCGCGCTCCGCTGGGACGCCTGTCGCACCTGCGTGGTCGATGGACTGTCATGTCGGACATAAACCGCTACGCCGTTTTCGGTGGCATCTATAACAATTACCTCGCGCTCACCGCTGTGCTCGACGACGCCGAGCGGCGTGGCGCCCAAGAGACCTACTGCCTCGGTGATCTGGGCGGCTTTGGACCCCATCCGGATCGCGTCTTTTCGATTTTGCAAGAGCGCGGCGTGATGGTCATGCAAGGCAACTACGACCATTCCATCGGGAACGATCTCGAAGACTGTGGTTGTGGCTATAGCGATCCGCGCGACAACCACTATGCCGCGCTGTCCTACGCCTACACTCGCGCCAAGACGTCGGCGCGCTGGCGACCGTATTTGCGCGGTCTTCCGTCGGTGCTCAGGCGAAGGTGGGACCAGCAGCGTGTGCTCATGGCGCACGGCTCTCCGCGCAAGGTGAATGAATTTCTTTGGGAGTCGAGCTCGTCCGATCGCTTCTTGTCTCGCCTACTCGATGAGCACGAGGCGGATATTCTGCTGGTGACTCATAGCGGAATTCCCTGGCAACGCCAAGTGGAGCGGAATCGCTTGGTGGTCAACGTGGGCGCGATCGGTCGACCGGCCAATGATGGACGCACGGAAGTCTGGTACGCGCTCGTGACGGTAACCGGTGGGCGCGCGCGCGCGGAGCTGATTCCGGTCGCCTACGATCATCTTCGACTGGCCAGCGAAATGCGGGCAGAGGGAATTCCGGAAGAGTTCGCCATCACCATTGAGACCGGCTGGTGGACCACCTGTTTGGAAATCCTTCCGGCCAAAGAGCGGGCGCGCGGACGTTATTGATCGCGAATCGGAAGCGCGAGCCGCTATCCGAGCGAATCGAGCAGACTTTCCACTTGCGAGATTCCGGTTTGCAAAAGGAAGGTTCGCCCGCGGCCGTAACTTTTGGCGCCGATGAGATGAAAATGCGGCTCGCCGGACGCCAATTCTTTCGCGCTCACCGTCGGCACCGACAGGCAATCGGTTACACTTGCGATCGCGCGAGCGAGTGGCCCAGCACCTTCGGTACTAGGCGAGAGGTCGACGGCGAGTTCGGAAAGGAACGAGAGATCGGGCCGATAACCGGTGAGTGAGACGATGACGTCTGCCAATACGGTTCGATCGCCGCTCAGTCGAACGGAGTGGGGCGCGCCTGGCGAAATCGCTTCCACGCTGGCCTTTCGTTCGATGGTCAAAAAGTCGGGAGGACTTTCTGCGAGCCGATTGGCGCGCTCGACGGTTGTCCGACGCTCGCGCAACGGATCGTCGGCCACTTCGGCACAGGGGCGCGTGTTCGCCGATCGAACCGCCCAGCAGATCGAGGTCGATGGATGCTCGACTGCCAGCTCTCCCAGTAGGCCGAGTGCATTTTGGGCCGAATGGCCGTGACCGATCAGAAGAATGTTCTTTCCGGCCATCGATCCTAGCTGGTCGGAAAGCTCGCCGAGCGACCGAATGATTCCGGGCAGCGCGCGCTCACCCATCGCTGGCTGACCTCCGGCTCCGAGCCATTGCGGCTGTCCGTATACGCCCGAAGCATCGAGAACGTAGTCGGCCTCGAAGATGTTTTCGCCGCCGTCGGTGTCACAGAGCACGCGAAAACGTCGCTCCGCGCGCAGCGGATGACGGGAGAGCTCGTAACGCGACATCCCTTTGCGTCCGATGCTGATGACCCGATGTCGGGTTCGGATGCGATCGCGCAAGGCTGAAGAGCTCGCCAGCGGCACGAGCACTCGTTCGACCATCTCTGGGCCGGTAAGAATCGCGTCCTCACTCGGCTGCGCGCCGCCGATTAACTCGACCGCGCGCCGGGACAGGTTCATCGAAAGCGGTGTGAAAAAACGAGTCGGACCGAAGCGACGGAGCGCTTCACCCACTTCACCTCGCTCGAGCACCGTCACGTCGAACCCACGCGCCACCGCCGACGCCGCGGCGCACAATCCGATGGGACCGGCGCCGACGATGATCATGCGCCTGGTCATTCTTTGCGCGCGACGGTGTTACATGCTTGCACCCAGTGGGCAATGGTTCCGCCACCGCGAATGGCCGCCGCCACGTTGACCGCTTCGGACATCTGTTCTGGGGTCACGCCGGCGTCGGTGCAGCTCGAGGCGTAAGAGTCGATGCAGTACGGCTCTTGAATGGCGAACGCGACGGCGAACGCGATCAACTTCTTGGTCTTGGCATCGAGCGCGCCCGGCTCCATGGTGGCCGCGTACCATTTTTGGAAGAGGTCGAAGAGCTTGGGGTTGGTCTTCGACATCTCACTGAAACGCGCCAGATCTTCGGAAAGGTAATAGCTCGGCATGAAGTTCTCCTACGCGTCACACCATGCCAACAGCGACGGCAGAAGTCAAAGCGATCGCAGCGCGTGCCGGGTGTGCGGGGCGATCGATTCGGGAAGAAGATAGAGATGAGCCCGCAGAAGCTCGAGATCACCGAACGAGTCGATGTCGTAATGAAACGGAAGAAGACCGACGCGCTGTCCTTTGAGGCGCGTCAGCGTAGTTTGGAGCACCGATTCGGTGCTCCACGAAATGTTCGAGAACACATCGGGTGCCGTCGCTCGCGCGCCAATCATCCAGTAACCACCGTCCGTGGCGGGACCGATCACCACCTCTCGATCTGCTAGAAGCGAAAACGCTTGCGTCAGATATTCGGCCGGAATCGTCGGCGCGTCGGATCCGATGAGACAGGTGGGACCGTGCCCGAGCTCGTCGGTGAGCGCATGGCGCATCCGGGCGCCCAAATCCTCCCCGCGCTGCTCGACCACGGTCATGTCGTACTCCCGCGCCAGCTCCGCAAACAGCGGATGCGGTTTGGTGACCGCCAGCACTCGTCGATCGGCCACTCGCCCGAGCAAACAGGCATCCCGCAAGAACGCCGCGTAGAGTCGAGCGGCCTGTTCGCCGCCGATGCTTTGGGCTAGACGTGTTTTACATTGTCCGGCGATCGGCGGACAGCCGAACACGATCAAGGTGCGAATAGTGGCTTCGGCGGAGCGCATGCCTCACGAAGTCGTGGCGTAACGAAAGATGGTGAACAAGATCTTGTACGAGGCGCCGAGCGTTCCGCGCACCGTCGACGAGACCTTCGATTGTCCGCCAGCTCTTCGTCGATAGCAGACCGGCACCTCGCAGATACGTAATCCCGCGCGCGCCGCCTTGATCTGCATCTCGACCGTCCATCCATACCCGCGATCGCGCATGGCGATCGTTCTCAGTGCGGTCAATCGAATCGCGCGAAAAGGCCCCAGGTCGGTGTAGCGCTGTCCATAGAGTAGGCGGATCAATTTCGTCGCCAGCAGATTACCGGCGCGCTGTTGCAGTGTGAGCGCGCCAGGTTCGTTTTTTCCGCGCGTTCGCGAGCCGATGACCAGATCGGCGCGATCGGATGCGAGCGGCTCGAGGAGCTGCGCGAGCTCGGTAGGATCGTCGGCAAAGTCGCCGTCGAGATAGGCCACCACGTCCGGCGGATTCGGCAGTTGTTCAAGGTGAGCGGTGGCGCGCTGGCAAGCCGCGCCGTATCCTCGCACCGGTTCCGAGAGCACGGTCGCGCCGTGCTTGAGCGCGACTTCGACCGTCGCATCCGTCGATCCGTTGTCGACCACGTAGACGTCGCGGATGAGCTCGCGCGGAATCGCGCGCAACACCAGCGGAAGCGTAATGGCCTCATTGAGCGCCGGAATGACGACATCGACGACCATTTTCGTTTTGCCTGATCGATGCCCGAGGGGATGCGAGTCCACGGGCACGTTTCTTACATAAGGTGGCGAATGTCAAGACGGAACCGGGAACTCGGGGCGGGCCGATTTTCATGCCCAGATGGGTATTTATGAGTATTGTACCGCAGGAGAACCGATGCGGATTGCTCTCGTAAACGTGCAGCTGCTCGACGGAAACAATGTCGTCGCACCGCTCGGGGTGCTCTACATCGCCGGGCAGCTCGAGCAGGACGGCCATGAGGTCGCGGTGTTTGATGGCGATCCCGACGCGTTTCCGCTCGCCGACCAGGTCGTCGACTGGAAGCCAGAGGTCGTTGGCCTCGGTTTTCTGACCGCCGCGTCGACCCGTGCGTACGTGCTGTTGCGCGCGCTCAAGACTCGATTGCCCAACGCTTTCTTCATGGGCGGCGGCGTCCACCCGACCATTTTTCCGGAGCCGACCCTGCGCGCGGGATGCCACGTCGTCGTCACCGGCGAAGGTGAGGAGACGGCGGGCGAGATCATTTCTCGCGTGGCGCGCGGCAGCCGCGACATGAGCAACCTTCCCGGTACGGTCTATCTGAACGAGCAGGATCAGGTGGTGGACAACGGCGCCCGCGCACTGATGCCTGATTTGCGCGATTTGCCGCGTCCCGCCAGACACCTGATCGACTTTACGCCCTACATGCCGCCGCCCGGCGTGATTCGCGGCTACGCCATGTCGGGAGTGGCGACGGTGTTTTCGACTCGTGGCTGTCCCTACGGATGCATCTATTGCGGCTCGCACAATATCTTCGGTCGCAAAATTCGTTATCGCCCGGTCGACGACGTGGTCTCCGAAATTGAAGAGCTGCGCCAAAACTACGGCGTTCGCGGAATCTATTTCTGCGACGATCTGTTCACCCTCGATAAACAGTGGGTGGTCGACTTTTGCGCCGAGCTCACTCGACGAATTCCGCGCGGTGCCATCAAGTGGGCCTGTCAGA
>PLXG01000143.1 GCA_003153195.1 Myxococcales bacterium
GGCCAAAGTGGAAGCCCAGGAACGAGTGAAAGCGCGAGCAGCAAGATGGCGGAGCCGCCGATTACGCGCGGATCTCCCACCAACCGGGCGAGATCCGCACCGGCGGGCTCGTCCGACGAGACACGAGTGACCACCAGTCCGGCCGCCACCGAAATCAGCAACGCCGGCAGTTGCGAGACCAGTCCGTCGCCGATGGTGAGCAGCGTGTAGAGTCGCGCGGCGTCGGCGAGCGGCATGCCGTGTTTGAACACGCCGATCAGAAGTCCGCCCACCAGCGAGAGCGAAAGAATGATGAGCCCGGCAATGGCGTCGCCTTTGACGAAGCGCATCGCGCCATCGAGCGAGCCGTACAGTTGCGCCTCTTTACCTAGGGTGGCGCGCCGCGTTTGTGCCTCGCTCGAGTTGAGCGTGCCGGCGCGCAGCTCGGCGTCGATGGCCAGCTGTTTTCCCGGCATGGCGTCGAGCGTGAAACGCGCCGCCACTTCGGCCACTCGTTCGGCGCCGCGCGCGATCACCAAATATTGCACCAGCGCCAAGATCAGAAAGACGATCGCGCCGACCACGTAATCGCCGCGCACCACCATGCTGCCGAACGACTGAATCACGCGTCCGGCGTCGGCCTGCAAGAGAATCAGCCGCACCGACGAAACGTTGAGCGAAAGTCGATAGAGCGTCGTCAGCACTAGCAAGGTGGGAAAGCTGGAGAGATCGAGCGCGCTCTTGGCGTAGGCGGCCGACAGCACCAGCGCCACCGAGATGGCCAGGTTGCAGGTGAGCAGCAGATCGAGCAGCCAGGTGGGTAATGGAACGATCATCATCGCCACCGACGCGACGATGAACGCGCCGATCACGGTGGCCGTTTGTGGGGCGAATCTTTTGACGTCAGACATGGCAGGACATCTTTTCAGCTGGCCATTCGCGAGTCAAAAAAGGCGAGCGCGCGCATTCGCGGTTATAGTGGAGGCACCATGAAGCTAGATCTTCGGCACGCCATCGACACCGACCTGACCACGTTTTGGGACCGCATGTTTTTCGAGCCCGATTTCAATCGGGAGGTCTACGTCGCCGGACTGCAGTTTCCCGAATGGACGCTGCTCAGCGATGACGATCGTCCGAACGAACGGCTGCGGAAGATCAAGGTGGTGCCCAAGCAGGACGCACCGGCGGTGATCAAGAAGCTGGCGGCGGGCACCTTTTCTTACGTGGAAGAGGGACGCTTCGACAAAGCGACTCGTCGCTACTCGATGCGCATCACACCGAGCGTGCTGTCCGATAAGATCAAAATCGAAGGCGAAATATTAGCTGAGCCAGATCCTCAGAACGGTAAGCGCGTTTATCGAGTGACCAAAATGACCATCGAAGTGCGCATTTTCGGGCTGGGCTCGATCGTGGAGGGCTTTTTGGGAAAAAGCATCGAAGAGAGCTTCGTCAATTCAGTTCCCTTGGCGAACAAATACATAGCGCAGCACGGGCTTTAGGGGGTGTCCCTAGAGCGGCTGGCGGCCGGGCGTGATAAGATAATAATAGAGGTCGGGAATGCCGCGCGAATCGGAGCCGATCGAGAATCTCAAGAAGTACCGTAAATCCGGACTCGAGCATTTCCTCAAGTTCGTGCGGGAGCTACCGACGCTCGCGCCCAAGAAGATCTTCCACAAGTTGGAAGAGGCCGGCTATCGCGGCCAGGATCAGGCGCGCAAAGCGATCTCGCTCATGGCCTACCGTCACGTGCGCCGGATCAAGCGCATCTATCTGGAAGGGGCCAAGCGCGAGCTGGTGCTGCCCAAGTCGAACTTCCTGCTCATCGGCCCGACCGGCTGTGGCAAGACCCATTTGGTCGAGCTGCTGTTTCAAAACATTCTGCGGCTGCCGACCGTGATCGTCGACATCACCACCTATTCCGAAACCGGATATGTCGGACAAGATCCGAGCACCATCGTGACGCGCCTCTTGCACGCCGCCGACGACAATCCGCTGCTGGCGTCGATCGGAATTATCTGCCTTGATGAGTTCGACAAGATCGCCAGTGGCCAGAACAACGCCATCTTCGCCGGCGCCGGCACTACCAAAGACGTGACCGGCATGGGCGTGCAGCGCGAGCTCTTGAAGATGTTGGAAGCGGGCGAAGTGGTGGTACCGCTCGAGCTCACCCACTCGACCTACGGCGATCACGTGGTCATGTCGACCGCCGACATCGGATTCATCGCCGCCGGCGCGTTCTCCGGATTTCAGCAGATCGCCCGTCGTCGCGGCTCCAGCGGTGACATGGGTTTTGGGCGCGTGCAAAAGAGCAAAGGACCGAGCCTGTCTCGTCCCGATGCGATCGCGGTCTCGCTCACGCCCGAAGAGGTCGACAACATCTCCAACTTTCAGGCCTATGGCTTTTTGCCTGAGCTGATGGCGCGCTTCACCCGCATCGTACCGTTCACCGCCCTCGAAGCCGACACGCTCAAGGACATTCTCAAGGGCAACGTGATCGATCGACTCACGCGCGAATTCGAGGACGAAGGGTTCAAGCTAACCGTCTCGAACAACGTGCTCGATCACATCGTGAAAGAAAGCATTCGGCGCGAGACCGGTGCGCGCGGGCTCACCGCCATTCTCACCCGCCACCTCGAAGACGCGGCGTTCGAAGCGTTCGCGGAAAATGCGGGCGGAGAGGTTCGGCTGGAATTGAAGGACGCCGAAGTCGTCGTCATCCGCTAGTCGATTTCAAGGCAGACCGGCTCAAGGCAGACAGGGATCGAACTTCACCGCCGGGTTGGTGTGGCAGCTGTCGTCCAGATGGCAGCAAAATCCTGTCGGCACGTCGCAGTCGAGGTCGATGGTGCACGCCTTGCGGACCGGCGGCTTGGCGAGGCAGCTGCAGCTTTGCGCGCTCCATTGTTGATCGTCGGCGCAGGTGGCGACCGCTCCGCAAACCAGCGCACTCACGCTCAACCGCACGGTAGCCGGTTTGCCGAACACCTCGGCGAACGCCAGTAGATAGGTGCCGGCCTCGGGCAGCGCGTACTGTTGCATCAGCGGATTCCCGGTTCGTTTGGACGAGGACGGCTTGATCAGGCTCATGTTCGGATCGAGCAGCCACGCGGTGGCCGCGTCCTGTTCATCGATGGTGTTCAGATCCAATTGAAACTGATCGCCCTGCGCGCCGGTGATTTCGATCGCCGAGTATTTGGGTGGGCTGGTGTAGTCGAACAATTGGGTGTTGCCGTATCCGATGGTCCCAAGCGATCGAATGTCGCTGGCAGACAAGTTGTCGGCCTTGCCGCCCGACAAATCGGGGTCGCCGATGAGCGTTGGATCGGAGGAGCAGGCTGCCAGCAATGCCGGCAGAACACCGACGAGAATTAAGGAATAGGAACGCATTGGCGAAAAGAGAGCAATCGCTATGCCACCCGCTTCGCCCTCTTAACGCGCGCTTAGGAGAGAATCGATCTGGAAGGTCGCGAAGCCAGTGGGGATTCGCGACCCCGCGGCGCCGCAACGGATACTGGAGTTGGCCGGAAAAATCGGTTAACGTGCCGCAACTGGCGTTTAGCGCCGAGGAGGAATCGTGTTGAAAGCATTTTTAATGGTCGCATCGGTGGGAATGTTGGTCGGACTTTCGGCGTGTGATGATGGTTTGGCTTCGAGCTGTCAGACGAGCACTTGTGCGAGCGGCACCAAGACTTACCAAACTTGTTGCTCGGTCGGCCTCACCGGTTCGACCTGCTCCTTCAAATCGTCCGACGGCAAACTCAGTTGCAGCTATGGGACAGACGCGACCAAGTGCACCATGGACGTTGAGACCTACTGTGGCATCGTCCTCGACGCCGGCACGCACGACTAAATAGTTTAGAACTCGATACCGCCCAGCACTTGCAAGGCGGCGCCTCCCACCAGCAAAATTCCACCCGAAATCAACGTACCTAGTCCGAGCGCGCGATCGCTTTTCGATCGATCGTCGAGCATCTGATCGAAGACGCCGGTGCTGTGGTTGATCTGATTCGCCTCGCCGTTGGAACGCGATACCGCCCCAACACCGACACCGCCCAAAATCAGGCCGACCGTAGTCAGCCCAATTCCGGAGAGCCAAAAGATGCGGGCGCGTTTCGGATGGCGATGAACCTTCGCGGCATTGGGGTGAATCGGCGCCTCCGCGAAGCCGGGCCGGCCGAGCGCCAGGAGCAGAATGAAAACGGTGAGGATCGATCGCAACGGCCGGATCATCTTTTGCCGGACGGTGGACTGTCAAGGCGCGGCATAAACGCGGGGCAGTTGCGGACCGGTTGAGGCGGATATTTATTGGGAAGAAGCGGACAGCGGATAAATATAGAACTACTAGTTTTCAGGTACTTAGGCGGCGCGGCGCAGCGGTGACAGAGGCTTTCGGGAAAGGGCAGCGGCTCCATCCACCTTTGTTATCATAAACTTCGATTGACTCGTGGCTTGCCTTCCACCTAGAGTCTGCCCTCTTTACGTTTTCCCAGGAGATCACGGATGTCTGAAGCAAAAAAAGCGGCTCCGGCCAAAGCGGCGGCGGCTACCACTGATGCAGAGAAGTGCGGCGTTGAAGGCTGCAAGCGCCCGTATCGCGCCAAAGGGTATTGCGTGACCCACTACAAGAAGTGGCGTCGCGGTGAGATCGAAGGACATCGCGCTCGTTACGCGATTTGCTCCAAAGAAGGTTGCCGCAAGCCGGCCGAAATTCGCGGCATGTGCGCGGAGCACGGTCGTCCGGCTGCCGCTGCTGGCGCCGAAGCGCCTGCTACAACCTAGCCCGCGGAAACTCGAGGAAGGATCCACTCCTTTCTTCCGTAACTAGATCGAATGGACAAGATCGTCATCAAAGGCGGCGCACGGCTGCGAGGCGAAGTGCGCGTGAGCGGTGCCAAGAACGCGGCGCTGCCAATTTTGGCGAGCTCGATTTTGTCCGGCGGGACGTCGACCTTTCGCAACGTCCCCGGCCTGAACGACATTCGCACCATGGGCAAGCTGCTCTCGCTGCTCGGCGCGGTGGTCGAGCCGGCCGACAAGAGCGGGCACGTGTTGCGCGTCACCACCGATGGGATTCATTCGTTCGACGCGCCCTACGAGCTGGTCAAGACCATGCGCGCGTCGGTGCTGGTGCTCGGACCGCTGGTCGCCAGACATGGGGAGGCGCGCGTCTCCCTTCCGGGCGGATGCGCCATCGGGGCGCGGCCCATCGATCAGCACCTGAAGGGCCTGGAAGCGATGGGCGCCAAGATCACACTCGAGGAGGGCAACGTGGTCGCACGTACTCCGCGCGGGCGACTTCATGGCGCGGCCATGGTGTGCGACGTACCGACAGTGACCGGCACCGAAAATCTGATGA
>PLXG01000003.1 GCA_003153195.1 Myxococcales bacterium
ACTTTTTGTCCTCGCTCTTCTGGCGCTACGAACACGTCGTGAATGTAACCTTCGCCCAGCACCGGGCGCACTTCGCGGCCGATGTCGGGCACGAACACCGGCGCGCGCGCGCACCAGACGATGCCCGCCGGCTTTTGTCCCGCCGGTCCGACGCTGCGCTGCGCCAACACCACCATGTCGCCGCGGCTCCACTTCTGCCGGCAGTAGCTCTCTTGCAAATCGAGTCGCTCGATCAGCTCGGCGCGCTCCGATCCGGAGAGCGCTTCGAAGGCGGCGCGATCGAACAGCGAGAGCGTAAATCCCACCGGCGCCGGCATGGTTCGCACGAACAGCTCGCCGCGATACAGATGCAGCGTGGTGTAGCTGGCCATCTTGGCGACCGCGTTGCGTGCCACCATCGGCGCTGCGTCGCGGATCTTACCGGCAGTGCGCATCGCGTCTTTGATCGATGAAAATCCGCGATGCATACGTCCGCGCGCGGTGCGATTCCAGGCGCGAAATGAGTCGAACGGCTCGGCCGCAGTGCGCAGCGGCGAGTCCTCTGCCAGAAGCACGAATCGCTCGGCCCCCTGCTCCGCCGACACGGTCACCGACGCCGCGGTGAGCGCCGAGACCGCGCCCGCTCGCTCCGGATCGGCGCCGCTCAAAAGCTGAACGTGTCGCCTGCGATCGATGCACACCAGATCGGCGGCGATTGGATCGCCGGTTTGCGAGGCGCGATAGAGAAGTCCGATGCGCGCTCTGCCCTCTTTGGCGTGGAGCGATACGGTCTCCCGTAAAAACTGCGCGGTGCCCGCGTCGATCGCGCTGTCGCCGAGCTCGCGCCGGCACAGTCGCTCGAGGGTCTGGAGCGCCGCGGGAAAGTCTTCGGCGATTCGATATTGTCCGCCCACATCGACCGCCCTCGAACCGAGCTGCGCGAGCGATCGTCCCCACGCTTGCAGGAGCTCGGCTCGCGCGCCCTCGCCGGTGAGCGTCTGTTCGAGCGCGCGACTGAAGCGTCGAGCCGACAGCGGCGCCCGCAAATGGTCCCACCCTTTTTCCGACGACAAAAGTTTGCCAATCGCAGTGGCGGCCGACTCCTCGACCTCCGGCGCGCACAACAGCGAATCGATCTGCGCGCCCGGATCGCCGATGAGCCTTAGCTCTCCGGCGCTGAGCGCACCAGACTGCGGCGCACGAAGCGCGAGCGCCCAAGCCGCGCGCAAAAACGATCCTTCGCGCACCACGAAGGTCCACAGCCGATCGCCCGTGTGCCGGGCGCGAAAATATCCGCCGATCCAGCGATGATCGACGAACAGCCCGGCCCTGACCTCTGCATGCAGCGCGTCCCATTCGGGCTTGAGCGCCTCGAAAGCGGCCACATCCTGCAGAAGCTCGCACTCCACACTGCAAGTGTACTTGACCGCCGCCCCATTTGCATAAATCGGCCGCGGAAACGATAACTCTGTTCTCATGAGCTGCGTCTTTTGTCGCATTGCCGCGCGCGAGTTGCCGGCCGACTTCGTACTCGAAGGCGAGCACACCATCGCCTTTCTAGATGCGCGACCGGTCTTCAAAGGCCATGTGTTGGTCGTCCCCAAAGTCCACGTGGAGACCCTGGCCGATCTGCCCGTGCCGCTCCTGGCGCCCTATTTCGCCGACGTTCAACGCATTGTTCGTGCGGTCGAGGGCGGCCTTCCTTCCGATGGAACCTTCGTAGCGATCAACAACCGCGTCTCGCAGAGCGTCCCGCACCTCCACGCACACGTGGTGCCGCGCCGGTTCAAGGATGGCCTCCGTGGATTCTTCTGGCCGCGCATGCGATATCTGTCGGATGAGGAGCGCGCAAATTGCGCGACCTGCATTCGAAGTGCAATCGAAGGCTGAGGAAAATGGCTGCGATCGAGGGCTCTAGACCCCAGGGCAAAGGGTTGTGAAAGAATGCGGGCCGTGCGCCTAAAGTACGACATCAATTAGGACGATAATAAGGTTGAAGACTTGGAATACGCCCGGCGAGCGCGGTGAAAAGGAACTGTTTTCTGGACAACGTGGCGTGCGGGTTGCACTAGATATATACTAGAATTGAGCCCAAGAGGGCCAAAGAGAGGGTGCCATGCTCGACCCGTGGATCATCGAAGAGATCCGGCGCCGAGAACAAGAGCAGCTCGAACACCGGGAACAGCCGGCGCTCGAGCTACCGCTGGACATCCCGCATTACCCCGTTCACGAGGGGCACGACGGGCCTTTTAGTAAGCCCGCCGATCCCGATCAAGAGCGAGGGGTGACCGTCATCGATTTTAGTATTCCTTAGGTCGACGGGTCACGAACCAGCTTCGAACGAGCGCTTTCGCTTTGGCGGCAGCGTACGTGTAGCTCGCCGTTTTTTCGCCAACTGCATAGATTCATTCACTCCTTTCAAAGTCTATTCATAGCCACCTAATCTTATTGCGGAATTCAGCGCATTGACGCGACGCGTAATCCGGATTAGCTTTCCTAATAAGAGGGACGCGTGAAATCGACTCGGCGGGTGGGAGTGCGGATGATTTTCTGGCTAGGGTTCGGCCTTCTCGGCTGGACCGCCATCCTGTTTGGCGCGCGGATGGGCGGCCGTTCGGTTGGCCTTGTGACCTTGGAACCGTCTTCGGTTTGGATGGGTGCGCTCCTCTTTCTGTCCATCGCAGCCGGGGTTCGCGCGCTCGCCTTTCCACTTCGCGGCGCCGCCAAAGTTTCGCTCGATGCCGCCATTTTCGTCGCGGCGGTAGCCTGTCTCGGGGTTCGCATCACCGGCCTGGGTGTGGGCGGACTCATCTTCATCGATGCGCTGCTGCGAGGTCTGCGTCGTGGACGGCGCCGGCGCGAGGA
>PLXG01000169.1 GCA_003153195.1 Myxococcales bacterium
CGCCGGCGGCGATGATGTCCTCGAACCGGTCCGGCCGCAGCTTCTTGAGCAGCTCCTTGAAGCCGCTCGATTCCAGCTGGAACACGCCGGTGGTGTCGCCGGCCGCGATCATTTCGTACACTTTGGCGTCATCGAGCGGCTTCACGTTCACGTCGAAGTCGGGCAGATCACGACGAATGAGCCGCTGCGCGATGTCGATGACGGTGAGCGTCTTCAGGCCGAGGAAGTCGAACTTCACCAAGCCCGCCAGCTCGACCTCGTCCTTGGCGAACTGCGTGACGATTTCGCCTTCAGGACCGCGCGCGCACGGAACGTATTCCCACAACGGTCGCTCGCCGATGACGACGCCGGCGGCGTGCATTCCGGCGTGACGATTGAGTCCCTCGAGCGCCCGCGCGGTGTTGATCAGCTCTTTGTACGGGCCGGTCTCTTGATTGTAGAGCTCACGCAGCTTCGGCTCTTGTTCGAGCGCTTCGTCGATGGTCGGCGCCTTGCCCTGCACCGGCTCCGGCACCAGCTTGGCCACCTTGTCGGCGTCGGCGTAGGGAATCGACATCACGCGCGCGATGTCGCGAATCACGCCACGCGACTTGAGCTGATGCATGGTCACGATTTGTCCGACATTGTTTTTGCCGTACTTATTGGTGACGTACTGAATCACCTCGCCGCGACGGTTCATGCAGAAGTCGACGTCGAAGTCGGGCATNNCGCTCGGGATTGAGGAAGCGCTCGAATAGCAAGTTGTAGGGAATCGGATTCAGATCGGTGATGCTCATCGCATAGGCCGCGATCGATCCGGCGCCCGAACCGCGGCCCGGCCCGACGGGGATGCCCTGATCTTTGGCGAAGTTGATGAAGTCCCACACGATGAGAAAGTAGCCGGCGAATCCCATCTTCACGATCACGTCGAGCTCGATCTTGAGCCGGTCGCGATATTGATCGACGTCGAACTTGAATCCGCGCGCGTGCAATTCGGCGAAGCGCTTCTCGAGTCCGTCTTGCGCGACTTTTCGCGTGTAGCTGTCGATGTCGTAGCCTTCGGGAACTTTGTATTTGGGAAGATACGTTTTGCCGAGATCGAGCTCGACGTTGCACATCTTGGCGATGCGCACCGTGTTCTCCAGCGCTTCGGGAATGTCGGCGAACTTGGTGTTGAACTCCGCCGGAGACTGAATGTAGTACGATGGAGTGGTGTGCTCGAGTCGCCCCGGATCATTCAGCGTCTTACCCTGCTGAATGCACATGAGGATGTTGTGCGCTTTCCAGTCCTCTTTGTTCACGTAGTGGCAATCGCCGGTCGCCACCAAGCCAATGCCGGTCTCGCGCGACATCTTGCGCCAGGAGTCGTTGACCTGCTCCTGCTCGGCGAGGCCGTTGGGCATCACCTCGAGGAAATAGGAGCCCTCCTCGAAGATCGATCGATACTCGAGCGCGGTCTGTTTGGCCTTCTCGTAGCCGGCCTTCATTAATGTCTGCGCCACTTCGCCACCCAAACACGCCGACAGTCCGATCAATCCTTCCGATCGCTCTTTGAGCAGCTTCTTGTCGATGCGCGGGTTGTAATAAAATCCCTCGAGGTACCCCATCGAGTTCAGGTACTGCAGGTTCTTGTAGCCGACTTCATTCTTGGCCAGCAGGATCAGGTGATAGTTTTTGCGCTCCGATTTGTCGAAACGATCGGTCGCCGAAACGTAGGTCTCGCAGCCAAAGATCGGTTTCACACCTTCGGCTTTGGCGCGCTTATAGAAGTCGACCATGCCGTACATGTTTCCGTGATCGGTCAGCGCAACCGATTCCATGCCCATCTTTTTGACGGTCTTGAACAGGTCGGAAAGACGGATCGCTCCATCTAAAAGACTGTATTGGCTATGAAGATGAAGGTGGGTGAACTCGCTCATGGCGTGAAGAGAATTATGTGATCTGGCTGTGGGTAGGCACCAAAAAACGACGTAATCGGCCAAGTTAGTGCAGTCTCAGCGATTTGTCCGCTTTGCCCACAGGGGGTTCACAGTCCCCGCACACCGCTCGGTAGGACCGGAGCGCATTTGACGATCCACGAAAGAGCGTCTAGCGTGAAAATGTGCAAGCTCGCCTGGTCGCACTTTTTCTCATGCTCAACTGCGGATGCGGCGGGGAGAGCACGGCCATCAGCAACCGCGATGGAGGTCCGCCCAAAGTGCTCGACCTGCTCGATCCTCCCGGTGCGCAGATCGGGCTTCACTATGGGCAGGCGATCGATCTGCGGGTGCAGTATCACGAGACCGATTCGGCCAAGACCGCCGTGCGCGGCGCGGTTCGTTTTCGCATATTTGGAGATCCGGCGGGTTCGACGCTGTCATCGGATCAGGAAAGCGCCGATGATCAGGGCCTGGCCACCGTCCGGCTTACCGCCGGTGACGCGGAGGCTTCGTTCAAAGTAACGGCCTCGGCGGACAACGCGCCCGATGTGGCGTTCGAGATCAGCGTGTCGAAAGAATCATTCGTAGCGCTCACTGCATCGCTCACGTGGTCTGAGCCGGCCAACTTGCGCGCCATCCTCTACCAATCGACTTCGTGCGCCGCGCTGGGAATCACCGAAGCCGCACCGAGCGGAGAATTTCGCGAGCTGTCTCAAAGCGACGTCACCTCCGCCGATCTCGCGTTTCTCAATTTTTCGTCGCGCGATCTGGCGGTGCTCGGACGCGCCGAGGACGCGAACGGTCATTTGCTGGGATATGCCTGCGCCGATCTGCCGAAGGATCTACTCCCGCAAGGATCGACGTCACGGATTCCGCTTTTACTCACCCCCGCCATCGCCTCTCCCATTGGTAGTTACACGCTCACTACCCACCTCGGCTCGCCGGTGGGAAGTGGAATCGGTCAGATCGCTACCGCGCCTTGGCACGCGTTCACCGGCTGCGAAAACGCGCCCGCCGATGTCGTGCTCGACGCGATCAGCGCCACGCTGACGAGCGGGCTCAAGAGCGCCATAGAAGGAACTCGCGGGGCCGCCGAATCGGACCGATGTCGCCCCGATTCGCTCTCCGGCGGCGGCGACAGTCTCGACAAACAGTTGGCTGCGCTTCTCACGGCCGGATCTCCCGGCGCCGAGCTCTCGGCGATCGGAGACGATCTCGATTCGATCGTTTCGTCAGACATCCTGACCTCGAACCTGGTGCTGATCGGCAGCCCGCCCTCCTCCTCTTCTGCCAATTTCGCCGCCATCCACACGCTGAACACTCTCTCTAAAACGTTGAACGGAATCACCTATGAGCTGGCGATCGACACCGAAGCGCTGTCCACCATCTCAGCTTCCGGCATCGCAGTGAGCGCGATGGGCGCCCAGCTCACCTTCTCCGGACACGATTTCACCGCCGGGTTGGCACCGTTTTGGGGTCGCGCCCTCGCGGCCTTGTCTCTCACCTCACGCGTGCCGACGGTGCTGCCGTCCGATGCACCGCACCTGGTGGCCGCGGTGATCGCCTCCGCTTCGAGAAATGGTAAAACCGGCTGCGCCGCAGTCGAAGACTTGATCTGCACCGTGACCGGCGCATCGAGCTGCGTGGGCCCGGTAGCGACCGCGTGTACCTCGGCGATCGACACCATCGGAAGCGGGCTCACCGCCGGATTCGCCGCACCCACATCATTCGATCTGCACCTAGCCGGCAGCGTCAGCGCGGTTGATACCGACTTCGATCTAGCCGTCGACGCGCTGCAAGGTGGAATCTGGCAGAGCCCGGGAGCGTCGGTCGCCACCTTCTCCGGCGTTCGAGATTGAAATCCTCGATCAGTATTTGAAAGTGAGGCCGAGGCGTCCGTAAATTTGCGGATCTTGCGACGGAAACGCGGCGGCAAATTTAGCGGTGAGTCCTTGTCGCGGTCCCACTGGATCACCTTCGATCATCGCGAACAGGCTGAACTGATCGGACAGTGCGAACTCGAGCACCGCTTGCAACATGACGCGCGCTTCGACGAAACGATTGCGCGGGTTTTGCCCGGAATCGATCTTGACTCCCGTCGGCGCCGGAAGGCCGTTTGCGGTTGGGCTGTCGTACGCCTGACAGGCGCGGTATTCGCCCTGATAGCGATCGGACTTGATGATGCCGGCCGCGTCGCCGGTCAGGCCATCGGCCTTGGCGTCGCTGAGCAGATCGCCGTATGACGAGCAGTTTCGATCGGTATAGACCTGCAGATAGGGATGCGCGGTGAAGCGCACCAGATCGCCGAAGAGGAGCGAGATCGGAATGCCGAGTTCGAACGTGAAATCGTTACGATGATCGGGTCCGCCACCGCCGCCGACAAACATGTCGAGTCCGATGGCGATCGGATCGACGTGTACAAATTGAAACTTCGCATGAAATCCACCGTCGGTTAAGTAGCCGGTGGTGCGGAGCTCGACGCCGAGGTCGAGCCCGAACTGACCCATGCGAATCGCACCGGCGGTGAGCCGAAATTGTCCGAACGGAACGTAGCCGACCGCGAGATCGACGGTGAAATGGCGCGGCTGAACGGTCACCGCCGAGAACGAAGACATTCCGCGATGTGACGTGATCGGCGACGTGTCTCGCGGCGGCTGAAGCTTGACCAAATCGGCGGCCATCACCTTCTCTTCACCCGACATGATGGTGAAGGTGAGGTGCGCGTCTTTGTAACCGAGGTGCCGCACTTCCAGCACGTGTTGACCGGGCGCGACCGGCAGGCCGATGGGCGCTTTGCCGACCGGCGCACCGTCGACGAACACATCCGGCGAGGTTACGTTGGAGAGAACTTTGAGCGTTCCGGGCGTAGCTGACGGTGGCGGTGGCGGTGGCGTCAATCCCGATGGCGGTCCGCCTGGCAGCGGTTGCGGCGCTTGCGTGTCGATGGGCGCGTCGGCAGGTCCGAGCCCTTCTCGTTCGAGCTCGGCCTGCGCCACCCGCTGCTCGCCGGCGACGATCTCCTGATCGAAATATTTGCTTTGAAATCCGCGCGCGCGCAGCTCGATGGCGTGATGTCCCGGCTTGAGGCTTCCGATCTCGCCGTTGACTTTTCCGGCGGGCTCACCGTCGACAAATACTTCGGCGCCTGGCGTGTTCGAAACCACCCGTAGCGATCCGGTGGCGGCGGCTTGCGACCAGGCCGAGCCGGTCTGACCGAGGAAGGCGAGAACGCCCAGCGCCACCGACAATTGTTTGCTTGAAAGCCTCATCTCTCGAGGGTACTTGCGTCCCTGCACGAGCGCCAATTTTCGGGTATGGTTGCGCTCGAATCGATGGCCACCGCTGCGCAAAATGGATCGGCTCAAAACGGATCAGCGAATCCGTCTGCGCTGCAAACGCGAATGGTGAGCCGCGGCGGACGACGCATCAACATCGAGCGCATTGGGATTCGAAAACGCCATTTCGGTGATCTCTATCACCAGATGCTGGAGACCACCTGGGCGCAACTGCTCGGGCTGTTCGTCCTTTTGTACGTCGCCGGTAACACCTTGTTCGCCGCGCTCTACATGCTCGAGCCGGGCGCCATCCAGAACGCGCGCCTCGGATCGTTCGCCGACTCGTTTTATTTCAGCGTGCAAACCATGGCCACCATCGGATACGGCCAGATGGTCCCACAGACCACCTACGCGCATCTGCTGGTCGCGACCGAAGCGCTCACCGGGCTCCTCGGCACCGCGATGGCGACCGGGCTCATGTTCGCGAAGTTTTCTCGACCGAGCGCGCGCGTGATGTTCGGAAAAACCGCGACGGTAACCCTGCGCGACGGCGTGCCGAGCTTGATGTTTCGCATGGCCAACACGCGCGGCAACCAGATTGTCGACGCAAATTTGAAAGTGGTGTTCGCGCGCACTGAAGTCACTCGCGAGGGCGAAGAAATTCGTCGCCTTTACGATCTCAAGTTGGTCCGTCACCACATGGTGTCGTTCACGCTCACCTGGACCGCGGTCCATCCCATCAACGCAGACAGCCCGCTTTACGGTCAAAGCTCCGATTCACTCATGGCCAGCCAGTCGGAGCTGATCGTCTCCCTGGTCGGCATCGACGAGACCATGTCGCAAACCGTGCACGTGCGCTGGTCGTACATCGGCGACGAAATTCAATGGGGCGCGCGACTGCGCGACGTGATTTTGCGAGCGCCCGACGGACACCGTTACGTCGACTACAGCTTTTTTCACGACGTGGTGCCCGACCCGGCCGCACCGCCAGGAGCCGATCTAGGAACGGTCGATTCGGCCGTGGTGGAGACTTAGTAATATGCGACGGACAAATGCTTTCGGCTCGCCTTTTTGTTACAAATTGTCTCGATGCACGCACTTCCACTCATGCTCGGAATTCTTTGCGCCGCAGCCATCTCCTATCGCTACTACTCCGCGTTCATCGCCGCCAAAGTGCTGGCGCTCGACGACGCACGCATCACGCCGGCGCACCGTCTCGCCGACGGACACAACTACGTTCCCACCAATCGCTGGGTGCTGTTCGGTCACCACTTCGCCGCCATCACCGGCGCCGGCCCGCTGGTCGGCCCCACCCTCGCCGCGCAATTCGGATATCTGCCCGGCTATCTATGGATCTTGATCGGCGTGTGCTTGGGCGGTGCGGTGCACGACTTCGTAATCCTCACCGCTTCGATCCGGCGCAACGGTCGCTCGCTCGCTGAAATCGCACGGGCCGAAATAGGCCCGAGCTCGGGTCTGCTCGCCGGCATCTCAATTTTGGTGATCGTGATGATCGCCATCGCCGCCATGGCCAAGGTGGTGGTGAACGCCCTCTCCGAAAGCGCGTGGGGTACATTCACCATCGGCGCCACCATTCCCATCGCGCTGTTCATGGGCTTGTACATGTATCGTTTTCGCAAAGGCAAAATCGGTGAGGCTACGGCCATCGGTGTCGCGCTGCTGCTGTTTGCCGTCGTCGCTGGAAAATGGGTGGCCGAATCGCCGCTCGGAAGCGCGTTTCTTCTCTCTGAGCACAAGCTGACGCTCGCCATCTGCGCCTATGGATTTTTCGCCAGCGTGCTGCCGGTGTGGATGCTGCTCTGCCCGCGCGACTATCTGTCGTCGTACATGAAGATCGGCACCATCACGATTCTGATCGTGGGAATCATGATCGTGAACCCGGAACTGAAGTTGCCGGCGCTATCGCGTTTCACCGATGGTGGACCGGTCGTTCCCGGCGGACTTTGGCCGTTCGTCTTCATCACCATCGCCTGCGGTGCCATCTCTGGATTTCACGGTCTCATTGGATCGGGCACCACGCCCAAGATGATCGATCGCGAATCGGACGCGCGCATGATCGGCTATGGCGCGATGCTGATCGAAGGCGTGGTCGGCGTGGTGGCGCTGATCGCCGCAGCTTCCCTCACGCAAGGCGACTACTTTGCCATCAACGCACCGCCCGACAAGTTCGCCGTGCTCGGACTTTCGATGGACCATCTTCCCGAGCTCTCGCAACAGATCGGCGAACGATTGGCTGGTCGCGCAGGCGGCGCGGTCTCACTCGCCGTGGGAATGAGCGAGATTTTCTCGCGTCTACCTGGGTTTCGAGCGCTGATCTCTTACTGGTATCACTTCGCTATCATGTTCG
>PLXG01000145.1 GCA_003153195.1 Myxococcales bacterium
TTACAATATGTCTTGCGAAGGTCCGGTGCTCCTGATTTTGGGCACCGGCTACGGCCTCACCGACGAGGTTATTGCCACCACCGACGCGATGCTGAAGCCCGTCCAAGGTGCCAGTGATTACAACCACCTATCTGTTCGCTCCGCGTGTGCGATTATCCTTGACCGGCTGTATGGGGATCGTCAAGACTAGCGAACCTTTGAAGGACAGGAATCATGAGTGACGTGACGCCGACTCTGGCAACCATCGAAAAAAAGCAGCTTCGTAAAAATGCACTTCCCGACTTCCGCGTGGGCGACACCGTCAAGGTGAGCGTCCTCATCAAGGAAGGTGAGAAAGAGCGCGCCCAGGCATTCGAGGGCGTGGTCATCAGCCGCACCAAGGGCGGTGCGCGCGCAGCGTTCACCGTTCGCAAGGTGAGCTACGGCGTCGGCGTCGAGCGCGTGTTCCCCGTGCACACCCCGCGGATCGAAAAAGTCGAAGTGATCGCCCGCGGCCGAGTTCGCCGTGGTCGCCTCTTTTACTTGCGCGATCTCGCCGGCAAGGCAGCGCGCATCAAGGAGCGCTCGGGCATCAGCGTCGATCTGATCGCGCCGAAGAATCAGCCGCAAGACATCGAGAACAAGCCCGCGCAGTAGCCAATGTCCCGCGAAAGTGGAATGGCCGCCGAAAGATTGGCGGCCAACTACCTTCTCGCCGTGGGCATGAAAATTTTACAGACCAACTACACCTGCAAAGGTGGAGAGCTCGACATAATTTGCGACGACGGCGGCACGCTCGTCTTCGTCGAAGTTCGCTCGCGCGCGTCGAACAAATTCGGTACGCCCATCGAGACCATCGGCGTCACCAAGCGCAGGCGCATCGTCCACGCGGCGACGCACTACCTAGCGGCCCATCGCTCGATGGAACGTCCTTGTAGATTTGATGTAGTCTCGATCGAGAACGGCGAGATCACGCACGTGCGTGATGCGTTCGGAACTACTTACTAGCTTCGGGGCAAGTCGGATTGGCGTTCGCGCCATGCGGACATGCGCATGGCGGGACAACGCCGCCGTCGACCTGCGGTGGGCTGTTGAACGTCGGATCGAGATCGGTTTTGCAGATGCAGATCTTGTCGCACTTGAACGGTCCCGTCGATGCAGCGACCGCGCAGACGAATCCAGCGCTGCAGTACGCGGTCGTCTCTGCTTGGCAATCGTCGTTGGTGTCGCAACGGGCGGTGCAGACTCCACCGATTCCCGAACCGCCGTCACCGGCGTTCGAGGCTTGAATATTGGCCGTCAAAAGACACAATCGCGAAGGACATTCGAGCGCCGGCGATTCGATCTGGGAACTGGATCCGGTGGCGCCGGTTCCGGCAGGATTGATGCACGGACGACCGATCGAGTTCGGGTTGCAGGCCATCAGGCCGATTCCGGACAACCCGGTAAGTGCCGCAGACAATACAAAAGCTCTCATTAGCAGGGCTCCTCCAAAGGCGAGAATACTCGCCGGTTTGGGCGACGTCATCTTACATGGGCGCCTAACTGAGTCAAGAGGCAGTCGAAAATCACTGTCTCTTTAGTGAGAATTGGGACGGCTCCCTTTTTTCCGTCATATCGGTGCTTGGCGAATGCACCTTTTAGTCGTCCCAAAAGTGACATTCGCCACTTCGAATCTGTCCTGCGTGTAAAATTTCACTTGGATAGGACGAACTGTATGATTACACTAGTTACGAGGATAAGGAGAGAACATGGGGTTCACGGGCGTGAAGGTGTTTTCGGCGACCAAAGCGCGAGAACGCGAGGAGTTGGGCGAGCATGTGACGCGTTGGATGCGGGCCAACCCGGGCATCCGAGTGACCGACAAGATCGTCACCCAGAGCTCCGATCGCGAGTTCCACTGTCTGACAATTACACTGTTTTACCTGAATCCGGAGAGCGCCGCGGCCGCCGGGCTCACCTAAAGCTGATCGTCGTCTCAGCAAGATGTCGGACAATATGCTAGCTGTCGGCCACCGCCGCCTTCAAAATCGATTCGATCTTGGGATTCTCAGCCAGTAGCTGGAGATCTGCCGCAGACAGCGAAACCACCCGCGTAAGTCGAACCGCGGCAAAGCGCATGGTGAGCAGACAGCCGCCGCCCTCGATTCGAGCGGTCACGTCATTCGAGCGCTCGAGATCACCCTCGATCGCACGTAAGAACCGGTGAAGCTTGCGCGCCTGCGTCCCCACTGGCGAATCGTGCAACGCGAAATGTCGATTGCGCGGAAGTTCCCTCCGCCGAAGCGATCGCACCATCGCATACACCTTTTCCACGACACGATGATACAACAGTTGTTAGACTCGCTGAAGTGAGCGGCCTCAAAGTCTTCTCCGGATCGTCCCACCCCAGCTTAGCGAGTGAGATCTGCGACGCGCTGGGAATTCCGCTCGGCCGTTCGCATACCGTTCGCTTCTCCAACGAGAATTTGAAAGTGAAGATCGAGGAGAACGTTCGCGAAGAAGACGTCTTCGTGGTGCAGACCGCCTGTCCGCCGCTTTCGGAAAATATTCTCGAGCTGCTCATCATGCTCGATGCGCTCAAGCACGCATCGGCCCGTCGAGTGACCGCGGTGCTTCCCTATTTTCCGTACGCGAGGTCAGACAAGAAGGACGAGCCGCGGATCTCGATTACCGCTCGGCTGATGGCAGACCTGCTCGGTGCGGCGGGCGCGGATCGCGTGCTCACCATGGATCTTCATTCGCCGCAGATTCAGGGATTTTTCACCATCCCCGCTGATCACTTGACCGGCGTACCGGTGATCTGCGATCACCTGCGAAAAAACGATCTATCGAACTCAGTAGTAGTGGCCGCCGACGTCGGTGAGGCCAAAGATGCCGGGCGATTTGCGCGCCGACTCGATTTGCCGATTGCGTTCATCGACAAAAGGCGTTCGGGTGATGACGAGAATCCGCGCGCGGTGGCGGTAATCGGAGACATTCGCGAAAAAGATTGTCTGCTGGTCGACGATGAGATCGCCACCGGCGGCACCATGTTCAGCGCCACCGAGTTTCTGCTGGCGCAAGGCGCACGCTCAGTCTCGGCCGCGGTCGTTCATCCAGTGCTCTCGGGACGCGCGCACGAAAAGTTGGCGCACTCGGCGCTCGGGCGACTGGTTGCCACCAACACCATCCCGATTCCGGCGGAAAAGATGACCAGCAAGATCGAAGTACTTTCGATCGCCCAGCTGATCGCTACCGCCATCACCCGGATTCACGATGGCCGGAGTGTCAGCGAGCTTTTCGTCTAGGGATTATTTCGAGTCGCCGGGGCAGAGAGTCAATGCGGAATCACCGACGGCTTGGGTTCGGCGGCTCGATTCAACAGCATTGTTTGGGACAACGCAGGCGATCTGTTCCTGATCGATTGCGTATCGCGTTACCCACTTCCTCGACACCGACACCGTTTATTTTCCCAATCGGTTCTATCGCGCCAGGCCGGCGCCGGTGAATTAATATGATTCGGCTTTGTCGGCAGCCCAGCGTCCGCCGTCAATGTCGTCTTCCATATAGCCCCAGCGACCTTCGAGGTGCTGTCCGTCGGGCGTGATTTGCATGAAGCCGTGACCGTGCTGGCGCGGTGTCCGCTGATCCCAGATGAATCGAAACACGTCGCCGTCGAGCTTGCCCGACACCGAGCCTTCGCGATAGCCGGTGAAAGTGCCGTGCACGTGCGTGCCGTCTTGCATCAGATCCATGCGACCCCAGGTCGAATCCCATGGACCGGCGAAAGAGACCTCGGCGGACAGTGAGTGAACCTTCGGCCGCGGAAAGGACGAACAATTCGCGAGCAGAAGACCGCCGGCGCAGGTCAGCGCGGCAATGGCGAGGATAGGCAAAGGCGAGAGACGCACGGCTCCAGCATGCCTCCTGGATAGAAGGTTCGCAACTTCCCCTGGGTGCGCGCCTGGTGGGGCGAATGCGAGAAAAGAAAATACGAAGCCTAAAAGGACGGTTGCGAAGCTTCATAAGAGGGATACGAAACCCGAAAAGAGGGATACGAAACCCGAAAAGAGGGATACGAAGCCTAAAAAGAGGGATACGAAGCCTGAAAAGAGAGGTGGTGCCGAAAGTTCTTACTTTGCGGCGCGAGCGTCGAGTTTGGCGCGCGCCCAATCACGCTTGAGCTCGAGCTCGACCGTGCGCGCATCCTTCAGCTTCTGCTCGGCATCCTCGATTTCACGTTTGGCTTCCGCTTCGTCGATTTTTTCCGGCGCGGCGGCCGACTGCGTGAGGACGATGACCTGGTCTTTACCCGAGACTTCAGCGAAGCCAGCCGACACCGCGATAACGCCACGGCTACCTTGCGACTTCCACGTGAGCACGCCCGGCTTGAGCGCGGTCAAAAACGGCGTGTGACCGGGCAGCACACCGAACTCACCGCGAATTCCAGGCGCAGTGACCTCATCGGCCTCGGTCGAGACTGCGGTTCCTTGCGGTGTAACCACTTCCAAATGCATTCAAAAACCTCAAAATGCGCGGTTGCGTTGAATAGTGACGTTATCTCACGCCTTTAGAACCCTAGAGCGCGATCACGAAGCCTTGGCCAGCTGTTCGGCTTTGGTGACGGCTTCTTCGATCTTGCCGACCATGTAGAAGGCTTGCTCGGGCAGGTGATCGTATTTGCCGTCGACCAGATCGCGGAAGCCGCGAATGGTGTCCTTGAGCTCGACGTACTTTCCGTCGGCGCCGGTGAACGCTTTGGCGACGTCGAACGGCTGCGATAGGAAGCGCTGAATCTTCCGCGCGCGGGCAACCACCAGCTTGTCGTCTTCGGAGAGCTCGTCCATTCCGAGAATGGCGATGATGTCCTGGAGCTCTTTGTACTTCTGCAGCACGCGCTGTACGTCGCGGGCGCACTGATAATGCTCGGCGCCAACGACTTGCGGCGAAAGAATGGTGGAGGTCGAGTCGAGCGGATCGACGGCCGGATAAATTCCGAGCTCGGAAATCGCGCGCGAAAGAACGGTGGTGGCGTCGAGATGGGCGAACGCGGTGGCCGGCGCCGGGTCGGTCAAGTCGTCGGC
>PLXG01000016.1 GCA_003153195.1 Myxococcales bacterium
GCGATCGTCTATGGAGCGCGCGCGCTTACTTGGCGGCTGACAAACCCGCCGACGCCGTCGAGCGAGCCCATTCCATTGCTACCGGTTCGCCACTCTTCGCCGAATCGCTGGTGACCGTCGGCCAGAGCGAACAGAAACTCGGCCACAGCGATCGCGCGCAAGCCGCCTTTCGCGACTATCTGGAACACTTCGCCAGCAGTTGGCGCGCCGCCGATGTGCGTCTACGCTACGCCGAGTCGCTGGAAGGCTCCGGCGCCAAGGCCGATGCCACTCGCGAATACCGGCGGCTGTTCATCGACGCGGCGGCCGACTGGTATGGAAAAACCGCCGAATCCAGGCTCTCCGAAACCGACCGCAATCTGAACGCCACGGAGCGTGCGAAGCGAGCCAGCGTGCTCTTCGAAGCCAACCGCAACAAGGAGAGCGAGGTGGAATGGCAAAAGGCGCTCGCGCTCGTCGAGCCGGGCAACCTCGCCCTCGAATGCGAGGCTCGCTACAACATCGCGCAGAGTGTGTTCAAGCAGCGAGATCGTGCGCGAGCGGCGCCGCTGTTCGTGCTGGCCATTCCGGTGTGCGAACGCGCCAAAAACGAAGACCTTTGGGTAAAAGCGCTCTATCAAGGTGCGCGCTCTTTTTCCAGCAAGGGCGACAAGGACGTCCTCTCCACACGCAAAGGGATCGAGCTGTTCGACGCGATCTGGCGACAGCATCCCACGCACAGCTTTGCCGACGACGCGCGACTACGTGAAGCTGAAGCCTACGATTCTCTCAAAGAGGAGACGCAAGCGACCGCACTCCTCGACGGATTGGCGGAGGCATTTCCCGCCGGAGATCAGCGCGGCGAGTCGTGGTGGCGGCTGGCGTTTCGATCGCTCAGAAAGTTCGATCTGATGGGCGCCCGAAAGTGGCTGACCGTCGAGCTGGAAAAAATTCCTCGTGAAGAGGGCTGGTGGGAAGCGGGCCGCACGCTCTACTGGCTGGGAAGAGTGAGCGAGAAACAGAACGACTCGGCGCAAGCGCTTGGATTCTACAAACGAACCGCGCGCGAATATCCGCTCTCATTCTATTCTCTATGCGCGCTCAATCGTCTGCGAGCTCTTTCACCCGATGAGCTCTCCGCTCTCATCGCCGAGCTCAGTGCCGAGCCGAAGGGCGCCACCGCCGCCGACAGAGATTGGTCGTTCGCATCGCGACCGCTCTTTTCCAGCGTCGGATTTCAGCGCGGCGTCGAGCTGGTGCGCTTGGGGCTCGGCAGCGACGCCAAGCGTGAGTTCTCTGCGCTCGGAATCGGCGTGCCCAAAAAGAACAGCGGCGACGAAGATCTGCTGTGGCTCACCGCGGTTCTGTACGACCGCGCCGGCCAATACTCACTGTCGCACGAGATTCCTCGCCGCACGCTCACCGGCTATTCCCGCACCTACCCAGTGGGAGACAATCAGAAGCGCTGGTTCATCTCTTATCCGCGCGCGTACGCCGATCTGATCGAAAAGAACGCTGGGTTGAACGATCTGCCCGCCGACCTCGAGCTCGCCATCGTGCGCGAAGAGAGCGCCTTCGATCCTCTGATGGAATCGTTCGCCAACGCCGTCGGCCTCACCCAGCTCACGCCAGCACCAGCGGAACGTTTCGCCAACGGGCTCGCGCACGATCGAACCGCGCTTCACGATCCCACCATCAACGTGACCATCGGAGCCCGCGAGCTCGGACATCTGTGGTCGCTGTACGCAAAAAACGCCGCGCTGGCCATCGCCGGATACAACGCCGGAGAGGGCGCAGTGAACCGCTGGCTGCGCGATCCCGATCGCAGCGGCCTCGCGCTCGATGAGTTCATCGAGGCCATCCCCTTCGACGAAACGCGTGGATATACCAAGCGAGTGCTCGCCAGCTACTTTACCTATCGTTGGCTTTACGGCTCTACTGGCGCACGCATTCCAACCCTCGATTTCGCGCTGCCCGCCAAAAAGAAGTAGCGCGATCGTCACATCCGATCGATCTGGCATTCAAACTGCTACTCCTCCCGTCATACTGGAGGTGCCCTATGAACAAGAATCAGAATGATCGTCCGGTTGATCGTAAGTACGGAACCGACACCAACACCGACAACAAGAAGTTCATCGATGAGGACGACATTCCGTCGAAGCGTGCTGGTACGAAGCACGATCTCGACATCAATCCCGACGGATTCCGCAAATCGGAAGAAATCCCTATGGCGACAAACCCCGCTGCTGGGCACAGGGACGCTTTCGGCGCGGCCAACCTCGTCGCCAAAATCGCGGCCGCGACCGGCGGCTCGCAAGACCTGGGCGAAGAAGCCGTCGCCAGACTGCTCGCCGAGCGCGGCGCCGAAGGAATCGTGGTTTGTGGGCGCAACGCCGCCAATGGCGAACGCGTCGCGGCGGAAACCTCGGCCGCAGGATGTTTCACCGGCTTCGTCAAAGCCGATCTGGCTGGGGTTGCGCAATGCCGCACGGTAAGCGCTGGAACCGATCGCCGCTTCGGCCGGCTCGACGTCCTCGTCAACGCGGCCGGCCTCGACGATCGCAGCAATATTTTCGACAGCAACGAGGAGCGCTATGACGTGATTATGGATGTCAACATCCGCGCGCCCTTGTTCCTGATCCAAGAGGCCGTCAACACCATGCGGCGCGAGAAGATCGAGGGTTCGATCGTCAACATCCAGTCGAAGTCGGGGCCGGCGAACCACCGCTGGAGCCGTGAGGCCTCGCAATAGGAGGCGCGATCCTCGCGTGACTCGCTCGTGGAGTTGACTTGCTTGGCCGATCCGATCCTCGATGTCATCACAATCGGCCGTTCCTCGGTCGACCTCTACGGCGCCCAAGTCGGCGGGCGTCTCGAGGACATGGTGAGCTTTTCCAAGGGGGTCGGCGGCTGCCCGACCAACATTGCGATTGGAACGGCGCGCCTGGGGCTGAAGAGCGGCTTGATCACGCGGGTCGGCGACGAACATATGGGCCGGTTCATCCGTGAGCAATGCGCGCGCGAAGGCGTCGACGTGACCGGCATCCGCACCGATCCCCAGCGCCTAACCTCGCTCGTCGTTTTCGGCATTCGTGACGACAAGACCTTTCCACTTATCTTCTATCGCGACAATTGCGCCGACA
>PLXG01000368.1 GCA_003153195.1 Myxococcales bacterium
CGCGCCGTGGATCTATTCGGATCCAAAGTCGGCGTGGTTTCTGGAGACCGCCAGTTCACCTACGCCGAGCTCGGACAGCGCGCCGAGCGGCTGGCGACGGGCTTGCAAAAGCTTGGCATCGCGGCGGGCGATCGCGTGGCCTACCTCAGCTACAACAACCACCAGTTGCTCGAAGGCTACTTCGGCGTGATCCAGGCGCGCGCCATCCTGATGCCGCTCAACGTTCGCCTTTCCGAACCGGAGCTCGCCGCGATTCTTCGTCACTCGGGCGCGATTATGGTGATCTTCGAGGACGACTTCGCGGATACCGTCCGAGTTCTGCGCCGGAGCTGCCCTGAAGTCAAACATTGGGTTGCCCATGAAGAGGTTGTCGGCCTGGGTTGTCCGCAGCGCGCGGACATTTTCTCGTACGACGAGATGGCCATCGCCGAACTCTTTTACACCAGCGGGAGCACCGGCGCGCCCAAGGGAGTGACTCTATCGCATCGCACGCTGTATCTGCACGCGCTGGCTGTGGCCCTGGAATATCGCGACCCGGAACTCATGGTGGACCTGCACACCATCCCTCTGTATCACGCTAACGGATGGGGGCATCCACAAGCGTCCACCATGATGGGCCTCAAGCAGGTGATGGTGCGGCGATTCGAACCGGCTGAGGTGTTCCGTCTCGTACAGGAACATAAGGCGACCAATATGTGCGTGGTACCGACCATGGCGAATGCCCTCATAAATTCTCCGGATCGCACCAAGTGGGATTTGTCCAGCCTGAAGACGATGAACATCGGCGGCGCGTCCAGCTCGCCGGAGCTTGTGGAACGCGTGGAACGTGCATTTCCAGGGTGCGAGTGCATGGGAGGCTATGGCCTCACCGAGACGTCTCCGGTGATCACCATGGTGCAACCGCTGGATGCGATCGGCTTGAGCGATCAGGAGCGCCACGAGCGCCTCGCCCTGACCGGCCGCGCTGTCGTGGGGGCGTCGATCCGAGTCGTCGATGCCAACCTTCGCGATGTGCCGCGCGACCGCAAGACCATCGGCGAAGTGATCGTGATGGGCGATCAGGTGATGGATGGCTATTTCGGCGATCCGGATGCCACGTCGGCCGCGATGAGCGGACCCTGGCTGCACACCGGCGACATGGCGGTGTGGGATGAGGACGGGTTTATCCAGATCGTCGACCGCAAGAAACAAATCATTATTTCCGGCGGCGAAAACATCTCCTCTTTGGAAGTGGAAGCGGCGATTTTTGCACATCCGGCGGTACTCGAGTGCGTCGTGGTAGCGGCGCCGGATCCTAAATGGGGCGAGGTTCCGGCGGCGATCGTTGTTCTAAGAGGGGGCGAGTCACTCACACTCGAAGATCTGCGGAGTTTCCTGCGAAAGCGACTGAGCAGGTTCAAGCTGCCCCGCATCGTCGAGTTTACGAGCGAACCTCTGCCCAAGACGGGAACCGGCAAGATCCGCAAGAACGAGCTGCGCGAGCGGTTTTGGGCTGGGACGGAAAGTGTCAAGCGGGTTCAGGGCTGATGGTTTTTGTACGTTTGGAGAATGTCGATGAGCTTGTCACGTTGCGGCTGTGGGAAGCGGGAACGCTTGGGATCACCGAAGGCGACGGGTTCATCGATGCATTCTTTGAAGATGTAGAGGTTGCTTCGCGATTCGGCGAGCCGCAGGCGATTCAAGAAGTCGACTGGGTCGCACGAACGCACGCGGCGTTTCCGCCGCTGTTGGTCGGCCAGAAGTTCTTCGTCGCCGCGCCGTGGCGCACCGAGCCGACACCGCCAGGGAGAATGCGACTGGTGATCAATCCCGGGGCGCAGTGCGGCACAGGCTACCATCGCTGCACGCAGTTGTGTCTGGAGGCGATGGAGAAACTGATTCGTCCGGGCGATTCGGTTCTGGACGTAGGCAGCGGGTCGGGCATCTTGTCTATTGCGGCCAGGCTACTGGGAGCAGGCCGCGTCGTGTCATGTGATATAGATCCGGATGCCGGTGGTCCCGCGGCCTTCTTTGTTGGAAGCGTCGATGCGGTGCGATCGGGCACTTTCGACGTAGTGGTCGCCAACATCAATGAAGACGTGATCGGTCCGATGCGCCCGGACTTCGAGCGCGTGGCGCGAGTGCGCATTCTTTCGGGCTTCCAGAACGACGATGGAGAGTGGGATTGCGTCGTGATCTAGATAGGCTTCTCGGGCCACTTGTGCTTCGGATACCGCCGCGAGAGTTCCTTGCGCACCTGCGGATACAGCCGCTCCCAGAATCCCGCGAGGTCGGAAGTGACTTGCACCGGCCGTTGATTCGGAGCCAGAAGATGAATGACTACGGGTGCGCCCCCGATCCGCGGAGACTCGCGCATGCCGAAGAAGTCTTGGAGTCGCGATGCGATCCAGGGCGGCTTGCCGGGTTCGTAGTGAACCTTGACGTCGCGGCCTCCGGGCAGCTTGATTCGTTCCGGAGCCGCATGGCTGAGATGGGACGGACGAATTGCAGCAAGGATGTCGGCGGCTTCGAGTTCGGCGAAACTGGTTCTTCCCCCGCACTGCGCGACGAGCGCCGCGTCCACGTCGATTGTGATGCCTCCGAACGCCGCCCGCGAGCGCATCTGCTCGACAGCGTCGCGATCCGCGAATCGGCCGATACCGGCTTCGAGCGCCTTCTGCGCAAGGAGGCACGAAACGTCTTCACTGGGCCCGGCGGGCGCGCGCGTCTCTTCGATGACCAACTGGTCGTAGACCAGTGCAGTGACCTGCTCGACGCGCTCGGCCGTACGATTCCATTCGAGCGAGGTGCGCTCGATGGCGCGTTCGAGTAGCCATTCCGGCTCGATCGGCGCAGCCAGGCGAACTAGCGGGACACCATGCTCGCGGCGTTCCTCGATATCGACGGCTACCAAGAATTCCCAGCGGCAGTTGGGGAAACGCGCCGAGCCGCCAGCAGATAAGAGAAGCTCACCGTCACGTCGATGGCGCGCGACGCGATCGGGAAACGCGGCGAGAATGCTTTGCAGAATCGCAGCGTCGCCTGCGTTTCGCGCATCGCGTCCCGAGATCCTCTTGCGGAGCTGATCGAAGACTCTCCGCGTCTGCGGCTGCCAGTCCGACTCAGCCAGCGCCAACAGATCGGACTTGCCACGTTCGCCGGCACTGAGTACGGCAGCCACGGCACAGCCTTTCTCGGGGACGCCGCGGTGCTTCGCTTCAAGCACCAGTTTTGCGAGCCTTGGCGGCAACGGCAGCTCGGCCATCTCCGGCGTAACACCCAATCGGTCTAGCAGCGCGTCGGCCGCTGCGAGCGCGGCTTCCGGCGGTGGATCCAGCCAGC
>PLXG01000227.1 GCA_003153195.1 Myxococcales bacterium
AGGAGAGAGCAGCGCAGACGTGCCCGTCGGCACGGCGAGCAGCGGAGCGACGAGTCCGCCGTTCGCAGCGAGAGGATCGGCACTCGCAGCAGATTCATTTCAATATGAAAGCGGTCTAGCACTCCCCGACGCGTGCTAGAGTCGAAGCGCATGAAAGGCGTGGTGGAGCGTCCGGTCGAACGTCGTCCCGAAAAAGGCGGCGCCACCGATTCGATCGCGGTGGAAGAGCCGCTCGAGATCCGCATCGACGGCGAAACCATCGCGGTCACCATGCGAACGCCGGGCGACGACTCGCGCTTGGCGCTCGGCTTTTTATTCGCCGAGGGGATCATCGCCAGCCGCGACGACGTCGGATCGATCGCGCACTGCGGACGTCCCGACGAAGAAGGTTATGGAAATGTTCTCGAGGTAAAATCGGCTCCGGGCGTTCCCATCGACGTCGAGCGTATTCTGGCGGGCCGAAATTTCACCGTCACCTCGGCCTGCGGCGTGTGCGGCCGCAAGAGCATCGACGATCTGTTGGCACGCTGCCTGCCAATCGCCAGCGACGCACGCTTCACCGTCGCACAGATCGAACGATCGATGGAGCGCCTGCGCCAAGATCAGCGCAACTTTGCCCTCACCGGCGGACTTCACGCCGCCGCGACCTTCGACGAAGAGGGAGCTCTCATCGCTTCATACGAAGACATTGGCAGACATAATGCGGTCGACAAGACCGTCGGTACATTACTGTTCGAGCGAAAGATCGGAGCTGCCGCGCTCTTGGTAGTGAGCGGCCGCTCGAGCTTCGAGATCGTGCAAAAGGCCGCCGCCGCGCGCATTCCGGTGGTGGCCAGCGTCTCGGCGCCGAGCTCGCTCGCCATCGACGTGGCAAAGTCCGTCGGCATCACGCTGATCGGATTCGTACGCAGCCCGTCGCTGAATGTCTATACGCATCCGCGACGAATCGTCTGATTCCTCGCTACTGAAACCGCACTAAGCGGAGATTGCCTATCTGATACAAGTGGTCCGCACCGTCGATCCGCAAAATGTTCCCCGGACCGTTCGCCATCGAAACCATCGCCCCCGACGCCGAATACTCCGAAATCTGCGTCGTCCCGCTTTCATGGAGCGAAGTAATGAAGTCGCCATTCGACTTGACGAGAATCCGATCGTTATCGGGAGCAGGATCGTTCCCGCCCACCAGTCCAGTGGTCGCGAGCACGCTCATGGCTGGCGAATAAAACGAAATCTTCCACGCCTCTGAATGTGTGTAGTCGACCTCCGACGCGAACGCGAGGTAACCGTCGTCGTTATAGCCCAAGAGAAACCATAGGCTCCAGATCGACGAAAGGCTGTCGATCTGATGCGCCACCACCATGCTGGCATCGAGCGGCGCCCCGATCGAATCGAAGCGCTGATAATATTTTACGCCCGATCCATTCTCGCATGCGGCCACCACGTCGCCGCTGTTCCGGCGAATTCCGAGCGCGCGACCGAGCGCGCCATTTTCGCACAGGCCGGCGCCGATGGTGATCGCCTTTTTGAAGCTGCCACTCGGCGCGTACAAGATCACTCGATAGGCGTTCTGGCTCTGGGCTTCGTAGATGAACGCCGACTGGCCGTCGTTGCTCATCTGCACCGAGGCGTATCGATTGATGCCGACGATCGCCGACGGATCGAGTAGATGCGGAGAGCCGACTGGATTGCAGCTCGCGTCGTAGAAGGCCACCCAGGTCTGCCAATCGAGATCGGCATTGGGAAAATCGCCGAAGTTCCAGGTGATGGCGATCTGCTTTGAATCGGCGGCCATCGCCACGTCCACCCCGAAAAGCGTCGTATATTTCGACGCGTCGTAATTGGCGACGGTGAACGTTCCCTTCGACGTGATCCCTTGCGAATCGAAGCAGTGCGCCAAGATCGCTCCACTCGAGCTACCCACCGCAATCGCCGAGCCGTCGTGTGCAACGTCGAAGGTGGTCGGCTGAAAATCCTGCACGTAGTACGGAGGCACGCAGCTGCCGTGAGACCAAATGTAGCCGGGCGAGCCGCCGCAGTCGCTGTCGTCGCAGTCGGTGGAACCGTCGCAGTCGTTGTCGAGTTCGTCGCCGCAGATCTCGGCGGCCGGTTCGACGTCGCCGCTGCAGGCGCCGAAGAGTGCGTCGTCTCCGCAAGTTTGCTCGCCGGATTGGCAGACACCAACGCCGGCGGTGGCAACAGCGCCGGAATAGCAGGAGCGGCTGGCGCCGGGCGAGCATTCGCCGCACACGATCACATCTCCGCTGCAAGCGCTCCACGCGAGAAACTCGCCGTTGAGCACGCACGTTTGCGTGCCGTCCGAGCAGCCGCTGGTGGCACGGCGCGCCGAATCACCGGTGAAACAGGAGCGGGATTGATCCTTTTGGCTGCAGGCGCAGCCCATCTGATCGGCGTCGGTGCCGCAAGCAGGTGCCGACCCGGTCGGAAGCGAACCATCGGAGTCGGTGCTGTCACCGTTCACCGGGGTATCGCCCTTGGGCGCGCCGAGACCCGGATTCGGCGCGGCCGGCGTGGGCCCGCAGCCGAAGGTCGAAAGCAGCGTCGCGAGATAGATCGAGCGAGTCAGCATTGACCGATTCTCAGCAAGAAGGGTGCCTTCGAAGTCGGTCAATAACTTCAGTAGATCTGCACCTGTGGCCCCTGGAGAGTGATTTCAGCTGTGACAGAACGTGGCAGGAGTGGGGGACTTCCCCCAGCTGGTGAGGCCCATGTTACGATCGCCCAGTGATTCGCCAGTTGCTGGTCGCGTTCGCCAGCGCACTCTTCGGATGCCACGCAAACCTCGCCGTCACGGTGGTCGACTCCCCTTTTGGTCTCGATAAATTCGTCCCCAGCACCACCTGCGTCGCACCTGACCCATCATCGCTACCTCCGCGACTGAGCGAAACTGGTTGCGTCGATCATCTTCATCCCGCCGTCGTCGCCGAGGAGCTGCTGCCGTTCGAGCTCAATGTCCCCAGCTGGAACGGTGGCGCGCAAAAAAGCGGTTGGTTCACGCTTCCCGAAGGTCGGCAAATTTCGGTCAACGGCGGACAGCTCCAATTTCCGCCCGGAACCGTGCTGATGATGAACCTGCTCGTCGACGGGAAATCGCTGGAGACCCAGTTCTACAGCGCGTCCAACACGGGCGAGTGGTTCGGCTACACCTATGCTTGGCGCGCGGACGGCAGCGACGCCGATCTGGTTCCGGCCGACGGCGGACTCTTCACCATCGGCGCAATCTCTTGGCCGATCCTTTCGCGCGACACCTGCATTCAATGTCACAACGACGCCAATGGAAATGCACCTGGAATGGAATTCGGTCAGCTCAACCGCGCCGTCATTTTCGCCAGCGAACGGCGCTCGAATCAGCTCGCCACCTTGGATCACCTCGGCCTGCTCGCGCCCGCGCTGACGGCCTCTCCCGATACATTACCGGTCTACGTGGCTGACGACGGCAATGCGGCGATCGATATTCGCGCACGCGACTATCTGCACGCCAACTGCGCCAACTGTCATCGTCCGAATTCGAGCTCCGAATTTTTGGATCTGCGCGCGTCCACGCCGCTTGGCAGCACACAGCTGTGCGGAATCGCGGCCACTCGATCGTTCGCGCAGTTTCCGGGCGCCCTGCGCTTGTCGCCGGGATTTCCGCTCGAATCACTCACCACCTTACGCATGCGATCGAGCGATCAAAACGTTCACATGCCTCTGCCTAATGTGGGCGCGCTGACCATCGACACCGACGGGGTCGCAGTGGTCGAGCAGTGGATCGGATCGATTTCGAGTTGTAATTAGCTCGTTACAACACCCCTAGTACCTCGCCACAGAGAAAATGACGGGTTCAAAAGCAAAGGTTCGCCCGGGCGAGGTACTAGCCGATCTAAGG
>PLXG01000109.1 GCA_003153195.1 Myxococcales bacterium
GTTTTGTGCGAGACCGACGGTGTGGTTACTCCGAAATGGTCGAGCGAAATGGCGGGTCGAAGCCCTCGGAAGAGAAGCGCTAATCAAATAGATCGAATCACATCACTGGTGGGCAGCCGAAGATCGCCTGCATGCTGGTGACGAGCCCGCTCTGAATGGCGGCGCAGGGCTGACCGTACAGCGTGATCGACAGATCGCCGGCGCCGAAATCCCAGCCGTTCGAGTGCGTCTTGTCGTGTGGAATGGTCGCTCCGTTGCTCTTTACGATCACGAACTCCGGGTTGACGGGTGGCTTGTCGAGCGCGTAGCTGCAAGAGACGATCTGACCGGCGATCTTGTCGAGCACGTCGAGCAGATCGGAGGTGGTGTCGACGGAGTAATAGGGCTTTTCACCGATCGTGTTGT
Source organism: Myxococcales bacterium (assembly GCA_003153195.1). Classification (GTDB taxonomy): domain Bacteria; phylum Myxococcota_A; class Polyangia; order Palsa-1104; family Palsa-1104; genus PALSA-1153. The sequence continues at coordinate 406 of PLXG01000109.1, forward strand.
TGGGCTCGTAGCCAACTTTCGCCATCAGCGTGAGTGTCGCATCGGCTCCGGTGTTGCCGCCAATGCCAACCACGAACGTATGAATCCCTTCGTTGGCCGCATTTTCGACCGCCAGCACTGCGCCCGACGAGTCGTCCTCGTTGCCGAACGGATCGTCTGATTTACAGTTGGGCTCCCCATCGGTGGCCAGCAAAATATAGTGGGGATGATTGTCGTTTACCGTCTTAAAGTAGGCCACTGCGGCGTTGAGCGCCGCCACCGTCGGCGTGCGGCCACCGGGGCTGGTGGCGTCGAGCGCATTGGCGATCGCCAGCCCCTGTTTCATTCCGACCGCGACGTCGGGCTTGTCCGGTCCGCGACATTGATCGTCGACGGCAAATAGCATGAGGCCCCATTCGATGGTGGTCATATTCTGAACCACCCGTTCGATGGCGGCCACGATCTGAACCCACTTCGACGCTAGGTCTTTGGGATTGTCGAGGGGATTGTCGTTGGCGTCGTCGTTCATCGATCCCGAACGATCTTGAACGATCAAAAGATCGGGCGCCGCGCTCGCTTGGAGCTTGAAGTTTTGCACACCGCAATACTCTTCGACGGAAGTAGTCGACGTATTGGGCTCGATGTTTCGAGCGCCCGATCCCGTCCCGTCAGAGTCGGAACTGCCGGAACGACTGTCCGCTCCGCAGCTCGCGAAGGCTAATACCAGGCCAAGTGCCAAACCGATTCGGCGCATAGGCTTTCCCTCTGCGGACTTTCTGGTGCAAAGCCCAGTCCATATGTTCGCGCACTCTGGCTGCGTCTTCAATCTTTCAAGTCCGGAAATGTTTCCAGAAAAGGGGAAATCGGTGGGCGCCGGGCGGTCAGCCGATGCACCCGACGGGAGGCAGGCCGTGCTAAGGCGCCGTAGCGCCAGGGCTAATGATCGTAGTAGGGAAATGTCGGACGTCTGGAAATCGGGCGGCTCGCGCCTACGTCTGACGAGACCGATTTTTCGGTGACCTACCCGCGATCGAACGATTGATCACCAGCGCGAACATGATCAGACAGACGCTACCGATTACGTTGAACCAGAGAAATTCGACTTTGGTGAACAGGAAGAGCGCCGCCACCAGCAGCTGCGCCAGCAAAGTGGCGATGAACGCAGGCGTGGCTCGCACGCGTGGAAAAAAGAATCCGAGCAAGAAGATGCCGAGCATCGGACCGTAGAAGATCGAGCCGAGGATGTTCACCGCCTGAATGAGATTGTCGACCAGCGACGCGAAGGTCGCGAACAGCACCGCCAACACGCCCCAAAATATCGTAAACAACTTGGCCGCGCGGAGAGAGTGACGATCGTTTTCCTCGGGCGTTTTGTTTTCGTCGATCGGTCGGTACAGGCGATAGAAATCGACGACGGTGGTGGACCCGAGCGAATTGAGGGCGCTGGCGGTAGCGGACATCGCGGCGCACAGGATCACCGCCAAAAGCAGGCCCACCAGTCCGGGCGGAAAGTGCGCGAGCACAAATCCGATGAAGACATAGTCGGCGTCTTTCACGTCCGCTGTCGGCCGCGCCTGACCGACGAGCGTCTTGGCCTGGCGGCGCAGATCGTCGGTGCTCGACTGCGCGCTGCGCAGCGCCACCCTGGACTGTTCGACCTTCAGCGGATCGGACGTCGATAGCGCTGAGGCCAGCTCGAGCGCGCGTTCGCGTTTGGCAGACGAGGCCACCCGCCACTTGGTCTCGAGCTCGTGCGCTTCGGGACCGCGCGAAGAGGCGAGCGTGGTGCGCCACTCGGCGGTATTGAAGAAAATTGGCGACGGGAAAAACTGATAGAACACGAACAGCAGCACGCCGACGAACAAGATCAAGAGCTGCATGGGAATCTTGACGATGCCGTTCATCAAGAGACCGAGCCGACTCTCGCTCAGCGACGCACCCGACAGGTAGCGCTGCACCTGTGTTTGATCGGTGCCGAAGTAGGCGAGCGCCAAAAAGAGTCCGCCCGTCATGCCCGACCAAAAAGTGTAGCGTGTGTCCAAGCGCAGCGAGTAGTCGACCATCTTCATGCGTCCGAGCGCGCCGGCGATGTGCGCTGCGGCGCCGAGTGACAGCCCACTCGGAAGCTGCGACCAAATATAGATGAACGCCGCCACCATGCCGCCCAGCATGACGATCATTTGGTAGGTCTGGGTGCGACTGACCGCTCGAGTGCCCCCCGAGACGGTGTAGAAGATGACCACGCCGCCAATGGCCAGGTTGGTGAGCTGCAGCGGCCAGCCCATCACCGTCGAGAGTACGATCGCCGGCGCATAGATCGAAATTCCCGCCGCCAGGCCGCGCGAGATCAGAAACAGCAGAGCGGTGAGAAGTCGCGTCTTTCGATCGAAGCGCTTCTCCAAATATTCGTAAGCGGTGTAGAGCTTGAGCCGATAGTAGATGGGAACGATGACCCACGACAGGATCACCATCGCCACCGGCAGCCCCAGATAAAATTGCACGAATCCCATGCCGTCTTCGAAGGCCTGCCCGGGCAGGGAGAGAAACGTGATGGCGCTGGCTTGTGTAGCCATGATCGAAAGGCCGATGGTCCACCAGCGCAGATCGTGGCCGCCACGCAGATAGTTCTCCGCGCTCTGCGCGCCGCGCTCTTTCCACACGCCGTAAACGACGATGGCGAAGACCGTTCCGAATAGAACGGTCCAGTCGAGCGTGCTCAACGAAGCGCCCAGGTTCCGAGGGACATGAGCACGATCAAGAGAGCCAGCGTCAGCAGCACGAATCCATACATCGCGCGCCAACTGCCGAGAATGGGGGGACGATCTTCGGGGCTATCGGCCATAAGAAAGGAGATTGGAGAAGAGACGGTAGGCCCCGGGAACACCGGCGGGTAGCTGTCGGAAAAAGGCCAGACCGGTATAGATGAACACGCCCTTGCCGTGATGAGCGATGAGCAGCGCGCCCTGTTTGGGCGTTTCGCTGGGATCGTGCGTCGCGATCGCCGGCGCGTAGTGATGATCCCACGTTCCGGCGAAGTAGAGCCCGCGCTCTTGCACCCATCCAGCGAAGTCGGCATCGCCGATCGGATTGGGCGTATGCCAGATGGCGTGGCTCGGATCGATCCGCTCGATGGGCGCGGTCTCATCGGTGACCCGATCTTGCGAAATGGTCATCGGGTAAGGCCCGATCTCCGAGGCGACCTTGCTCAGTCGATTGTTGGTGTTGTACTGAACGAGCAGCGTTCCGCCGCCGGCGACGTAGTCCATGAGTCGCTTGTGATAGAGCGCCAGCTTGGCGTTGGTGTTGAACGCCCGCACTCCGGTCACGATCGCTTCGTAGTGACGAAGATCGCCGTGCTCGAGCACGTCATCCCCTAGCGTGGTGACTTGATAGCCGACTTGCGTGAGGGCCGACGGCACTTCGTCGCCCGCCCCCGAAATGTAACCGATGCGAGTCTTGGAACGCTTCAGTTCGAAGCGAACCAGCTTTGCCGACGAGATCGGCGTGAGCGTCTGAATCGGGATGTGCGGGTACACGATGCGCACGACGTCGCGCGCCGGCGCTTGCCCTAGCAGAAACTTGATCTCGCCGCTGGCACCAATCGCCGGTGGGCGCACCTCGAAGGTGACCGTCTGCTCTTCATCTTTGGCGTGAAGTGAAAAAGGTCTGACATTTGGGCTCACGCTCCACCCGGTTGGTACCTCCGCGCGCAGCTCGCCGCTGATGGTGCCGAGTTGCGACCGCACCGAGACTTCCACCGTCTTCGACTGCCCGGACGGAAACATGAACAGCGGCGCGAGCGGATGAACGGTCACGCTCGGTAAGAGCTCGATGGGACGCTGGCGCTCGCCGGCCACCGGATCGGTCCATTTGTAGATCACCGGTCGTTTGACGCCGATGGGGCGACCGTCGACGGTGAAGATGAAGTCGACGACAAAATGCGGCGGATCTTCGGGGAGTCCGATCAAGCTCGGATCCTTCACCACGAAGTGGCCGGGCTCAGGCGGACTGCGCAGCCAATAGGGAAGCGAGGTGTCGAGCGTGGTCCGCACTGGAATTTCGCGTTCGGAGACGACCGGTTGATTGGGCAACAGCGCGATGGCCGGATCGACGGTGCCGCCGGTCTTCTCCAGTGAGTCGATGGGCTCGGTGACGCGAATGGGGACGTTCGAACGATTGATCGCGACTTCGGTGATCTTGAGCGTCTGCCCGGGCACCGTCACGTAGTCGCTGGCGAAGGCCTCGAAGTAGAGCCCGGCGGCGGCGGCGATCACCTCGCGCACCTCGCGAAGTTTTTCCAACTTCCAAACGTTGGCCGGCATCTCGGCGATCGCGCGCTCGGCTTGCACCAAGCTCGGGATGGCAGCCGCGGGGTTCTTCCCGTCGATGTGAACGCGGCTGAGCGCGCCGCGCACCTTCTCGCTTCCAGACACGCGTCGCCAAGAGAAGTCGATACCATCGAAGATCGAGCTCTTGGCCGGCTCTCCGGCGAGCACGTGAAAGTATTCCAGCGCTGGACCGCGCTGCGGCGCGACGCCGAATCCCTGGCTCTTATGCATGCTGCGGCTGGTCGCCGCCATCTCTCCGTAAGAGATCCCGAGCGTGGGGTTGTAGGCACCCACATCCATTTTTAGAAATCCCGACAGATCTTCGTTGGGCGGCGAATTGAAAAGTCCTTTGTTCCACACCACGCGGCGCGCCTGCCACACCTTCACGCGATCGAGCTGCTCGGGATGAAACTTCGGATCGGCGGCGGCGTGAAATGCCTCCACCGCCAGCATCGCCGATGCGGTGTGATGTCCGTGCGTGTCGCGCTGATCGGGCGAGAAGCGCGTGATGATCACGTCCGGTTGGAATTTCCGAATCGCCCAAACCACGTCGGCGAGAATTTCATCTTTGCCCCAGATCGTCAGCGTCTCTTCGGGCGTCTTGGAAAATCCGAAGTCGCGTGCGCGCGTGAACAGCTGCTCGGCGCCATCGATGGCGCGCGCGGCCAACAGCTCCTGGGTGCGAATGACGCCGAGCAGCGGCGCCTGCTCCGGTCCGATCAAGTTCTGTCCGCCCTCACCGCGCGTGAGCGAAAGGTAGGCGGTGCGCACCATCTTTTCGTTGGCGAGCCAAGCCAGGAGTCGCGTATTTTCATCGTCGGGATGGGCCGCGACGTAGAGCACGTTGCCCACCACCGAGAGTCGCTCGCCGGCGCGCTCGAGCTCTGCGCCGTTCGGTTGCTTGGGTGCAGCCAGCGCGGTCGCTTGTGCAAAGAGAAACGTACTCATCAAGAACGACCTCACGACAAAGCCTGACGAAATCGACATTCTCGCGTATTTTGTCACAGGTACTCATGGCGCATTCGTTTATTTCGTCCTACCTCGCTTCGGGTCTGAAGGCTGGACCGTTCTTGCCGCGCGGCATCGGGACACCGGCCGATCGTCGAGCGAGGCACGCGATTTCGGCGGCGCGCGCGATGACGCCAGCAGTGGTCGGCGCGGTTCGTCGGCAGAATCAGAGGTTCGCCGCTACGCCCGAACGCGTGCGAAATCTCGACGCGCTCGCGTCGCCCGAGACGACGGTGGTGGTGACCGGCCAGCAGGCCGGGCTCTTCCTAGGACCGCTCTTCACCCTCTACAAAGCGGCAAGCGCAGTAGTACTGGCGCGGACGATCGAGCGCGAGACGGGAAAAAGATGCGCGCCGATCTTCTGGGTGGCATCGGAAGATCACGATTTCATCGAGATCGCGCAGACCTTCGTGCCGCGAAAAGACGGCGATCCGGTCATGCTTTCGATCACGGTCGATCAGGCTCGCATTTCGGTTTCGGAGCGGCGGCTCTCGAGCGAGATTGAAGGTCTGACCGAAACGCTGGAGGGGCTGCTCTCTGAACAGCCTCACGCGCGTGAGGTTCTCGCGCTGGTGCGCGCGCACTATCGCGCCGGCGCTCGGCTGTGCGATGCGTTTGCTGGGCTTCTCGCCGCGCTCTTCGATCCGTACGGACTTTTAATCTTCGACCCGCGCGATGCCGAGGTCGCCCACGCCAGTGCGCCGGTCTTTCGCACCGCAATCATCGAATGGGCGCGAATCGAAACGCTTCTGCTCGAACGCGATCGTGCGCTGGAAAAAGCAGACCTGATTCGTCAGGTGACTTTGCGCCCGGGTTCGCCGCTGGTTTTCTTTCATCCGCGGGGCGCGGCCGGACCGCGCTTTCGACTGACGGCGCGCGGAGATCAGAAGTTTGCGGTGCTCGGTGAAGGTGGTGGCCAAAGCAGTGGAGAAAACGGCGAGATCGAGATGAGCGCACTCGACGATCTGCTGGAAAAAGATCCGTCGCGCTTCTCCAGCTCGGCGCTGCTTCGGCCGATCGTGCAGGACTCGCTGTTCCCGACCGTGGCCTACGTGGGCGGTCCGGCCGAGGTGTCCTATTTCGCCCAGATCGCGCCCATCTATTCGGTGTTTGGGCTCGAGCCTCCGCTGGTTTCGCCGCGCGCGAGCTTTCGCTTGATTCCGCGCGATCTGCGCCGGCTGCTGGAGAAGATGGAAATTTCGCCGGCCGACGCCGCGTGCGCGCCTCTCGATCTCAGCGTCAAGCTGCTGCCGCCCGACGAACATGCACCGGCACATTCTTGGATCTCTCCGCTCGAGTCGCAACTCGATGCGCTGCTTTCCCGCGAGCCGAGCTTGGCGCGGGCAATTCTGCGTACCAAAGGATCGATCGCTCACGCGTTTGGGCGACTGGCTCGCAAGCACCAGCGTCTGCGTGCCGAACGGGACCGGATCTCGACCGATCGCGCGCGTCGCGTCGCCAACCTGCTCCATCCGAATGGCGGACCGCAAGAACGCTGCTTCTCTTTTCCCTGGTTCGCGGCGCGGGCCGGCACCGCCGCGCTCGTCGATCGCGTGGTCTCCGCCTGCGACCCTTTCGATCCGACTTGCAAGGACCTCGACCTTGACTGATCGCATGCGCATCGGAATCACCTGTTACGCCACCTTCGGCGGTAGCGGCATCATTGCCACCGAGATCGGCCTTGAGCTGGCCAGGCGCGGGCACCAGGTCCATTTCATTTGCGCCGAGGTACCATGGCGATTCGACCATTTTGTCGAGAATATTTTCTTTCATGAAGTGGAGTGGCGCGACTATCCACTCTTAGAGCACAGCTCGTATGCACTAGCGCTCGCGTCGAAGATGGTCGAAGTGGCGCGCTATCAACAGCTCGATCTGTTTCACGTGCACTACGCCATTCCGCACGCCACCAGCGCGCACCTGGCCCGCGAGATCTTGATCGCCGGCAACGAGGCGGCGCCCAAGCTCATCACCACGCTCCACGGCACCGACATCACCCTCGTCGGCAGCGATCACTCACTGCTTCCGATCACACGGTTTTCCATCGAGCGCAGTCAAGGCGTCACCACGCCTTCGGAATATCTGCGCTTTGCCACCTATGAGAAGTTGGGGCTTCCGCCGGCAGTTCCCATCGAGGTCATCCCCAACTTCGTCGACACCGACAGTTATGCGCCGCTCCCCGAGCGCGATCGCCGCCGACTCAAGCGAATTCTTCACAACTCGAACTTTCGCCCGCTCAAACGAGCCGACGACGTGCTGCGCGTTTTTTCGCAGGTGAACGAGAAGATTCCCTGCGAGCTGGTGTTCATCGGCGATGGTCCGGAGCGTTCGCGCGTCGAGAAGATGGTGCACGAGCTCGGGCTCGCCGCTGAGGTTCGTTTTCTCGGCAAGCAGCACAACGTCGCCGACGTGCTCAAGCAGGGTGACGTGTTTGTACTTCCGAGCGTGACCGAAAGTTTTGGTCTGGCCGCGCTCGAGGCGCTCTCGTGCGGCGTGCCAGTGGTGGCGAGTGACGTGGGCGGACTACCAGAAGTGATTCAGAATGGCGAGTGTGGATTTCTCACGCCGCTCGGCGATCTTGCGGCGATGTCAGACGCAATCGTGCGGATGTTCAGCGACGAAGATCTTCACGCGCGCATGTCGATTGCCGCGCGCAAAACTGCGCTAGAGCATTTTCAGCGAAAGCCGATGATCGATCGCTACGAAGCCTACTACCGAAAAGTTCTCGGCTAGCGCGCGATCCCTTCGACCTGATCACGGCGAAGTTCGCATCAGCAAAGCGCAGCTCGTCGAGACAACGCCCAAACGGCCAAGTGATCGAAATGATCTTCGCGCTCCTCGGTGGCCCCCGACGCCGTGGACGTTCTTCGCCGGTTGTGATTGTGGGCAGGGACGCTGCAATCAGCTTTTTCAATCGGCGCGAATCTCCTCCGCACGCTGTCCACAATTGCCTGTTGTTTTCGTGCTGACTTTCACGTTGGTGCGAAACGGCCTCGAGGACGAGCTCAGCTCTAAACTTGTGGACGGCGTTGAAAGTTTCGCGACGGAGCTTTGTTCAGCCATCTGAAGTGTCCCCGCCCACAAGTTTGCCCCGACGCCTTCGCCGGT
>PLXG01000345.1 GCA_003153195.1 Myxococcales bacterium
GACCGATGGTCTCGATTTGCGATTCGGCCGCCTTCCAAACCACGGCGCGAATGGCTGGATTCAATCCGGGCGCGTCGCCGCCACCGGTCAACACTGCGATTCTTTTGATTGCCATCTGCGACTCCCCTATATCGAGTTAGTAACTCAGATCTGAGCTACTAGCAAGCCCGCGGCGAGATTTACCGCTCGAGAAGGTATAAGGCCTGCGGCGATCGGCCGCGAGACTCGATTGCGGCTACTTGGCGGGGGTCGAATCGGAAAAGCTGAACATCCGTCGGTGCGAAGTCGCCGCCGCTTTGGTGGGAACGGGCGCGTCTTCGCGTTGTGTCGCTTGCGCGCCACCGCCACCGGCCGCCGCCACTGGAAGATGGCCGACTAGGTACACCGCCCGCCCTTGATAGATCTTCATTTCGCGGGCCGAGGCGAAAGTGGACAGGAGTATCAGCGCGATCAGGATCTTCATCTCGGTCTCCGTTTACTCGCCCGCAACGAAGATGGTAATACAAGAACCGATCCACCCCCAACTAGCTGATTCCTGGTGTTCGATGGGGACAAGCGTGGCCATTCGACTGTCCATCGAGTCAGTTTCGCGACGACTTCAGGTCCCGAGGTAGCCAACGCGATGCAGATATTCAGCCACCAGGATGCCGCCCTTGGCCGCGCCCATCTGAGTATTGTGCGAAACCAACACGTACTTCACTCCGCCCAGCACCGGTTCGAGCCGCAACCGGCCAACGGTGGTGGTCATGCCGTCTTCGCGATCGCGATCGAGCCTGGGCTGCGGACGATAGGGATCGTCGAGCACCGTGATCAGCTTCTCTGGCGACGAAGGCAACTTCAGCGCGGTGAACTCGCGGCCGAACGCTTCCATCGCGGCCTTCACCTGCGCGATGTCAGCCTTTTTCTTGAGACCCACGAACACCGATTCGGTGTGGCCTTCGAGCACGTTGACGCGCGTGCAGGTGCACGAAACCTCGATCTTGGCATCCTCGATTCCGTCGCCTTTAATCTGTCCGAGGATCTTTTTGGTTTCGCGCTCGACCTTCTCTTCTTCTTTGGCGATGTAGGGCACCACGTTGTCGATGATGTCGAGGCCGAGCACGCCTGGCGAACGTCCCGCGCCGGAGACCGCCTGCATCGAGGTCATGATCACGCGTTCGATACCGAATGCGTCTTCGAGCGGCTTGAGCGTGATGGCCAGACCGGTGGTGGTGCAGTTGGGGCCGGGCGTAATGAACCCTTTCCAGCCGCGCTTCTTGCGCTGCACGTCGATGAGCCTCACGTGATCGTAGTTGTCCGCTGCGCTCGGCGCCCCGGCCTGCGGGCGGGGACCCAGGTTGTCCGCTGCGCTCGGCGCCCCGGCCTGCGGGCGGGGACCCAGGTTGTCCGCTGCGCTCGGCTCCCCGGCCTGCGGGCGGGGGCCCAGATTCACGGCCGGCAGAAAGATCGGCACGTCGGGCTCGTAACGAAAAGCTGACGCGGTGGAGACCACCGGAATTTTCTCGGCGAATTTGGGCTCGACGATCTTGGCCGGATCGGTGTCTAGCGCGCAGAATGCCAAGTCCACACCGTCGGGCTTCATTTCATTGGCGTTTTCGACGGGAATTTTCGCAATCGCTTCATCGAGCGGCGCGCGCCCGAACCAATTGACCTTGCCGTTCGCGTCGGTGATCGCGTCGCTGTACTTTTTCCCCGCCGATCGCTCCGATGCACCCAGCCGAACGATCTCGAACAGCGGATGGCCGCGCAACGAAGAGAGGAACTGCTGGCCGGCAATGCCGGTGGCGCCGAGGATCGCAACTCGAATTCGCGACATGTCAGGCACTTTAAACGCAGACGCCCGCCCGGGCAACTCGCGCGGCCGCACGCCTTGGCGATTCGACCGCGAATGACATAAGCTTCCGCTCATGCAACAGGCGCTGGCGTGGCTGAAAGAGCAGTCGAAGGCGATGGAGATCTTTCTCTCCGAGTTGGTCGAGATCTCCTCGCACACGCCCAACCTCGAAGGCGTAAACGAGGTTGCGTCCACCTATTTGAGCGGCATCGCGCGGCTGTGCCGCGGCCAAATCGTCGGCGAGCTCCTCGACGGTGGAAAGTTCGGGCAGCACGTGGTGGCGCGCACGGCGGCGGCCGGACCGCACCTGCTTTTGGTTGGACATCACGACACCGTCTTTCCGCGCACCAGCTTCGCCGGATTTAGGCAGGAGGGCGCGCACCTGTTCGGCCCCGGCGTGTTCGACATGAAGGGCGGCCTCACCGTGATCGCCTATGCGCTGGCCGCGCTGGCCGAAGCGAGAATGCTGGCCAACATTCCAGTGCGGCTGGTCTCGGTGTCGGACGAAGAGATCGGATCGCCCGACGGGAGGCACGTCGTGCTCGAACATTCCAAAGGCGCCACCTCCGCGCTGGTGTTCGAATCGGGACGCTCGGGCGATCTCATCGTCACACAGCGCAAAGGTACCGGCGGGTTGACGGTGGTCGCGCACGGGAAAGCGGCGCACGCGGGGAATGCCCACGAAGCGGGCGCGAACGCGATCTGGGCACTGGCGCGTTTCATCGATCGCGCGCAGGCACTCACCGACTACGACCGCGGCATCACCATCAATGTCGGACGAATCGAAGGCGGCATCGGCAAGAACACCGTGCCCGAGCGCGCGGAGGCCAAGGTCGACTTTCGCTTTCTCACCAACGACGACGGCGATTCGGTGGTGGTCGCGTTGACTCGCGCTGCTGAAGAGGCGGCCAAAACCGTAGCGGGCACGCGGATCGACGTCAGCGGCGGAATTTTGCGTCGCCCGCTCGAACGTACCGCCGCATCGGCCGAGCTGGCGATCACGTACGGCGCCGCGCAAACCGCATCGGGACTCGGCGCGGGCGAGGCCACGCTGGCTGGCGGCGGCTCAGACGCCAACACCTGCGCCGAAGCCGGCGTTCCCGCCATCGATGGTCTGGGGCCGCGCGGTTTTGGTTACCACACCACCGACGAAAGAATCGATCGCGACTCGCTGATTCCCAAAGCCGAAGCGCTGGTGCGATTTCTCGCTACGCGCGCCGTCCGCTGATCTATCAAACCTTCAGCCGGACTTTCAGGCAAACTTTCAGCCGCCGACCTTCGAGAGCCGCCGCGGGCCGCGCGCCTGCGCCCCGAGCGCGGCTTTGAGATACTTCGACGGCAACTCACGTCCGACCCACGACTGCAATCGCTCCGAGCAGGCCACCACGCTGTCGAGATCGATGCCGGTCTCGATGCCCATGCCGTTCAGCATGTACACCAGATCTTCGGTGGCCAGATTGCCCGACGCGCCCGGCGCGTAGGGACATCCACCCAGGCCGCCCACCGCGCTGTCGATGGTGGAGATTCCGAGCGAGAGGCCGACCAGCACGTTGGCGAGCGCGGTGCCGCGCGTGTCGTGAAAATGGAGCGCGATCTCTTCCCGCGGCACGATGGCGAGCACGTGGCTCAGCACCGACTCGACCTGGATCGGCGTGGCCACTCCGATGGTATCACCGAGTGAAATCTGGTAGACCCCGCGCCGATGAAGCTCGCGCACCAGGTCGACCACCGCCTCGACCTTGACCGCGCCTTCGTAGGGACAGCCGTACACCGTCGACACATAGGCGCGCACGCGCACGCCTGCCTCTTTGGCCGGGCCGATCACCTCTTCGAACGCATTCAGCGTCTCAGCGATGGTCTTGTTCACGTTCTTCTTGTTGTGCGTCTCCGACGCTGACAAAAATACTGCGACCTCACGCATTCCGACGGCGAGCGCGTTGTCGAGTCCCTTTCTGTTCGGCACCAGGCAGGAGTAGCCGACGCCGGGCGCACGTTTGATTCCCGCCGCCACTTGCGCACCGTCGGCGAGCTGCGGAATCCAGCGCGGGTGGACGAAGCTGGTGATCTCGATCTGCTGGAGTCCCGTCTGCGAGAGCAGATCAATCATCGCGATCTTCTCAGCGGTAGGGATCATGCGCGATTCGTTTTGCAGACCATCGCGCGGTCCCACTTCATAGACCGTGACGCGTTTGGGGATCTGCGCGAACATACTCAAACCTTAAGTCTTGTTGGTACGCTTTCCAAGGCAGACCTAAAACTCACATGGTCCTACCTGAGCAGCTACGGCTACTTGCGTAACCAGTGGAAGCTCAGTGCGCCGACAAAAGGAAGTGGCGGGCGATCTTTCCCGAGGCACCGGTCGGTCCATCGAGCTCCACCACTCGGCGAAAAGCCTCCTTGGCTCGCTTGGGATCGGACCCGCGCAAGAGCTCCCCGAGCAACAGCTCGGCCGCTGCGTACTGAGGATCGAGCTCGACCGCTCGCTCGACACTCGATCGCGCGCGCGCGCGCTCACCGCTATCCTGGTAGGCGTGCGCCAAAAACAGATGCGCTTCTGCCGAACTCGGATCGCCCCCGGCGGCGGACTCGAGCTCCGCCACCGCGTCCTTCGCGCGCCGCTCGCCGAGAAGTGCGCGGCCAAGCACAATTCTGGCGTCGGTCAGATCGTCGATTCCGTCTTTACCCTTCTGCCAGGCCGCCAGCGCTGCGCGGGCAGCCGTCTCCGCGGACGGCGACAATCCCTGGCCGAGAAAGATCCGAGCGAGCTCGAGCTGCGCATGAAGTGGATCGATTGGCACTGCTTCACGCAGTCGCGCCTCCGCCCGTTTGGAATCTCCGGCTCGACGAAAGGCGGCCGCGACGTCGAGCGCCCAGCGCGCGTCTTTTCCGTCGCGAACCGGCCCGCGATGTAACTTCTCGAGCCCCTTGGCCGCGATCAGCGCCTCTTTCGGCTTGAACGACGACAGCAGCAGACCGAGATAATTTCGGCGTTCACCCGACCCGGCTTTGGCCAGCTGTATCTGTCCCTCATCGGGGAGTCCGAGTCGAATGACCGCTTCGGCCAAATCGAGCTGCTCGCTCGGCTTGAGCGGTCGTTTGTCGGCCACTTTGAGAAGCTCCAGTCGCGCTTCGCGTTCTCGTCCCGCTCGCAGATAGAGCTCGGAGAGGAGCGCATGCGCTTCGATGAAATCGGGCGCGTCACGCGCCACACCCGCCACCATGGTGATGCCTTCCTTCAGCTTTCCCGCATCGGCCAGGATCCGGCCGAGAAGCGTGCGCGCCCTAAACGCCTCGGGATTTCCCTCGAGCGCCAGGCTCACCTCCGCCTGCGCGCGCGAAAGATCCTGTCGTTCGTAGGCGAGTAGACCGAGTCCGTAGTGCGCGGTGGTCGACGGCAAAGTCTCGGCGGCGCGCTCGAGCTCGCGCGTTGCGCCGGCGAGGTCACCGAGATGCGCACGTGCGATCGCGTGGTAGGTGACCGCGGTGGCATCGCCCGGTCGCTTCTCGATCGCGCTCGCCAGTCGGACCAAGGCCTCTTTGTACATTCCCGCCAGACAGAGCGCGCGGCCGAGCACCGCTTCTTTGCGCGGAGACTGTGGTCCGGCCGCAAGCCCATCGAGCACCTTGGCTTCGTAGCCTTTGGTGAGAGCCACCTCGGCATCGAGCACCAGTACCTCCGGATCGCTCGGCTCGAGTCGCTGCGCGATCCGCATCGCCTGTTCGGCCAGCGCAACCTGTCCGTCCTGCAGTCGCGCGCGTCCGTACATGAGCGCCAGATGACCGTCGTGCACGAGGCCCTTTTCGGCCAGTTCGAGCTCGTGATCGGCGGCGCCGTCATCGACCTTGCGTCCCCCCCGACGACCTTCGGCGATGAGCCCGAGCGCCAGGTGGTACCAGGCTAAGGTGGTGACGCCGATCCGTTCGGCAGGCAACGTCAAGCTCGGTCGTTCGCCGCGCTCGAGCGCGGTCAGCGCACGTCCCACCAGCGCTCGAGGATGTTTGGGACGAAGCGAAAGCACCTTGGCGAACGCCGAGTCGGCGGTATCGAGATCGCCAGCGGCGAACTCCAGCGTCGCCAGCCCGAGCAGGGCGCGAACATTCTCCGCGCCGCCCGGCTCGAGCAGGACGTGACGAAGAATTCTCCGCGCCGAATCGAGATCTCCGCGCTGTAGCGCACAGCGGGCGGCGATCTCTCCGTCGGCCTGATCGTCGACGGGGGTGCAGGCCTCTCCGCGCGAGAGCGCGAGCAGCGCCCGCGCCTGCCTGAGCTCGCGCTGGGCTCGCCCATCGAGCTTGGCGCCGCGCCCCGCCTGCCTCTCGGCGCGCCTGAGCATCGACCATCCAGCCGCTTCGGTGTCCTCTCCATGTTCGGCGGCCAGCCGAGCCTGCGCCAAAGCGACCATGGCAAAATAGTTGGCTTCGTCTGGCTCGGCACGAAGCACCGTCGCGTAAGCGTCGCGCGCGGCGAGGTCTCCCTCGGCCGTCGCGTCGGTGACCCGCTCGTCGCCGAGCGCGATCATTGCCGCAAACTGTTTCGCCCGTACCCGTTGTCGATAAAGATATCCCGACAGAATTCCCACGGTCAGAAGTCCCAGACCAGCCCACAGCCAAAGAAACGTCGACGAGCGACGGCGATCGAATCGCCGCTCCGCGGTCGAACGGGGAAAGCCACCGACGGGCGAGGCCGTACCTTCGAGCGGCATATTTCCGGTGGCCAGCAGCCGCTCTGCGACCAGGTCGAGATTGACCGCGCCATTGGCCGGCGACTCGACCTCAATCTCGAGCTCGGGCAAGAGAGCCTGAAGCGCGGCCGTGCGCGCCTTGACCGCTTCGGTGCCGCCGCGCTTGGCGAGCTGCGTGGAGTGCGTCTTCGCTAGACGCATCGGATCGGACTCGTCTTCCGCCAAAGAGGCGAGATATCGCCCCGACACGTTGTCGCTCTTCGCGAGGAAATGAGTCGGAGCATCGTCAAAGCTCGCGGACGGTTCCGCCGCCCGAGTGCTCAGCGCCTGCTCTTTTTCCTGGTGAGCGGCGACGTCCAAGATCACCTGCTGCGCTTCGGTCAGGCGTCCGGCCGCCGACAGCGCCCGTCCCAGCGCCAAACGCAGCGGGATGTCGGACGGCATAAGCGACAACCCCTCTTGGCAAGTGGCGATCGCGTCGCTCGCCTGACCTTCGGCCACGAGCAGATCGACTAGACGGACCCGCTGCGCGGGATCGCGCGCAGCCGCCGCGCGGGCTTTGTCGATTTCGCCGCTTCCCATTTCGGGTCACCAGCATACCACCACCCGCGACCGAAGCGCGAGCGCGCGCCTGGTTCCGATTCCGGGAATTTGCGCGAGATCTTCGACACGTGAATAGGGCCGCCGCGCGATGATTCGCCTCGCCAGCTCGGGCCCAATCCCATCGAGCGACCGAAGCTCCGGCTCACTCGCTCGATTCAGGTCGATGGGGACCGACCAGAGATGCAGCCGCTCGGGTGCCATCTTGGTCGGGTGCAATTCCGGCTCCGCCCCTCCGTGCACGATCCGATCGCCCGCTTCGATTCTTCGCGCGCGTGCCGCCTGGCGCGACAGGCACGAGACCCCCTGTCCAACCACTTCGATCGCCACCGGACACGGTGCCGCGGCGGACGGCGCGCCGACCTGCCCAACATCACGGGTTGCGACTACGCGCAACGCCACCGCAACCAGCGCCAAGAGCAGCGCCAGCGTCTCGCCCACCGACATACGACCTTATCGGGCGCGCGGCGAAAAAGTTGCGTGAAAAGCGAAAGATTATTTCGAAACCGGAGCGACCTGCGTACCGAGATCGAATCCGTCGTGGAGCACGCGCACCGCCAACTCGGCGTACTTCGCCTCGACCACCACCGAGATTTTGATCTCCGACGTGGAGATCATGAGGATGTTGATGCCCTCTTGCGCCAGTAGCTCGAACATCTTCTGCGCCACGCCCGCGTGCGAGCGCATGCCGACGCCCACCACGCTGACTTTGCAAATGCCATCGTTCGACTTGATCCCCGCCTCGGCCATGTCGGGCAGCGAGCGCTTGATGAGCTCGACCGCGCGTTTGATGTCGCCCTTGGGCACGGTAAAGGTGAGATCGGTGCGCCCCGCGTCGGAGATATTCTGAATGATCATGTCGACGACGATGTTGGCCTCCGACAGCGGCTTCAAAATATGCGCGGCGATTCCGGGCCGATCCGGAACGCCCAAAAGCGTGAGCTTGGCTTCGTTTTTGTCGGCGGTGACGCCCGCCACCACGACCGCTTCCATCGATGTGTCCTCCGGAACGACCCAGGTTCCTTCGTTCTCATTGAAACTCGACCGCACGTGAATTTTCACGCCGTACTTCATGGCGAACTCGACCGATCGAATCTGCAGCACCTTCGATCCGAGCGATGCCAGCTCCAGCATTTCCTCGTAGCTGATGCG
>PLXG01000442.1 GCA_003153195.1 Myxococcales bacterium
AGGACAAACCGGTCAAGCTCTACTTCATCCCGCAGCCGCAAGCGTCGCCGCCGACGTTTCTGCTCTCGGTCAACCATCCAGAAGGCGTGCATTTTTCGTATCGGCGCTACTTGCAGAATCAGCTGCGCGAAAAGTTCGAGCTCAACGGCACGCCGGTGAGGCTGGTTTGCAAGGCGCGCGCGCGCAAGATGGCCCGCGATCGCGCTCCCAGTAAGCGCCCGCCACGATAACGCACTCGTTGGATCGCAGACGGTCCTTGGGGATTCTACTTTCGTTTGCGTCGGGCGCACTCGCCTAGGCGCCGCTACGCGTCGCACGTGGCTCGCTTTTCCTCGCCTGGCATCGCGGCGGACCGCGAGCGGCTCCGGAAGCCCGACGAAACGAAAGTAGAATCCCCAAGGCTCCGGCGATCCAACTCGCTTCGCTCGTGGGCTGTTCACGCAACGCGATTCCGAGAGATGAACGATCGGTGCATTCGCCGACTACAATGCGATTCCGAGCGGCGACGAGTCTGGCGATTGACGATACCTC
This sequence comes from Myxococcales bacterium, assembly GCA_003153195.1. Taxonomy (GTDB): domain Bacteria; phylum Myxococcota_A; class Polyangia; order Palsa-1104; family Palsa-1104; genus PALSA-1153. Next base: position 532 of record PLXG01000442.1, read on the forward strand.
GAGGGAACCGGGTTCACTTCGTCGGGCTTCCGGAGCCGCTCGTCGCGCAGCGACGACGCCAGGAGAGGAATAGCGAGCGACGTGCGACGCCGAAGGCGGCGCGTAGGCGAGTGCGCCCGACGCAAACGAAAGCAGAATCCCCAAGGACCACCGCGATTCAACTTACGGATTGGCGACGGCGCCGTTCGAAATATAGAGCGTGCGAAAGATGTCGTCGTAGGACTGAAAGCGTCCGATGAAGGTCACGCGCTGTCCGGGATGAAGTCGCTTCTCGGCGGCGGCGCGATCGGCGGCGCTCATGCGCAGCGAGATGTCGAAGGTGACCGTGCTCTCGCGCATCTGAATGGTGATTCCACTCTGACTGAACGAGATCAGTTTTCCCGTCCAGCGCACCCAGCGGCCAGCATATTTTTGCCAGAGTGACGCCTTCTGTGAATCGTTGATGGTGTGTCGCAAGAACAGCTCGTAGAAGCGATCGAACGGATCGGTCACGAAGTCGATTCCGCCGTCGGCGTCGAGTCGATCGACCACCGGCAGCGCGGACGCGTCGCTACCCGCTGGCGCTGGCGTCGAGCGCGAAGTGGACGGCGATGAATCTGTGCGCTGGGTGCAAGCCGCCAAGGCTGCGGCGAGTAGGATCTGTGCAGTTCGCATGTTTCTTCAGCTGCTTTCGAAGTTGCCCATCAGTCGAATCACTCCCAGCAGCCCCGCAAATAGCATGAAAGCGAGCAGCCAGGATCGGTCAGCGATCGGCAGCAGGGTGACCATCAGAAACAATGCGCCGACCAGCGTCCCATTCCGCGGACCACTTCACCAAATACGGTGTACTTGCCATCGAGATGCGGCGCCGGACCGAGCAAGATGGAAAACGAGCTTGCGGCGCTGTCGGAATCATCGTTTTTGCGCGGAATGGAGAGCACTCCCCGTACGTGCGGCAGGGAGCTGAACTCGGTCGGAATCGGCTGGAGCGCTGCTTTTTGCACGCTGGTGAGCGGAGTGGACCGATCTTCCGCCGTCGACAGCTGCGCGACGAAATGATCTTCGATGCGGAAAAAATGAGCGCAATCGAAGACGCCAAGTCGGGTCAGCTCTAACATTTTGGCGGAGGTGTGAGGTGCCACCGATGGATAGAGTGCCAGCTCGACGTCGCCGGCCAGCGTATGCAGCACAATGTGCTCGCGAGACTTTTTCGGAATCGGCTGAGCCAACGCAACCGGCACGCTCACGATCGCGGATGCGAGCAAGCCAATCATCCCCAAGCCCAGTCGCGCGGCGCGCTTCAGCGGGCGGCCATTCGAACCTGCGCTTGCGTCGAGCTGAGGTTCCTCGCGAATCAGCTCATCGGCTTCGATTACGACTCACCGCTACCAGGGTCGACTCCGGTGCCGAGAATCGGCCGGTTGGTGCTGGCGCTGGTCGATCCGTTTACATAGGTGATGGTCACCGTGGCATTGGAGGTCACCGCCGAGGTCGGAGCGAACTTCACGATGAAGGTGCAACTGCCGTTGGCGGCCAGCGTCGAGCTGCAGTCGCCGCCGCCGGGAAACGACGACCCGCCGTAGCTGAACGGCGCGTCCAGCACCGAGGCCGAAATTCCGGTCGCCGTCGCGGATCCGGAGTTGGTGAGGAAAAAGGTATAGCTCACGGATGTTCCATCGGTGACGTTGCCGAAGTTATGGCTGGGACTATCCGAGATGGTTAGCGTTGCGGTGGCAGACGTCTCAGTTTGCGTCTGGGTCTGAGTCTGGGTTTGGGTGTCCGTCTCGATGTGGGTGTTGGTCGAGCTTGATGTGGCGGTGTGATTGGCGATCGCGGCGACCGTGTTGGTGTCTGTGCCGCTATCGGTATGCGAGCTCGATGCGGTGGTCGAGCTGCTCGGTGCGCAGCTGGCGAGCGCGTACAGCGAAAGCGCCCCGGCGGCGCCACCGATGAACAGCCAGAGTCTCGATATTGGACGTCTCAAGGGTTTAGTCACTCCCCATAGGATCGTCGGCCCGGCTGGAGCTGTCAATTAAGGTCTTTTCGTCCCGTTTCATTACCTTGCCATACAGCGAGGCACGCCCAATCCCAGTATCACTCAGTTGACATAATGCATCTTATCGGACGTTGCGTCCCAGGAAGGGCCGGGGCTAAGCCCCCTTTGGTATCGGGATCTTGCATCTCATTTGGAGGTGCTTACACCATGGGTCGTGGCATCTCTCGATATGGGTGACAGTCGCTCCGGCGGCAGCTTCGATTGCGCCGATGCAGGGACCGTATTACCGTCTTCCGCGTCGATGATGATGCCGGAGCGGCCCGAGAGCCTCGATCCAATCGAGCGCATGCGCGCGGCGGCCAAGCTGGTTGCGCGCATTGGAAACGTCTCCGGACTCGAGGAGGTGCTCTCCAGCGTTTGCGATCTGGCGTGCTCGACGCTCGCACTCGATGCCGCCCTGCTTTATTTGGGCGATCGGCCCGAATGCGTCGCCCTTTCAGGTTCAATCGATCCGCCACCTCTCGCGGCCTACGACCCCGCGGCCGTGGTTGAGCTTCACCAGCTCGTCTCGACGCGCTTTGGCCGGGTCGAAATCGCGCCGATTCCCCTCGATGCCTCCAGTCCCAAGATCGGCGGGCTTTTGCTGCTGGTCAGCCAATCGACCGGCGTTTCGCTCTCAGCGACCGATCTGGAGATCCTGGGATGCGGCGTCGGCCGGGAGCTGCGCCATTTTCGNNCATCGCGCACGATTTCAACAACGTCTTGAACGCGATTCTGACCGAGGTCGGCATCCTTCAGAAAATGCTTCCCGACCGGATCGAGGCGCAGCCGGTGCTCGAACGCTTGCAGCGGATCGCGCTCGGTGGCGCGACCACCATCGGCAAAGTACAGGAGTTCAGCGGCAAGCGGCGCGACCACGACTTCACGGACCTGACGCTGGCCAACGTGGCCGCTCGCGAACTCGACAAGGTTCGACGATTCGCCGCACAGATCGACTTCGAGGATTCACTCGATCCGTCGATCCGAGTTCATGGCAACGCGCCCGAGCTCGGCGAGGTGGTGAACGCCCTTTTGCAAAACGCCATCGAAGCGCTGCGCGAACGCGCCGGCGGCGGCACCGTGAAGGTCGAGCTGAAACAGGGCGACGACGTCGAGCTCATTGTGTCTGACACTGGGGCCGGGATGTCGCGAGAGGTTCGCCGGCGGGCGTTCGATCCATTCTTCACCACCAAGGGCGGACGATCGAAGGGGCTCGGGCTTTCGCTCGCATTCGGAGTTATCACCCGACACGGTGGGCGCATCGAGATCGATTCGGCGCCGCGTCAGGGAACGCGCGTGTCGATCCACTTGCCGATTCGCGCCGCGCAGATCGCATCGGAGACGACGCCTCGACCAGGGATCGAGGATGCCAATTCCGCCAACAAGATCGGACGCCCGCAGGTGACGCCGAGACGCATTCTGCTGGTGGAAGACG
>PLXG01000009.1 GCA_003153195.1 Myxococcales bacterium
TGAGCACGATAGACCATCCATCCCATGAGCAGTCCCTGCGCACTCAAGCCGCTGAGACTCGTGCGCCATGTCGAGATGAAAAGAGGAATCAAGAGAACGAAAAGAAACGCGATCAGGAGCGATGTCATCCCGCAGCTCCCGAATGCCAAGTGCTCGCCAGGAGCGCGACGAACGCTGCCACGAGCGCTACCAGGACGTATTGCGGAATGGCCTTGAGCTTGAGCCTCGCGATCAGTGACTCGATCGTGCCAACGAGAACCGCGACACCGAGGATGAGCCCGATGTTGACGACCGCAATGAGCGAGCCACTCCGGCTACTGCCCGAGAGTGGGTTGAGGAGTGTTGCCAGCAGCCCTGCGCACACCGTCATCTTGATCGCGGACGCATACTGCATCGCGGCCAGATCCGGCCCACTGTGATCGAGGATCATGACTTCATGAATCATCGTCANNGTCAACCGGAATGCGCGCCGATTCCACTTGAAGAATGATGAACAGCGCGATGGTGCACGCAACCAAGATCACCGCCGTCGATGGGTCGTGGGCATGAAACTGAAGCAGTTCAGCGAAAGAATTCTTGCCAGTCGCAGCAACCAGCGTTCCCATCACGAGAAATAGAACTGGTTCAGCGAGAAGCGAATACGTTGCCTCTCGACTCGCACCCATGCCTTCAAACGAGCTTCCGGTGTCGAGCGCCCCGAGGATCAGCGCAAGACGACCGAGTCCCCAAGCGTATGCGAAAAACACAAAGTCGAACGGAAACGACATCGGGGCACGTGTACCGAGGAGGGGCACGATGATCCCTGAGACGATCGAGGTCGCGAGCACGACATAGGGAACGCCGCTGAAGATGGCCGTGGTCACGGTGCTATAGACCGGACGCTTTCGCATGAGCCGAAGAAGATCCCAAAACGCCTGCGAGATCGGTAGACCTTTGCGACCAGCCCAGAGTGCCTTGGTACGATTGATGACGCCTACAACAAAGACTGGCAACGTGAAGAGCGTCAGCAAATGAAGTGCTATCCACCTGAAGCTCACGGCGTCCCCCACAAAAGGAGAGCAACCATTACGACCAGCGTAATGAGCCCAGCGGCGAATGCGAACCGAGGTTGTTCAGGGATGCGCGCGGCGATTCGGGTAATAAAGGATTCGCCATCGCCGAGTACTTCGAACATGCGACGCTCCACCGCATCGACGTGATGAGTAGCAACATGGCCGCGTCCCTCGGGGAAATAGCCTTCAGGGAGTTTTTCGCGGCGCAATTCGGGGAGAAACGCATCGAACAAACGAGTGAACTGAAGAGAGAACGAGGTACCCGTATACTGCATGCGCGTGTTGGGAGCCCCATAACCGCAACCCCAAGTGCCCTGCGCAACCGCCTTTCGTTGAACGCGGCGTGCAACCATCATGAGGAGCACAATCAGCATGAGCAGGAGTCCGCCGGCACGCGCAACCGGCAAGAGCAATGCGCCCACATCAGGTAGGACGCCGGGCAAGGACGATGGCAACAGGCCCGAGAATAATTCGGCCGCCGGACGAACCAACCACAGGCCGGTCGCAGGCACGAGGCCGATGAGAACGATCCCGCCTGCGTGAAGGGACATCGAGATGCTCATCGAACGGGACGCGTCGCCATCGACATGTATCGCTGGATCACGCGGCTGTCCGAGAAAAGTGATACCGAACGCTCGTGTCATCGACAGGATGCTGACCGCTCCGACAAATGCCAGGAGCGCGGCCACACAGATGAGCAATACCTTGGGGAGTCCCGCCGGTACGCTACCGCTGAGCAGCCCAGAATAAATAAGGTACTCGCTCACAAAACCATTCAGCGGGGGAAGTGCCGAGATCGCGATTCCCCCTAACAAGAAAAAGATCGTCGTACGAGGCATTCGGCGGGCGATTCCCCCTAACCGCTCAATATCTACGGTGTGGGTCGAGCGATAGATCGCTCCCGCCGCATAGAAAAGTAGACACTTGAAAAGCGCGTGGTTCAGGATGTGGAGAATTCCACCGGCGAAGCCGACGAGCACCAAGATCGGCTGATGCCAGGAGAGCCCCAGGTACCCAACACCAAATCCAAGGCCAGCGATGCCCACGTTTTCGGTCGATGAGTAGCCAAGCAGACGCTTGAGATCGCGCTGACCACTCGTGTAAAGGACACCCAGCAGCGCAGAGAGCCCTGAGAACACGATGAGATACCATCCCATCCACTCCTCGGGCGATCCCATGAGCAGCGTGAACCGGAGTAGACCAAAGAGTCCTGCTTTGTGAATCACGCCCGACATCAGTGCAGATACATGGGCCGGGGCCGCCGAATGCGCACGAGGGAGCCAGGTATGGAAAGGAAAGAACGCAGACTTGAGCCCGAACGAAGTCACGAGGAGTACGAAAACGACGTTTCGCAGTGTGCTCGGTTGCCCTAGAAAGCGTGAGAAAGCGCCAAAGTCCATCGAGTTGGTTTGGCTATGCAAGATCATGAAGGCCGCGACGAGAAAAAAGAGTCCAACGTGGGTCGAGACCAAGTAGTTAAACCCTGCGAAGCGGATCTTTTGGTTGCGGTAATCCCAAATAACGAGCAGCCAAGCAGCCACTGCGGCGATCTCCCAGCCGAGGAGAAACACCATGGCGCTCTCGACCGTGTAGATGATCAAGAACGACAGCGAGATCATATTCAGCAGCGCGAAATGTGCGCCACCGTTTCTGCCGTGAGCGAAGTATGGCTGGAGATAGCCGACCGCATACACGGTTCCGAGAAGTGTCATCGGCAACGACCAAGCGAGAAAGAATGCACTCAGGGGATCGACATGGACGCTGATGATCTCCAAAGGAAACGACCAAGCCCATGCAGAATAGATCGTCGTTCGGCTCGCGATGACAGGCAGCACAGCTACTAAGACCAGGCCGGTAGCGATTCCTTGCGACACGATCGCGGCCCAAGCGCGACTGGTATTCGTCCGAAACGCCAAAGCGAGTACCGCACCGACGACGAGCACGATTCCACCGGCAAGCACGAAAATCATCCTGACGTTTCCGCCGACGCTGACCGAATCGCGAACAATTCTCTACGTCTCATCAACGTCAAATCCCCGGCCGATGCGGAAATTGGAAAGGTCGCATCCAACCGCGCGTTGTTCTGCTTTCATTCGATCTTTGGTCAACACCAAGTGCTCTCCAATAATTTGTGACCGTACGAAGATCTCAGCGCCATGCTCACATTCAGTTCGGTGACGCCTTCGTATCGTTATGCAAAAGCGCTGCGGCCGCAATAAGAGCCAGCGTCAGACGCATTGAACAGATTCCAACTCGTTCCTAAAGCGAGTAAGATGCGTGTGAAGATTCAAGAGAGCGCCTCTTGGCGAGCTGCTGTTCGCAAATTCTGGGCCAGGCACCCACTTGCTGAAAAACCAGGCGTTCTTTCTGTTGCCTCGAACCGCTTGACGATTTCGGCGTGCTGAATCAGCAGACGACTGCAATTATAGCCGATTTTCTGCGTCCATCATCGCGCGATCGCTCGTGATTCATTCTGGCGTAGCAATTGCTCTTCGTTGCGAGCGATGACCGTTCGCACAGTGAACGGTTACCCACCCAATCCACCTGAGTACGAGCGCGTTGCCAAATCGAACTTCTCCGAGTGGCGTTTGTCAATCGGTGGCCTCGTTGAAACGCCCCTTCAGTTATCGCTCGCTGACCTACGTGCATTTCCGAAGCGGACGCAGATTACCAAGCACCATTGCATTCAGGGGTGGTCGGCTGTTGGTCAATGGACTGGCGTTCCACTGAGTGACCTACTTGAGAGATGCCGTCCGCGTGCCGAAGTCCGGTATCTCGTCTTCACGGGTTTCGATGAACGGGAGGGCCGCGTGTACTACGAGACCATCGATCTCGAACTGGCTCGGCACCCGCAAACGATCCTCGCGTACGAGATGAACGGCGCACCCCTGCCGATTGAGCACGGCGCTCCATGCCGCCGCCTCCGGATCGAAACACAGCTCGGTTTCAAGATGGTGAAGTATCTGCGGTCCATCGAGTTTGTTGAGGACTACCAACACCTCGGCGACGGGTAGGGTGGCTTCCGAGAAGACACGCAGTTTTACGGCCATGAGGCGGGCATCTGAACGTTGTAGTGATCGATTTAACTCCGAATTGAGATTGCCTCGACCCATTCGGTAGGTTTGCAGGAAGTCTCACCTCCGGTTCATTGCTTCTGTTTTTTGCCGAGCCCGAAGGTGATCTGATATGCGACGTAGCCCTGAAATCGATTGGGTCCTTGAATTCCGCGTCCCGCCGAAAAAAGCAGGTGATGCAAGTCGGTTAAGTC
>PLXG01000382.1 GCA_003153195.1 Myxococcales bacterium
CTTGAGCCTCAAGATTGATCACATCTCACGAGCGAGACGCCAGACTGCCTCAGCCTCGACGAATTTAGTGAAGCCCCGTCCCAGCACGAGCCATCCCGGATCACCATTGTTCTTGATATGACCGCCGAGTGCCGCGATGGCCAGCATGGCGTCGTTCATCGTGGGCTTGGCGGAGATTTTGTAACGTCGTTTGTCTAGAAGTTTGCGCAAGAGCAAGAGATGCTCCTTATCAAACAGAACTCCCGCCGGTCGAGGCTTGGGTGCCCGGCCGAGATGACGCAAGACGAGTAGTCGCCAAGCCATGGGGACAAAGATTGACAAGGCCCGGACGAGGCCATCGAAACTCATGAGCTGACGCGTCTCAAATGCGCAACCGGTTTTGAGCGCTTTGAAATATTCTTCGATGATCCAGCGGGCTCGATAGTGATCGACTACCGTGGTCGCCTCTTCCAAGGTGGTTACCGCTTCCGAGCTGAATAGCACCCACTCGATAGGTTCTTCTCCGTCGGGAGGTTCAGGCTCAAAGACATGCACCGCCGACAAAGTGAGGTCGGGAATATCGGAGTGCGAGTACTGGCCGCGGCGGATCGTGATCTCTCCCCATCGGATCTTCAGCGTCGCCTCACGCTCTTGTCGTGCGGGATGTCTGCCCCTCGAGAGGGTCGCTTTACGTTCGCCGCGTGGCGTAACCGGTACTGTGCGAAATACCTGCGCCGATGTTTTCGCCAACACATCTTTGACGGACAAACCGGCCTCCGTTGTTTTTCTGCCGGGGCAGGCGCGGATTACATAGCTGAGTTTGGCTTGATGCATCGCTGCAAGCAGGTCGTAGTCATCTGCTTCTTGGTCCATAACGTGTACCGGGCGCACGCCTTGCGGAAGGCTGGCCGATACCTCGATGGCCAGCTGTTCCCATCGACTCGACTTCTTTTCATCGCGTGTCTTGTTTCGCGCTGCCTGCACCCGCTCACTGTTGGTCATGCCACGGTGAGCGACTGCATCCTTATAGATGTATGGTCGCACCCCCAAGATGCCGAGTGGCTCGCGGGTCTCGTCCGCAGCTATCGCCAGCGCAAAGTGTCCGAGAAATCCATTCCCGCCGCCGCCGATTGCTCCAAGTCCCTCACGCTCCCCCAAGAAGCGAAACGTGCTGGTGTCGTGGACTACTCGCACGACTGACTGACCGTCCATCCGTGCGTGCGTTTGCGAAATATGCCCTCGCAATACGCCGTTCACTGTCACTTTAGAATTTGCCAGAAAACGATATAGCGCCTCGCGATCGGCCACCGTCTCCATCTGCTCTGGAAAACTCTCGCTCGGTGCTATGGCGCACAGCGACGCTACTCGTCTCAGTCGTTCGTCGAGCCGTGTGTCTCCAAGCTCAACTTCCTCAAACTCTCCTGCAATCTCGGTGACATTGACCCCGCTTTTCCGCGCCATTCCCCTTTAGATCACGAGTTCTCATGCAACGCGATCAACTTGTGTAGGATCTTGAGACTTGAGCACTTATGTTGGAATTTTCATTCCGTCCGGTCGGCCCGATATAATCTGCGAATGACTGCGCGCGTCCTCTACATCACGTTGATGTTTCTACCGGCATTCGCACGGGCCGATGATCGCGACGATGCGCAGCGGGCGATGGTAGATGCGCAAGCCTGCATGGTGAAGCAGGACTATTCATGTGCAGTCGAAAACTTTCAGCGCGCCAGTAAGATTGCGCCCGCCTCGACGGGACCGTTGCTTGGGTTGGGACTAGCCTATCAGGCCCAAAGCAAATGCACAGAAGCGATTCCGGCGCTCGAGCGCTACCTCCAAAAGAAGGGCACCAACCCGCATCCGTCGGCCATGGCGGCGCTAAAAACCTGTCGAGCGGAAGAGGCAAACAAACGTCGGCCGGCGCACGTCACGTTGCGTTCGATCCCGAGTGGAGTGACGGTCAAGAGAGAAGACAGCGGCGCTTCGCTCGGCGTCACGCCCGTCGAAGTTGAGCTGGCCGCGGGGAGCTATCGTCTACACTTCGAGAAGAGCGGCTTCGTTTCTCTTTCGGAATCGATCACGGTTCGAACCAGCGAGTCGCTGATCCGCGACGTGTTTCTGCAGCCGGTGGCGGATCCCGAGGCGCTGAGAGTTGCCGTCGAAGAAGCGACGCTGAAGTTGAAAGAGAAAGAGGCGAGTGGAGGGCGCAAGCGGCGTTGGCCGATCGTGGTTGGCGTTTTGGGTGGAGTGGCCGCAGTTGGGCTCGCTTTGGGGCTCGGCTTCGGACTCACCGCCAACAACACTCGACCGGAAGCGCTCTTTGGCCGGGCCACGGCGCAATGATGCGTGCAGGGGTGATGTTGATATTGGCTGTCGCCGCGTGCGGAAGTGAGTCGGCGAATCTTTGCGCGGGCGTTACCGGTAGCGATTGTTGGACCTTACATCTCACTGGATCCCATCTCGATCCAATCAGCTCGCTTCAGATCGATGTCTCCGATCTAACCGGTGATTCGGGGGCGTGGCGACTCGAATCAAATAGTGACAACGCGGTGGCGCAAACTCCGCCGTTGGCTGCCGGGGTGCTTTTTCCCGCCGGATTTCATGCGGGCAGCGCCAGCGTTTTCATCATAGCCTCAGGGCCGAACGGCCGCGTGGCCTATGCTTCGGACACCGCGTCGACGCGGACGCGCGATCTACATCTTCAATTGCGCACTGACTTCGATCAAAACCAATGCTTCGACAACATGAAGCAGTCGAACGAAGCGGACACCGATTGCGGCGGTCTAGTTTGTCCGCTCTGCGCGAGCAATGCGACCTGCACCGGTAATCAAGACTGCCAGTCGAGCAAATGCGTGGACGGCAAGTGTTCGTAGACCAGCCCTATCCAACTGGGTCGATTTTCGGTAGATTTACGCCCGCGAAACGCAATCGAAACAGGATCGCGTGTATGAGAGAGGTGGAGGACCCGTGAAAAAAGTCGAGGCGATCATCAAGCCGTTCAAGCTCGACGAGGTCAAAGAGGCGCTGAGCGAAATCGGCGTGCAGGGCATGACCGTCACTGAGGTCAAAGGCTTCGGCCGCACTGGCGGCAAGAAAGAGGTCTATCGCGGCTCTGCCTACGTGGTCGACTTCGTTCCCAAAGTGAAGGTCGAGATCATCGTCAAAGACGACCTTGTGCATCAGGTCATCGAGAGCATCACCAAGGCAGCATCGACCGGACGAATCGGCGACGGCAAGATCTTCGTCACTCCGATTGATGAAGTGATTCGCATCAGGACCGGCGAACGCGGCGAAGACGCTATTTAGCGCTCAGCAACCGCAGGGCGTCGTTGAAGCGATCTTTCTCCAGCGCGGCGGCAGCGGGAAGCAAGTTGCCGCGGACTTGGTCGACGCGCATTTTCAACTCTTGCAGCGGGTCTCCTTTTTCGGCGAAGAAGAGCGCGCGCAGTCTATCGCCACCGACGATCGACTCCAGCACTTCGGCGAACTCGCGATAGCGCACGTAGATTCGTTTGGTCGCTTTCTTGTCGAGCTCGCTGGCCAAAATTTTGCTGGTGTAGTGCTGGGCTAGCCCTTCTACCAGATGGCTGAACCCTCGCGACTCCGCGGCGAATCGCGCCGACATCTCGTGAATCAGCTCGTGCAGTAGCACTTCGTCAGACAAGATGGTCAAGCCGGGACGAATGAAGATATGCCCGCGGTAGTGCATTCCATAGATTTCCCAGCGGAAGCCGGTGTGCCCGCCGAGCTGACGTGTCAGCCGATCCATTTGTGACGCGTTCAAGATGTGAATCGGTACGCGGCTCGCGTCGCGATGGAATTCGTCGCGGATGAGTCGGACCATGCGCTCGGCCTGATTTTTGAGCGGTCCTTCGGGGGCGTCACCCAGACGAAATCCGGCGATCGGTTCGCCGTTTTCGAGCGTGAATGCGCTCTCATCTTGCTGAACCTCGACTCGAGTCGCCGGCGCCGATCGAGCGGGTCGCAACCCGAAATAGCCTTCGCCCTTGGCCGCGTGCGCATCCTTTGGCCCATTTAGGCCGACCGCGACGAGGGCTAGCAGACAGAGGCGCATGTCAGATCTAAGAAGCAATCGTCGAGCCACGCATCAACTGTTTGAAATCACATACGTTCACGGGGTCGAATGACCCCATCTTCGGTTGACCGCATCCTAAGAGTTACGTATGATTAGCCGATGCCCAGCTGGTCGCAAGTGAGGGAGAGGGTGGCCGTCGACCTTCTCCGCTTTACCCCCAAGGGCACCTTCTCGCGCGGGGTAGGTTGGGCCGCCCGTCAGCATGTTCCGCGGCCGCTACGTCGCGCGATCTATGGCGGATTCGCGCGCTACGCCGGAGCCGATCTGTCGCAGCTCGATCGCCCGCTCGAGGACTTCGAACGCTTCGACGATTTTTTTGCTCGTCCCCTTCCGCCTGGGGCGCGGCCCATCGATGACGGTCCCGGCGTGGTGGTCTCCCCCGTCGACGGAAGAATTTCCGAGCTCGGCATTGCCGACGGTGGCCGGCTGATTCAATGTAAGGGTCTCGACTATACGGTGCGCGGGCTTCTCGGCGGTGCCGACGAGGCGCGTCCCTTCGAAGGTGGCGCCTACGCGACGCTCTATTTGGCGCCACGCGATTACCATCGGGTGCACACCCCCATCGCCGGCAAGGTCATCGGTTACCGCCATATCCCCGGTGCGTTCTTTCCGGTGAATCCGCTCTCGGTACGGAACGTCGCCGGCCTGTTCTCGATCAACGAGCGACTGGTGGTGTACCTCGACACCGAAGTGGGCAGAGTAGCGGAGGTGTTCGTGGCCGCCACCGGGGTCGGGCACATCACGCTTTCCATCGACGATGCAGTATGGACCCATCGCGTCGGCCGACTCGGACGCGAGGGACAGTTCTGCAACTACGCTTCACCGCCGACTATCGAACGCGGTGGGGAGCTCGGAATGTTTCATCTCGGCTCGACGGTGATTTTGCTCTTCGAGCCTGGGCGGGTGGTTCTCGGCGGCCGCGCTGGTGATCCGGTGCGGCTAGGACAAAAGCTCGGCAGCTCGACGCGGATCAACTAAGGAGCGATTTTGTCCGACATCAAAACCAGCGATTCGCGTCAGGACGAGATCGAGTTCTCGACCGAAGAGATCGCCGAGATGAAGGTCGAGTTGGCTGGACGCCGACCGATGGCGTCCGACGCGCTCGTCCGCCTGGAGAGCGAGCGCCGCCGCGCGCTCACCATGCCCGATACGCTTGTGCACGGCGGTCCGCCGATGGAGGCGAAGACCGAGCCCTCCATGTCCGCCTTCGGTCCAGAATCCGATCCGGCCGATCTGCTGGTGGATCACGCGTTTTCTAACGGAGGGCGCGCCGAGGGCGTTGTTCTGCTGTGGCAAGGCCAGAGCGGCCAGACGACGCCCAAGACGCAGGCCGAACCGAGCGCGGTCACGCCCGAAAACTCCGGTCCTGCCATCGAGATCGATACCATCGAGCTCATGGAGGTGCGCGATCAACGTGCCCGCGCGCGCACGATTCCGCGACTGCAACCCGACGGTGCTGCGGCCAAAACCATGGAGGGGATTGCGCCCATTCTGCCGATGCCGCCGGCCGCCGCGAAACCGCCAGCCGCGTCGACAAAAGCGCCGGCGGGGTCGCTCTCCATTGAAGAAAAGCAGCTCTCCCAGGCGATGGAGCGCGCGCCTCTTCCCGAGCAGAAGACCCAACAGATCTATATTGAGCCTGAGTCGGATACGCCCCCGGCCGGTCCACGCACGGACAAAGCGACCGTCGAGATGCCGATCGTCGAGGTCTCTCAGCGGAGCGTCGCGCCTCCGCCCATGCCGGCCGCCGCTTCTGCTCAACCGGTGTCGGCTGTGCCTCCACCCATGCCGGCCAATGCCACACCGCCCATGCCGATGTCGGCGGTCACCGCGCCTCCGTTGCCCGCTTCGAGTGAACCGGCCGGCGAAGTTCGCACCATCGAGGCTCCGCCAGCGAGCGACTTTGCGCCGCGACCTCGTCGAAGACGCGCCAAGCAGTGGTTCGAAGAGGTGTTCGAAGAAGATCACCTGCGCACGCTGCCGGGCATCACTCCGCGCCAGACTCAGCGCGAGGCCGAGTTCATTCACCAGTCCCTGCAGGGAAATTCGACCAGCGCGCCGAATGGGGCGCTGCTCGACGTCGGCTGCGGCGCCGGACGTCACGCTCTCGAGCTGGCGCAACGCGGCTATCATGTGACTGGCGTGGATCTGTCGCTGCCGATGCTCATTCGCGCCGCCGACTCCGCGCGCAAGAGCGGCATCTCGGTCAACTTCATTCACGGCGACATGCGCGAGATGACCTTCGATAGCGAGTTCGACGGTGCCTACTGCATGTTCACCACCTTCGGCTACTTCGACGACGACACCAACCGTGCCACGCTCGCCAACGTCGCGCGCGCGCTCAAGCCGGGCGGAAAGTTGATCCTCGATGTCGCCAACCGCGACTACTTAGTTCGCGATCTTCCCACTCGCGTCTGGTGGGAGGGCGAAGGTTGCGTGGTGCTCGAAGAGGTCGACTTCAATCATTTCGTTTCGCGACTGCAGGTGCAGCGCTCGATCATCTTCGACGACGGACGTCAGCAGGAGCACGAGATCTCCATTCGCGCCTACTCGTTGCACGAGATCGGCAAGCTGTTTCATCAGTGCGGGCTCAAGGTGACCGAGGTCTCCGGCGGGCTCGCGCTGCGCGGTAATTTCTTCGGCGCACACTCGCGGCAACTCTTGGTTGTTGCCGAAAAAATGGCACCCTCCAAGAAGTAACTTTTCGCCGGCTCCGACGTAGATCCTCTGATGTCCTAGAACGTTTCAATTCGTACGTGGGTGCCCTTCAAAGAGTAGGTTTAGCCCCCACTTCGCCGGTTGCGGAAACGCCAGGACGTCTTAACTTTGTTGCAGAGGATCACGGTCGTGAGCGGCGCGAAGGAATAAGACGCTTGCGAGAACTGTATATAGATCCTGACGGGGCGTGGCGGGAGCAGCGGAGTGGCCGCTGCAGAAGGGGCAAAAACAGCATATGGGCCAGCTGCATAGCCATGCGGAAGATCGGATGAAAAAGCCTGTAAAAGGCGCCATCGTCGGCAAGCGCGGCGGTTCGCTCGCTCGAGGAGTGGGGATACGTCCTCGCACTCAGCGTGCGGCCGGTGCGGCTGTGGCGAAGGGCACCGCCATCACCGAGGAGGAGACCTCAGTCGACCTCGATGAAGAGATCGCCGCCGACTCGAACGAGTCGGGCGATGCGGAAGAGACACGCGCAAAGAGCTCAGGCGCGGCCGAGGCGGTTTCGGAGTTGGAAGCGGTGGTGGGCGAGCCGGAAGAGGCCGAAGCGGCACCGGTCGAGACCGACGAACCGACCAACTTCTTGGCGATGTACTTCCGGGACATGGCGCGTCTGGCGGTGCTCAAGCCGAAAGAAGAATTCGAGTCGGCGCGAAAATTGGAGACGCTCGAGATCGGTCTGTGGGTTCGTATTTTGAATTTCGAGCCGCTCATCGATCACGTGCTGCGCATCGCTGAAGGAGCGGCCGAAAAAGCGGGCGCACAGATCGGCGATCGCGCCGCGCCCGAATTCCGCGCGCTCAGGCGAGTACTGGAGAATAAAAAAGGTGGCGAATCGCCTCGCGCAGAAAACCTGCGCGTCGACCGGGCACGCGTGAAAGCGAGCGAGCGTCTGCGGGCGCTCGATGTCGACAAGCACGCGCTCGACGCTGTGCTGCTCGAGCTCAAGGCCATCGCCCACGGAAATCTGCCGGCGCAAAAGCTTGGCTTCCAGCGAAAGTCGAAACCGTTCAAGGTCTACCTGCGCGAAGTCGCGGCGTCGTACAAGATCGCGCAAGGCGCCAAGAACGAATTCGTGAAGGCCAACTTGCGGTTGGTGGTGTCGATCGCGCGGCGTTTCAACTACGGTCGCATGCCGCTCGCCGATTTGATCCAAGAGGGCAACATCGGCCTCATCAAGGCCGTCGAGCGTTACGATTATCGTCGCGGCTATCGCTTTTCGACCTACGCGTCGTGGTGGATTCGTCACGCCATCTCGCGCGCGCTCGCCGACAAGGGACGAGCGGTGCGATTACCGGTGCACATGATCGACGCGTATCACCGCATCGCCAAGTCGAAGCGGCTCTTGTCGAGTCAGCTCGGACGTCAGCCGACCAGCGAAGAGCTGGGCGTGGCGACGGGGATCGCGGCGGCCAAGATCGAGAAGATGCGCACCTTCTTGCTCGATCAATCCTATTCGCTCGATCGGCCGGTCTCCGATGATGACGGGCGACTATTCATCGACTTCATTCAGGATCCCAACTCGGAGAATCGCACCACCACCGACGACATGGTGGATGAGGCGATGACCAGCGAAATGCGTGAGCAGCTGAGGAACTTGAAGCCTATCGAGGCCGATATTTTGCGGCAACGATTCGGGCTCGATTCGGATCAGGAGCTGACGCTGAAAGAGATCGGCGAGAAATATAATCTCTCGCGCGAGCGAATTCGGCAGTTGCAGGAGCAGGCACTTCTGAAGATGCGTCGGGCGCTGGAGCGAAAAGATCTGATGTAGGCCGCGCTATTCTTTCTTGCCGCCGCCGCCCATGGCGTTGAACGCCTTGTCCATGGTGGCCTTCTGTTGGGTCGAATCGAGATAGCGAAAGCCGTTCTTGAGAAGGAACGTCTTTCCGTCATCGAAGATGATGCTCACGTCCACCACTGTATTTTTGTCGCCAGCGGGCGTGGTGACTTTGATCTTGTCCGACGATTCAACCACGATGGCGGCGGCGTCGCGCTTGCCGAAGCGCACGATCGCGCCGGCGCGTCCCGGCTGAAAGCCGTTGCCTTTGATCACCACCTCTTCACCGCCGTTGGAGGTGCCGGCGGGCGGATCTACCTCGCTCACCTTAAGCTCGTTCGAGCAGGCCATTTGCAGCAACGCAGCGCTCAAGATCACACCCGAAAGCGAGCCGGAAAAACGGGTACGCATGGTACCTCCTTGTGGGCTAACCGTAACCCGCGCCCGCGCACCGCGCAATGAAAAGCCTGTCATTGGGAGAGCGCTACGCGGAACAGCTGCTGCCCCATGAGCAGAAAGCTGCCGTTCGGGATGTTGCGATTGCGAATGCGCAGGAAGGTTCCGTTCGAGCTGCGTAGATCGGAAAGCTGCGTGCTGCCGTCGCGTGACAGAAGTCGAGCGTGCGAGCCGGAGACGTAACCATCTTCGGCGAACAGTACGTCCCCGCGCTCTCTGCCGATGGTGGTGGCGTCGCCAAAAAGTGGATAGGCTCCGCCGTCCTGTTCGGGACCGACGACGAGGAGCAGCTTGCCCCAGTAGCCCGGATTGGGTGAGCCCAGAATCTGCGTTCCGTCGGAGGTGCTCTGCGGCGGCGTCACCTGTTCGAATCGAAGTAGCTGCTGACCGACGCGAAAGACATCGCCGTGCTCGAGCGTTTCGTCCGCGGTGATCTTGAGGAAGACGCCGTTCAGGCTCCCGAGGTCATGGACGGTCAGGCCGTTTTCGTCGAGGAGGAGATCGGCATGACGCGGCGAAAGATATCCGTCGGCGTCGAAGAGTGGACCGACGCCGCGGCCGATCACGTTCGAGCCCGCCTTGAGCTGAAACGATCCGGCTTCACCACCGTCGGGACGAATTAGCACTAGCTGTGCTTTGAGGTGACTCCCCGGCCGATGTGAAGGCAGCGTGGCTTCGTCGGTGCCGGCCATTCGCGCGCCGCATTTCCCGCAGAACGTGAAATCGGTGGGCGACATCGCGCTGCACTCTGGGCAGATGCTCACGGCGCCCTTTCGCTTGGCCGCCTCCGCCGCCTTGAGGGAGTTCGCCACTCCGCTTTCGCTCTTTCGCTCGATCGAGTCGTCGAGCGAGGGCATCTGCGGCGAAGTCGACTGCAGCTCGGTGGCGCAGTTCATACAGAATTTGAAGCGCTCTTGATTGTCGGTGCCGCATTTCGGGCAGATCATCTCAGCGCCTCCTCACGTGATCTCGACGCGCAGCAGCTGCCTGCCGATGAAGACATAGTCGCCGTGCTTGAGCGCGGTCTCCTTGTCGACCTTCAAGAAGGTGCCGTTTTTCGACCCGAGATCGGTTAGCTGAAAGCGAATGCCGGCTTGCGTCTCCACCGCTTGAACCTGCGCGTGTCTCCCCGAGATGAACGGATCTTCGGGGAAATTCAAATCGTTTCCTTCGCGGCCGATCGCGATCATGTCGCCCGATCCACGGATGATGAGCCCGGGCTCACCGCCGGCCAGCATCTGGATCAGCTGGAGCTTGGACGGTTTGCGTGGAGAGCCGTAAAAGTAGGTGCCGTCGGGCCCACACACCGGACCGGACACCGCTGGACAGGCTTCCACGCGAAGGAGCTGTTCGCCGATGGAAAAGACGCCACCGCTCGGCAGCCGCTTCGGCTCGGCGATCCGCACGAACACGCCGTTGCGCGAGCTCTCGTCGCGAACATGAAGATGACCTTCGCGATAGAAGAAGTTGGCGTGACGAGGAGAGAGCAGCGGATCGTCGGGAAAGAGGATCGCGCCCTCCAGTCGGCCGGCCAGATGCTCCGTTGCGGAAAGCACGTAGGATACGCCGTCGAGCCCCTCGCCTTTGATCAGGATCAGCTTGGCGCGCCCGGGCGCCTGCATGACCCCGAAGTATTGAGTCTTGGGACCTTTGCTTTTTTCCTTACCGAGTGAAGGCAAGACCGCCGCTGGCTCGGGACGGTCGACTTGCGTTCCGCAGTTGCCGCAAAAGCGATGGCCATCGGGAACTTCGGTGGCGCACGCGGGACAGCGACGCAGCGCGTGCGCCGGGGAGGCGCTGGACGACGTGGGCGCGGGGCCCGATCCGGTGCGGCTCACTTCGCGCGTGATGCCGAGCGAGGTGCCGCAGTCGGCGCAAGTGATCGCGCCGAGCGGAGAGAGCGCATCGCATTTGTCGCACACCAGCCCGAGCGTCATCGGTGAAGCAATTCTCCCATTGGCGTCATGAATCGTAGCGGAAGTACCGCCACGATTCAAATCAGTTGGCGCCTCTTTGCAGGCGAGTGAAGAGGCGCTTCGCGCGGGCCGCCAGCGCCGGATCCTTTGCCGTCGGCATCGACGCGAGCGCCCGCTTGAGCCCTTCGGTCAATTGCCGGGCGCCGGGCTCCTCGAGGAGCTGGTGGGCCGAGCCGAAAGGTCCAACAAAAAGCTCGTTAGGCTCGGTGCCATCGGCGCCCAAATCGAGCAGCGCACGATTCTTGATGGTGGCCTCGATGGTGGCCTCGGTGGTGGCGGAGGTGGTGGCGGAGGCGGAAAGCGCCCGCGTGAACACGCGAAGCAGGTCGGCGGCCAAGTCCGACTGGGACAGCACGGGGCGCGGGAGCTGAGCGCCGAGGTCGGTGAGCCAGCGGCGGAGGTTGAAGCCAAACTCGTCAATGGGCGGGACTGACAGCGAACTGGACCGCGGAGCGGGATTGCCGCTCGCGGAGGGAAGCATGGCCCGGAGCGCCGCCCTTCTCATCGCCTCGGAGCCGGAGAAGATATTTTCCAGCGCCACGCGACGTCCCGCGGTCGGCGCGATTGCGATCAGCGCCCGAAGCGCCGGTTCGGCGACCGATTCCGGACCCTTGGCGGCGCGCTCGAGCGCCGGCTCGACGAGTTTTACCGTTTCAGGCGGGAGCGTGGCAGCCGCGGCAGCCAACTCGATGGCAAGCGCACAACCAGCGCGGGCTTCCGGCAGTCCCTGCTCGTCGCCGATTTCGTTGGCGATGGCCCGCAGCGTTCGTCCGCTGAGCGCGCCTTCGCCAGAGCCGGCCAGCGCGACGCAGGAAAAGCCGCGCAATGATTCGAGGCTGGCACTGGTCAAGATCCGCTCGAGCGCCGGGATTGCCGACGGCGAGTGAACACGAACCAGTCCCCACAAACCTGCCAGTGCGATCTGCTTTTCGTCGTCGTGACTGAGTCTCTCCAGCTCCTTCGATTGCTTGCTGCTCGACAGTCGGGCCGCCGAAGTGGCTGCGCCGATTCGCAGATCGGTCGCGTTCTCCCGCCCAAGCGCGATCTTGAGCAGCGGAGCGGCAGCGCCGAGCCCGACCTCGGGGCCGAGCTCGCCCAAAAGCGCGATCGCTTGTCTCTGGTCGGCCGGTTCTCCGCCATCGCCGCTCACCAGCAGCGCCAGCAAAGGACGAAGCGCGTGCTCGCCGATGCGGTTGAGCTCTTTGCGCGCATCTCGATCGCCGCCCCTGGCGCGCGCGGCCAGCGGCTCGGTCACTCGCTCTTCGATGTTGAGCAAGAGCTCGCGGTAGGCATGCTTTTGAAAATGGGCGAACGCCACCGGCGCAAACTCTCTCTCGAGCTCGCCGAGCTTTCCCAGATAGGAGTCGAGCTCGACCGCGCGACGGGTGGCGTCGAGGACCAACTCCTCTTCCTCTTCGGGCGCGCGTCGCATCACCTCGCGATAAAGGCGCGCGGCCTCGTCCAAGTTTCCGCGCCTGAGCTCGAGCCGCCCGAGCGACATGAAAGTCTTCCATTGCCGATCGTCGAGCTCGAGGGCGCGATGGTAGGCCCCGGCGGCCGACGTTAGATCGTCTTTTTGTTCGTACACCTCGGCCAGACGTTTTTGCGCGGCGGCGTCGGCGGGGCTCAGCTCCACCGCCTTTTTCGCGTAGGTAAGCGCGTCTGCGTCACGGTAGAGCAGCAGCGAAAGCTCGGCGATCTGCGCGTACAGCTCGTTCTTGCGTGAAGGCATCAGCGCCGCCTCCTCTTTGAGCGCCAGGATCGCCTCTTTCACGCGACCGCGAGCGCGATGCAGGTTTGCTAGCGTTTCGAGCGCGTCCGCCTGATCTTCGGCGGAGACCGCGCGCTTGGTCAGTTGCTGCAAGATCCGATCGGCCTCCGCCTCACCGCCCGATCGTCCCAAGCCGAGCTCCGCATAGAGCAGGCCGTACCCACTGATCTCCAGGCTGTTTGTGGCGCGCTCGAAACGTGCACGATAGGCCGCCAGTCGCGAGGGGAAGAGCGGGCTCTTCTTGAGGAGCGCGAGAAGGTGATGACGCGATTCTGAAATTGCGCTGCGATCCATCTTGGCGATCGCCAGATCGATCCGTTTCTCCCAAACCCTGACCGCGTCGGAATCGCGCTGCATGCGCTCGAAGGTGGTCGCCAAACCCTTTTGTAGCCGCAGATCCTGCGGATACTCCGACAGCGCCTTTTGATAGAGCTCGAGCGCCTGCGGCAGAAGCTCGTGATCGAGGTAGGTGTCGGCCAGCGCTGCCTGTGCGTTCTCAGGATGTCTTCGATTGCCCGTAAGTAATCGCTTCCAAATCTCGATCGCTTTGTCCGGATTTCCCTTCGTGAAATAGGATTCACCGAGCGCTACGATGTGCGACGGATCGTCGGGCTCGAGCTTGGCGAGCAGCACTTCTTCCTTCTGCGCTCGCTCGCTTTCGCCCATCTTCAGGTAGAGCTCGCTCAGCGCCGAATGAATGGAGGGATCGCGCGTGCGCGCGCCGATTCGATCGCATTCGGTGAGCGCCGCTTGCCGATCGCCCGACTTCCATAGCTTATCCGCCAGCTCGAGCCGAAGCGAGGGCTCGTCGGAGATGGACAAGAGCTTGCGATATTCCGCGATCACGTCAGAGGTGCGACCTTGTCGCTCGAGGATCGCGATAAGCGCCTTGCGCACGGTAAGCGCGTGCGAGTCTTTGCCGATGGCGCGGCGCAGATATTCCTCGGCGTGCACCCCGTCGCCCACCTCGTCGTAGAGCTTGCCCAAAAGCGCCCAATCGTCGAAGCCCGTGCGCTTCTCGAATAGCGCAATGAGCTCATGCAGCGCATCGCGCTTGCGATAGATAGAGATCAGCGCCTCGTTCAGATCGTGCCGAAGAGGATGCTTGGCTGGGAGCAGTGTCGCTGCTTCATCGTAGGCGGTGAGCGCGGCGTCTTCTTCACCGCTCACTTCGTCGAGCTCGCCGACTCGCTTGAGCGCCTCCGCTTTGCGCTGCGGATCGGCGACGATGCGCGCCGCGATCTCGCGCCATTCTCCGGCGGCCTCTTTCGGTTCGCCGTGCGTGGCCAGCGCTTCGGCCCACTCGCGACGAAGATCGAGATCGTTCGAATGCGCGGCGAAGAGCTCGCGGTAGTATTTTCGCACCGTTCCGAGCGCCTCTTTGCTGGCCATTCCACTTTGCGGGGAGAGCACGGTTCGCGTCAGCAGCCGCAGAACGGTCAGGCGCTGCGTCCCACTGGACCCCGCGAGTGCGGCTTCGAGATGGGCCACCGCAGCCGTGTGCTTTCCGCTCGCTACCAATACCTCGCCGAGCGCCAGGTGGGCGTTGAGACTACCTAGTTTATCTTGCAGCGCCGATATGAACTGCGCCGTGGCATCGTCGAGGTCGCCGCGATCTTGGTACAAAAAGCCGAGTACCAGCTTTCCGCTTTCGCTCGAATCTTTTTCGTACTCACGCTCGAGCTCGCGCACGGTGCGATATTTTCGATACAGCGCCGCCAGCTTATGTCGCGTCCCCGAATCGGCAGGGTTGCGCTGAAGGGTCTGCTTATATTGTCTGACAAGTTGCGGATCGAAGGCCGAACGTTTGATCTCCCAATCGGCGTGGGCGCCGCGCGGAAGAGCACAAAGCAGGATCAGGAGCGCCAACAGGCCTCTCATGGCGCAAAGTGTAGCTCAATTCAGCGGCGGGAGTAGGTCGTCCACCCGCACCGTGAGCGAGATCATCTGATTTGCCCGCTCGAAGACCACCGGTCGCATGGCGCCCACCGCGCCGGATAAAAGCGAGCTTGCCGCCGCCAGCGTAAGATCGTCGAGTGATTGCTGACTGATGGAGACGACCTGGTCGCCGGCGGTCACACCTTGGCTCTCCGCGTTGGTTCCGGCAAAGACCTGGCCTACCGCGAAGCGATGACCCGAGCTGGCGGCCACCAGCGTGAAACCCAGCTGATGAAACTCATCCGGGTCGAGGTGATCGAGGTTGTCGTAGTGCGCGAGCGTGAGCTTGCGACCGGGGTAGTCGAGCGTGGTGAGAAACTCGCGAAGGTACGAACCGCCGACAATCCCGTCGACGTTGTGACCGACTTCGCTGCCGGCTTGCTTGAGGATTTCGTCGCCGATGTCAGACACCACCACGTTCGAGAGCGACGCATTCCCGAGCGCGAAGGTGCGCACCCGCATAAGTCGCGCGGTCGTCTCTCCGTTAATGGTGGTGAGCGGCAGTCCCAAAAGCTGCGCGCGGCCGTCGGCGCTCAAAGACGAGAACAGCTCAGTGGAAATCACGACGTAACTGGCGCCGGTGTCGACGAGCAGCGTGTGCTTGGCGCCTTCGATGTCACCTTGCAAAATGACGCGCGTCGCCGGAATTTGGATCTGTGCGCTCGAGCCGGCCAAGGTTCCGAAGCCGCCCCCTTCGATGTTGAACGAGGTGACAATCGGCGTCGCGACGTTGGTCGGCTCGACCGGAATACCGATCGACACCTGTTCGTTTTGATAGTCGAGCACCACCGAAAACTGCAGCAGCGCGCCGCCGCCCAGCAGACCGGCCAAATAACTTTCGGAAGTGGGGTTCGAGAGGCCGAGCGATATCGACACCACCGGCACTTTGAGAATCTCGAGACCGCCGACGGTGATCGAATCGACGGTTCCACTTGCCGGAACGGATAACGCTGGCAGTGCCGCGGGATCGAGCGCGGTGAGCGGTGCGCCGGTGTCGAGTATCAGCGGAGCTGTCACCGCATCGATCTGCGCACCGACTCGCAGCACGTTGGCGCTGAAGATGGCGGAGGCGGGCGTACCGAGCATGCCCGAGATCATGAAGGTCTGGACGGCGGGCGCGCTGCCGCCGCAACCGAGCACGAGCACCGACAGTGCGACGATTGCGAGTGAACGAAGCATCCAGTGAGAATTTATCATGATTTGACGCCGAAATCCGTGATCGCCAACCAGGCTCCAACTGTGCTATCGCCATTGCGTGCGGATCGCAGCGATATCGGTACTTTTCGTGGTGGGCTGCGCCTCCAGCTCGGCGACGACCGCGCTCGATGCGGGGCTCGGCGATGGCGCCCGCGACGGTTCCGATCTCTCTATTAATGATGCTGGTAATGATGGCGCCGGCCCGCACGATGGGGGGAACGGCGATGGCGGGATGGGCCCGACCGATGGATTCACACCAGCCGATATGACCACGCCGACTGCGCTCACCATCCGCGTGCACTATCCAACGGGCAGTCATTCGATCACGCTGCGCGGCAGTGCGGATACGCTCAATTGGACCACCGGCATCCCGATGGTCGCGACTTCGCCGAATGTCTACCAGGCGACCTTGCNNGGCGCTCGAGTTCAAGCCGCTCCTCGACGACAGCACCTGGTCGCGCGGCCCCAACTTCGCCATGGGCGGAAGCGCCTCCGTCGATGTGTATCCGCACTTCACCACCGTGAATGGATCGGTGATTGAGCTCCTCTCGGCCTTTCATTCGACCGCGCTCGGAAACAACCGCGTGGTGTGGGCCTATCTTCCCGCCAGCTACTACGAGAACACCACCGAATCGTATCCGGTGCTCTACATGCAGGACGGACAGAATCTTTTCGACGCGTCGCGCGCTACCTACGGAAAAGAGTGGAAGGTCGACGAGACGCTCAACGCCGCAGGCGAAGATGGATCGATCCGCGAAATGATCGTCATCGGTCCCGAGGTCGACGCGAACAACCGCGACTACGAATATCTTCCGACCTACGACCCGAGTGAAATGGCCGGTGGTGGCGGCGATCTCTATTTGCAGATGCTGATAGACGAGCTCAAACCCACGGTCGATTCGATGCTACGCACGCTTCCCGATCGCGCCAACACCGGCAACATGGGCTCCTCGTTCGGCGGAGTGCTCTCCTGTTACGCCGGCGTAAAAGATGCGGATGTGTTTTCGATGATCGGCGTGGTCTCGCCGGCAACCTGGTGGGACAACGACTACATCGTCGGCGAGGTGCAGTCGACCAAGGGCAAGTCGCCGATTCCCGATCGCGTCTACATGGATTACGGCGGCGTCGACGACAACGCCAGCTACTCACAGGATCTCGTCGCAGCGTACAAGTCGGTGGGCTACGTCGAAGGGGTCAACTTCCACTTCGTCTATCAAGCCGACGGACAGCACGACGAAACCTATTGGGCCGCGAGACTACCGGGCGCGCTCCAGTTCTTGTTCGGCCCACGAACACCCTAGGGACACCTATAGGGCTAGAGCATGATTCAACTGGATTGAGCAAATGAAGAGCGCGAGCCNNCGTACGCCGTGATCAGGCCGAATGGCTCGTGCTCTAGCGTGCGTGCGCAGCGCGGACGTCGCGTAGCACGTTGCGGCGAACTTCGGTGGCGTCGCCTCTGTTACGCAGCGCGCGGGCGACCGACTTGTCGAGCGCGGTGGGAAGTTTCTCGCCGCTCACCGCCAGCTCGTGCGCGATCAGCTTCGAGGAGAGTGTCCACTCGGTACCGTGTCCGAAGTTGACTCCGCCGTTGTCCCACGTGCGTCCGGTTTTCTGATCGAAGAATGAAACCACCACTTCGGATCCGGGGCCCGACTTGAGCGGCTGATCGATGGCAATTTCGAAGGTGGCGCGACCGTTCTCCACTTTCACCGGCGCGCTCTCCTGCCAAGCGCCGCCGCGAAGTTGGAAGCGCATGCGATAGCGCCCCGAGTCGCCGAGCGCCAGTGGATCTTGCAAAACGGTCGCGCGTACCAGCTGCTTCGATCCTTCGGCGATCTCTTCCAGCTTGACGCTGTTTTCAGTAAATGAAGAGAGTCGCGCTTGGCCTTCGTCGGTGCGCGCGATCTTTCCGTGACGGAGCGCTACCGCAACTTCGCCGGCGCTCTTCGGTCCGCGTCGCCTTTGCGCGCGCATGTAGGCGCGAAGTCCAGCGCGAATCGAATCGAGATTCTCTCCGCGCTCGTAGCGCTCGATCGAATCGGTGGCCAGCTTCTCCACCGCGCTGGCGGTCATTCCGTTTACGTCGAAGTTGATCCGTCGCGCTTGATCGTTCACCAGCGAAACTTTTTCCTCGCGCTCCTTGGGCGTGAGCTTGGCCATGAACGGAGCGATTACTTTTTCGGCGGCGTCGTACAGTCGTCGCGCTTCTCCGCGATCGAACGCCGGATCACTTTTGAGCGGATGCAGTGCTTCGACCAGTTGATCAATCTTCTTTTCATACGAGTCGCCCGACGCGTGAATGGAGACCAGTGCGGAGAGCGCGTTGAACATGTCGTAGCGCGCGGGGCGGTCTACCCAGTCGCCGGGCGCCCAGGCGGGACCCATGCGGTGTTTCCAGTTGTCGATAGTGGTCTCTCCGACGGAGCGCACGATGTCGATCAGGCCGCGGTCGCCGCGAACTTCGAGCTTCTGATGCTCCAGCATCTTGGCCGCGTCGTCGCGATCGAACCCGAGGTGCGCGAGAAGATTTTGGGCCATGTGGTCGCGCAACATTCCGTCTGCCATCTTGCCGATGTCGATCTTCTCCATTTCCGCGCGTTCAGCCGGTGTGGCGGCGGTTGACAATAACTTTTGCAGCTCGCCGCCTGGTCCGTACCAATTCTCGATCACCGCTTCGCTCTCCAGTCCGTAACCGCGCGAGGTGAGCTGATTGTAGCGATACTCCGGGTGCATTCGATCGACCGCGGCGGTGGTGCCGTGATCCATGTTCTCGAACAGCCCGATGTTGTCGTAGGTGGTCGAGCCGTGCACCGCGCGGGTCCAGTACATGTCGGACAATTCCTTCATCTTGCGCGCTGTCAGCTCTTTGAGCAGCCCTGCCATCGAGAGCGGCTGTTTGCGCCCGAGCTCGATCGACAGCTGCCGGTTGGTGTAGTCCACCAGCTCGCGCAGCGCTTTCGGATCGTCGTGAAAATAGTTCAGGTGTGCCATGCGCATGAAGTTGCCGCCGCGGACATGAAGCGCGGTGCGCTGACTGACCATGCTGCCGTCGGGATACTTGATGGTATGGTGTCCGGTGTCGATCACCGCCAGCCAGTTGTTGGCGCGGACTCCGTTCTCGTTCAAATAGTCGGACATGATGATGTCGTGCAGCGCTTTGTGCAAAAGCTCGTAGCCGTTTCCGTGCGCGCTGTCGGTACCGACCTGCGCCGGACGCAAGCCCGATGCGATTCCTTTGATCTGCATGTCGAACACGCCGACTACGCGTCCCGATTTCTGCTCGCGAATCACCACGTCGCCGGCGAGAACCGCACGACCATCGCCGGTCACCGAGCCCGGCACCTCGGCGTGCTCCCAGTCGTGATAGCGCGTGGCGATTCCGACGTGGGTGGCTTTCCCATCGGCGATCTCCTGTGGCGTGGCCGGACGAAATGCGAACCGATCGAGCACCGCGCGTTCGTAGGCTGCGTCCTCGCGTCCCGATTCGTTTTCGATGATGTGGTTGCGCGTCATGAGCTCGTGATTGGCGATGAACAGCTTGGCGTTTTCGTCGCGCACGAGCGGTACTTCCACCGTCAATCGATCGGCGGTCTCGTGGGAGAACGCCGCTTTGAAGCTGCTGGTCTGCTTGGGTGCCGATTCGTCGGCGCGCGATTGGGCACCAAACGGCAGAAGGACGAGTAAGGCTGTCAGAGTAAATCGACGCACGCGCGCGTAGAGAGCACGCGACGTGCCATGTGCTAGCTACCTAAAATGATTGGATCGAGTTGAAGAAACGGGGACTTATGACCCCAGAGCTGACTGATCTTAGATTGTGCACGGATCCTAAACAGGATCAGATGGGTTGTGATCCACCTAAGCGAGCAACGCGAGCGTCGGCGACGTCTGGCGGCGCCGTGGTTTAGTGATAACGATTGCGGCGGATGAGGTCGAGGATCTGGCGCAGTCGGTCGCGCTTTCGATCCTGCACGTACTCACGAAGAATTTTCGCGTGCGCGCGCGCGAGGTCGGTCAGATAAATTCCGGTCCCGTGCACCATGGCGTCGGCCGCGCGAGATTGGCGCTCCACCTCATCATAGCGCACTTGCCCACGAGCCCAGATGGTTTCGCCGGTGCCGGGCAGCGCGAACTCTAGGTGCACGAAGCGATCTTCGCGGCCGCATTTTAGATCGCGTGCGCCCGCGGTGAGCGTGCGGTGCAGGTAAATTCCCGTCGGTGACACGTTGGTGGTCACGGCGCGATGCAACCGGTCTTGGACGTACTCGTTCAAGTACATCGTGAGCGGAACGCGGTCCAAATCGCGGCGGTCTGAACTCTTTCGGATTCCTAGCGGCATTCACGACCTCTTTGACGGGTATGAGATGTAGGATATTGTAGTACCAAGTCGTACGAGGGTCAAAAAAACCGTGCTTGCTCGCGAGGATGAAGTGGCCGATTCTGCTTTCCAACCTATGGACATATCGAGGAAACCCCCGTTTTGGGCCACGGTCATCGCCACTTCGTGTGGCGCCGGCTTCATGCCCAAAGCACCGGGCCACACCGGAACGCTCACCGCGGTTCCGCTCGCCTGGTGGCTGTCGACCATGGGCCAGCCGGCTTTTCTGATCGGGCTTTTGGTGGTGACGGTGGTGGGCGCATTTGCCGCGGACGTGTTCGGTCGCGCGACCGGAAAAGAGGACGACCAGCGCATCGTGATCGACGAGGTGGCCGGATATTTGATGACGCTTACGCCGGTGGCGCGCACGCCGATCAATCTGGTGCTCGCCTTCGGACTCTTTCGATTGTTCGACGTGTGGAAGCCGTTTCCGATTCGCGCCATCGATCGCCACGTGCCGGGTGGGTGGGGCGTGATGGCAGACGATTTGGGTGCCGGCGTCTACGGCGCGATCATTTTATTTCTGCTCAATCACTACGGCGTCGTCGATCAGTTGAGCGCGCGGATTTCGCAGCTGGGGCACTAGCGTGAGCTCGGTGCGACCGTTTCCGATCGAGCTCCTGCCGCGAATTTCACGCGTGCAGGTCGATGCCGGGCGCGCGCTGCTCGATCATCTTCCGCTCGAGCCCGGGCCGGACTGGAAGTCGGTGGAGGCGGCACTCGGCGGGCGCGTCGTCATCTCACTCGACGAAGTGCGGGCGATCTCCGACGGCGAAGTTGGTGATGCGCTCCTACCGGTGGTGATCGCGCTCGAAGCATTGGGTGGACGGCGCGCGCTGCTTTCGCTCGATGCCGAGCTGGCGGCGAAGTTGGCCGCACGAATGTTGACGCTGTCTTCGGCGGACGTCCCGGTGATTTCGCTTCGGCGCCCGCTCACGTTGGCGGAGCAGGGGGCGCTCGAGTTTCTGGCGTGCGCACTCATCGGGCCGACGGCGCGGGTGCTCGGTATAGTGCACGCAAAAGACGAGACGTTTGAGAAGGGAATATTCCATCTGCTCTCGGCGCAAGTCGAGTCGCCGGTGGGGCGTGGCTCGGCGCGGCTGATCCTGCCCGACAGTCTCCGCGTAAATGCGCCGCGTCCGCGCGCCATCGACGACGCGCGTCTCGAGACGCTGTCGTTCGCGCTCCGCATCGAGGCCGGAAGAGTAGCGATTCCTCGGCGGGATTTCGTTGAAATCGGTATCGGAGACGTGGTGCTGTTCGAACAAGCGGCGATCGCGGTCTCGGGATCGCGAGTACGAATTGCGCTCGGTCGCGGCGGCTACGATGCTGACATTGACCAGGGACGAATCGTGCTCCGGAGTCATTATCGTTTTTTCGAAGGTGAGGAGAACATGGCGCGAGAAGTCGAATCGGGTGCACTCTTGCAAACGCTTCCGATCGAGCTGATTTGTGAAATTGGACGAGTAAACCTGACTGCGCGGGAGCTGCTGTCACTCGAGCCGGGCGCCGTGCTCACCGTCGGAAAACCGCTGGGCGGACCGGTTGAGCTCACCGCATCGGGGCGGGTCGTCGCGCGTGGAGAGTTGGTGGATGTCGAAGGCGAGCTCGGTGTTCGCGTCACGCAGATCCAGACGTGACGAAATTTCTGATTGGGCTGATCTTGGGAATGTTGGCGGTCGTCATCGCCGCGTTCGCGTTGCGCGCGCCGGTTCGTTTTGATGCTTGTTTGGGAAAGTGCGGGGCCAAAACGCACTGCGCCAGCGCGGTGTGCGTGGCCGATGAGGCGCCGATCAAAACGATGCCCGCCGATGCGATGCACAAGCGCCGCCGGCACGTGGAAGATCATGTTGCCGCCGAGGAGCTCACGCTCAAACCGGGCGATGATCGAATGACTGCCGAAGGAGACGCCCTGGGACGGACCGAGCACATCGATCTGTCCGAGCCGAACGCGCACGAGCTCACGCAAGACCAGATGGATCGCGTGTTCACCATGATCCAACCGGCCATCTCGCATTGCATGACCGAAGCGGTGGGCGACTATCCGCTCGAACACGGCCGTGTGGAGGTCGGGCTTCGCATCGAGCGCTCGGGCGACGTCCGCCGCGTGCGGGTGGAGGCGCCTTCAATTTTACTGAAACGCGGGCTCACCCGCTGCGTAAGACCGCTGGTGACCGGACTCCATTTTCCTTCGTCGGGTGGCTCGATGGTCGCGACCTATCCCTTCGAACTTCACTAGCGAAAAGTTTGTGCAGCGAAACGGGGCCTGCCCCGCATTTGTCTCCAAACTTCACGCTGCGCATCGCGCAGATTTCTAAAAATGCAGATTTCAGAAATTCAGATCGATCAGGAACGATAGAGATCTAGGTATTTCTTGGCCGAGGCGGCCCAGGAGAAGTCTTGGGCCATGGCTCGTTTTTGTAGCGCGGTGAATTGACGGACGGTGCGGTAGGTGCGGAGTGCGCGGCGCCAGGTTTCTTCCAGCGCGGCGGGAGTGTATTCGCTGAATTTGAATCCGGTGCCGGTCTCAGAGTGGGCGTCGAAGTCGACGATGGTATCGTCGAGCCCGCCGACCGCGCGGACGATGGGCGGCGTGCCATACCGGAGCGAATAGATCTGATTGAGGCCGCAGGGCTCGAAGCGCGATGGCATCACGAACAGATCCGAGCCGGCTTCGATACGATGGGCCAAGCCCTCGTCGTATTTCACGCGGATGGAAACTTTCTTCGGGTGCACGGTCTGCATCTCGGCGAGTGCTCGCTCGAGCGCCGGATCGCCGGTGCCGAGCACCACGTACTGCACGTCCTCATCGGCGAGAATTTTTGACAGCGCAGAGATGACCAGATCGAATCCCTTTTGCTCGACCAATCGCGAGATCGATCCGCATAGCGGCGTGTCTGGTCTTAGCGGCAGACCGAACTCCGCTTGCAGCGCCGCTTTGCAAGCACGCTTTCCCGCGAGCGCGTCCGCGGAGTATTGCGCCGGCAAGAGCGAATCGATCTCCGGATTCCAGACGCGGTAGTCGACGCCATTCAAAATTCCATGTAAGCGACTCGATCGCGCGCGCAAAAGTCCGTCGAGCCCGTGTCCATATTCGGAGGTTTGAATCTCGCGTGCGTAGCGTGGGCTGACCGTCGTGAGCCGTTCGGCTAGCGCCAGTCCCGCTTTCAGCAAGCTCACGTTGCCCCAATACTCGTAGCCGTCGGGGTGAAACAGATTTCCCGGCAGATCGAGCTCCGAAATGATTTGCGAATTGAAGATGCCTTGATAGGCCAGGTTGTGCAGCGTGAACACCGTCTTGGGCGCGCCGCGATTTGGCATGCCCGGCTCCGCCCACGGCAGCGACGGATCGAGCGCATACAGCATGGCCGGTCCTGCCTGCCAATCGTGACCGTGAATCACATCGGGACGCGCGTTCAGCTTGGGATCGAGCGCGATGGCCAGCGCCGCTTTTCCCAAAATTGCGAAACGTCGCGCGTTGTCGCTGAAGTCGCCTCCGCCGGCCGACACGGGCGGGCCGTACAGGCCATCGCGATCGAACGACTCGGGATGGTCGACGAAAAAAATACGAACTTTGGGACCGGCTGAGCCGAAGCCCTCGTAAATTCCCACTTCACTCTGATGACCGGCCAGTGAAATGCGCAGCGGCTCTAGCCGTCGAGCGAATCCGAAACGCGTCGGGTCTATCGATCGGTAGCGCGGCGTCACCACCGTGACTTCGACGCCCAGTCGCGAAAGCGCGTCGGGAAGCGCGCCGAGGACGTCGGCCAGCCCGCCCGACTTGGAATAGGGCGCTACCTCGGAGGCCACGTGCATCACGCGCATGAGTGCACCCTCAAAATGTCAGACCTCGATCTCGCGAAGAAAGCGCGCTGCCTCTTCGGGCGGAGTGGGATTGATATAAAAGCCCGATCCCCACTCGAATCCGGCCACCTTGGAGAGCGTCGGCATGATCTCGATGTGCCAGTGATAGTGGAGGTTGTCGCTCTCGGCGAACGGAGAGGTGTGCAAGAGGAAATTATAAGGCGGATCGTCGAGCGCCAACTTGAGCTTGCGCAGCGCTACTCGGAACGCATTCGAAAGCAGACCGTACTCGTGGCGCGGACAATCCTCGTACGACGAACGATGCGTGCGCGGCAGGATCCAGGTCTCGAACGGAAACTTGGGAGCGTAGGGCTCGGCGACGATGAAGCCGTCGTTCTGGAACACGATGCGCGACCGCTGTGATAGCTCTTGTTTCACGATGTCACAAAATACGCACCGTTCTTTGTAGTTGTAGTAGTCGAGCGCGCCTTTCATCTCGGCCAGCACGGTCGATGGCACCACCGGCAGCGCGATCAGCTGCGAATGCGAATGCTCGAGCGTGGCGCCCGAGGCTGCGCCATGATTTTTGAAAATCATGACGTACTTGAGTCGCCGGTCGCGCTTGAGGTCGAGCAGCCGATCGCGATAGGCCCACAGCACGT
>PLXG01000095.1 GCA_003153195.1 Myxococcales bacterium
CTGCGGGCTGCCAAGTCCGACAGGCTGCTAGGGCCTGCGGCCGTCGTCTTTCCTATGGTCCGCTCCCCGTTGGGTCGCTGCGAACTTCCAAGCCCGATACACTGCTAGGACCTGCGGTCGGCGTCATTTTTGTGGTCCGCTCCTCGTTGAGTCGCTGCGAACTACCAACCTCCAAAGCCTGCTAAGCGCGTGGGTTCACGTCCGCGAACACGAACCCGTCGCGCTCGACCACTTCGCCGCTCTCGACGGGAATCGGCGCGGAAAAGCGGGGCGCATTCGAGACGAAGGTGTGAAACTCGCCATTTTCTCCGCACGGATCCACGCCCGACGGCAGCGCGTCGAGGAGCGCGCAATCGAACGTGCGCCCGGCGAACGCCGCCGGTAGCTTGCGCGGATCTACACAGGTCAAGTGCGCGCGAAATCCAGACGAGATCATCTCTTCAGCGAGCGCACGCGTGTCGCGCAGCCAAAGTGGAAAGATCGGCTCGAGCGCCAGCGGCAAGAGTTGCGCCTCGCGGTAACGACGAATGTCCTCGAGAAATAGATCGCCGAACACCACCGCTTCGACGCCCGCATCTTTTCCCGCTTCGAGCGCGGCGCGCATCTGCGCTTCGTACGTCGCGTTCGAACAGGCCGGCGGAATGAACACTTTGGTGAGCGGAAGCTGCAGCGTCGATGCTTGCGCTTCGAGCAGCTCCTCACGCACGCCGTGCATCGACACTCGCCCGAACTCGCGCGTGACCGTGGTGATCAGGCCGACCACTTCGACTTGATCCCAGATCGCATGCAGCGCAAACGCGCTGTCTTTTCCGCTCGACCAGGCTACCAGCGCGCGCACTATTTTCTCGGAAACTGCTTCATGAATTCGTCCATGCGACTCTTCATCTGATTTTCGGGCACGTCCTCGATGTGCGTCGCGATCCCCCAGCGATTTCCGAACGGATCGGTGACGCGCGCGTAACGATCGCCCCAGAACATGTTCATGGGCGGCATCTTCACTTCGCAACCCGCATCGATCGCGCGCTTGAACGCTGCGTCGGTGTCCTTGGTATAGAGGTGGGTGGAGGACACGGTTGGGCTCTCGGTCTCCGCTTCCGCCAACATCACAATCGAATCGCCAATCTTGATCTCGGCGTGAATGATCGAGCCAGTCGGCCCATTCATGCGGCCGCGCTCTTCGGCGCCGAATGCCTTCTGGTAAAACTCGATCGCCTTGGCAGCGCCTTTGACGTTCAGAAACGGAGTCAGCGAGTGATATCCATCCGGAATGGGTTTGGCCATGGGAGCGCTCCTGGTCTAGTTGGGACCGAAACTATCGGTCTCGGTGCGGGCTTGTAAAGTAGTGGCCGCCCCAAAACCATTGCGATGGTCTACGCTAGAATTTGTCCGATTGCCGGACCGGACTGTCCGAATCGGCCACAGTAGCCGATCAGTGTCCGAAGTTTGGACACTCGTCCGCAGCTTAACTGCAGGAAACTAAATAAACGGACCTATCTAAATGGGTGGCCTTGAAACTGCAGGCCGCGGCGTCGGGGAGAACCATGCAAAGACACCTGCTTCGCTCATCCATTGTGTTGTCGCTTTTGGCCGTGGGATTCGTCGGCTGTGGATCGGCTTCGCCGACCAAAGTCAGCCTACTTCCGCCGGCGGAAGGCGACGACACGGAGCCGGGAATCGGGATGATCGCCCAGGCCGAATGCACCGATACCCTCGACAGCGTCTATGTTCCGCGCACCGATTTGCCCCCCTATACTGAGTCTCAGCGCGGAAAAGTGGTTCGCTGCGCATTCGACCACACGCTCTCCTCGGTGGATCTGACTGCGCTGTTGGCAAAGTGGGGATATTCGACGACTGCCTTTTCTTCGTCCAGTGAGATCTCTTCGGTCGCGCCGAACCTCTCCATCTATCGCATCGCCTACCGCACCGATCGCCTGAGCGGCGCCGAGGGACTTTCGACCGCGCTGGTTCTGGTCCCCGACAACCTGGTGCCGAGCTCGCCGGTGATCGTCTCGGCGCACGGATCGGTCGGGCTGGCCGACACATGCGCGCCGTCGCGCGTGGCGCTCGACGACGACAGCGAGAAGACCGCGCACGCGCTCTCGCTCGGATTGGCGGCGGCGGGCTGGCCAGTGATCGCGCCTGACTACGCCGGTTTGGGGACACCGGGCGGTGTATCGGGATGGCTGCTGGCAGAAGATGAAGCACACTCGATCCTCGACGCACCGGCGGCGCTGCGCCAACTCCTTTCACCCGAGGCGCTGCGTGAGGCGGTCATTCTTGTCGGACATTCGCAGGGAGGGCACGCGGTGCTCAGCGCGCAAGCGTACGGACGATCCTACGGCACCGACGGCGTGCTGTGGGGCGTCTTGGCGATGGCGCCGCCTTGGTTCACTGCCAACACTTGGGCCGCGGCGATCACGCCGGTGGCCAATCTCTCCAGCGAAGATGCGGATCAGACCGCTTTCACCATGGAATATTTCTACACCCATGGAATGCTCTACGACGGTGCCGCCAGTGGACTCGCGTCGTTCGTCGCCGAGAAGCGGGACGCAGTTGCACAGCTGCTTTCCACCGATTGCGATCCGGCGTCGAAGATCAAACAGATCACCAGCACGCCGGCCGATCTGTACGATCCGAATTTGATCTACATGCTCAACACCTGCATCTTCACGGGAAAGCTTTGCGATCTGGGACAATCGGCCACTTGGCGTCCGCGTCTCCACGCCGATCGCCCCGCGCTTGATGCCTACGGCGCCCCGGTGGTGGTGTGGCAGGGTGGACAGGACACCACGGTCACTCCGGCTCGCGCGCAATGTGGATTCGATACGCTGCGCGAGGACTTCAAAGCCGCCACCGATGCGACCGACAGGCTCACCATCTGCGCCGATCCGTCGGCCACGCACTCGAGCATCGTCCTGAACGAAATGGGCTGGGTGCAGAGCTGGATCTCGGCTCGTCTCGCCGGCGGCACCGCGCCGGGCTGCGGAGACGATCATATCTTGAACACCACCTGCGACGATCTGCCGCCGAACAGGGACTAAATCGCCAGAAATGTCGAATCAGGGGACGGGGGACGGGGCGCCGGAGGCGGCGAAGTGGGAGGCGATTGGTCGCCTGTCGACGGGCATTGCCCACGACTTCAACAACATCCTTACCTCGCTCAAAGGTTATAGCGAGCTGCTCATGGAAGGGCTGCCGGACGAGAGTCCGTTCCGCCGACACGCCGAGCGAATCCACAAGGCGGCCACCCGCGCCTCGGTGCTCATCCATCAGCTGCTTTCGCTCAGTCGCAGGCAGGTGTTCGATCCACGCCCCGTTCAGCTGAACACGCTCTTCGAACAGCTCCTGCCCGTGCTCGCGCGTCTCTTGGGCGCAGACATTTCCATTCAGACCACGTTCGATTCGACCCTGCCGCCGGTGATGGCCGATGCGGGTGAGGTGCAGCAGCTGATGCTCGCACTAGCGGTGCGCGCGCGAGAAGCGATGCCGGTCGGCGGCGTACTTCGAATTTCCACCGAACGAGACGGCACTTCGGCGCGTGTCGTCGTTGCGGACAGCGGAGGCGAGCTCGGCGAGCGAGAAACTCCCTTCGGGCCTTCCCGCGGAAAAGGAATCAGCCTCATGTCGTTTGAAGAGATGATTCGGCAGAGCGGCGGAACCTTCGAGTCGAGTGGCACCGGCTCGGAGAATCGTTTGACCATCAGCCTGCCAGGTCTTGTCGATCTCGATGGCGGTGTGCCATCGGACCGCGCCGCGCGAACGCTGTCGAGTCAAACCGTGCTGGTGGTGGAGGACGACGAAGCGGTGCTCGAGTTCGTGGTGTTCATCCTGGGCAAACGCGGCTATCAAGTGCTCTCGGCCGACAACGCCTACAAGGCGCAAGACCTCTTCGTCGAGCACGGCAAGCCGATCGATCTACTACTGGTGGACGTAGTCATGCCTAACGTGAACGGAACCGTGTTGGCCGAGAAGCTCAGCCAGCTGCAGCCGCGCATGAAGGTCCTGTTCATGTCGGGATATCCCGGCGACAGCGTGGACCGTTTCGGAGCGGTGAGCGGCTCGGGTCGATATCTGCAGAAGCCGTTTTCCCCGGAAGCACTGATCGAAAAGGTGACCGCCCTTTTGAACGAGTCCTAGCGCGATGCACCTGAGTGGCGCTGTTACTTGGCGGTCAGCCGATCGACCAAGGCCACGTACGACTGCATCGCCTGATCGCG
Source organism: Myxococcales bacterium (assembly GCA_003153195.1). Lineage (GTDB taxonomy): Bacteria > Myxococcota_A > Polyangia > Palsa-1104 > Palsa-1104 > PALSA-1153. The sequence goes on from PLXG01000095.1 coordinate 4,218, forward strand.
CGACGTTCCCTTTTTGCCACTCCAGGCATCGAACTTCGCGCGGCCTTTGATGTCGAGCATGCCCGGCCGCTTGCCTTGCGCGTCCCCTTCGGTTCCCTGCTTGTAGAATGCGTAGAGCTCGAGGAGCTGATCGGTCGAAGGCGCTGAGGTGAGTTGTTTGACGCGAGCTTGCGCGTCCACGAACTGGTCGGCCAACGGAGTGAGCGTGGGCATGGGCCAGTCAAAAGTACTCTGGAACCCGCCCGCACCACAAGCTCCCTCGCGCCGTGCTCTTGTGGGCCTTTGGCCAAATGCGTTAAACTGCAATGCGAATGCAAGTGGCTCGCAAGCTCTACGGATGGACCTACCAGCGGCTCTTTTCACCCGCCTGGGAGCGGTGGGTGCGCCACCGGCGGCCCACGCTCGACTATCTGGCCATCTTGGAAGAAACACAGTGGCTAAGTAGGCAGGAAATTCAATTACTTCAATTGCAAAACCTGAAGCAGCTTCTCAGCTACGCCAAGGACCACGTTCCCTACTATCGCCAGCTGTTTGCGAAGGTCGGCCTGGAGCCGAACGAAGTGCGCAGCGCTGCTGATTTGGTTGCGCTTCCACCGCTTACTCGCGAGCTCATTCGCGAGCGTTACGCCGATCTGGTTTCGCCAGAACATCTCGGACGCACCATCAAAAAAGGGACCTCGGGCTCGACCGGCGTTCCGCTCAAGTTCGAGTACAACCTCGATTCGGAAGCGTGGCGAATCGCGGTGCGCATTCGTGGCTATCGCTGGTCGGGTTACCAGCCGGGCTTGCCGGTCTTTTACTACTGGGCGCAGGCAGCGCCACTTGCCGGCGCGCTAGGACGAAAGATCACGCTCGACCGAGCCCTCAAGCGCGAGATTTATCACGACTCGATGAAGCAGGACGAAGCGTCGATGCTGGACGCGGTGTCGGCCATTCGCAGCCACAAGCCGCGCGTCATCGTGTGCTACGTGCAGTCGTGCGCGCTACTGTCGCGGTTCATTCTCGAGCGCGGACTTCGCGATTGGGACGATATTCCCGTTTTGTGCGGAGCCGAACCGCTCCTTCCCGCCGATCGCGCCGTCATCGCCAAAGCCTTCGGCCCGCATGTCTATGAGACCTATGGCTCGCGTGAGACCATGCTCATCGCCTCCGAATGTTCCCGACATGAGGGCATGCACCTGCAAGAGGAGAACATCCTGACCGAGATCGCGCTCGACGGCCGGCCGGTCGCGGCCGGCGAAATCGGCGACGTGCTGGTCACCGATCTGCACAACTACGGCATGCCACTCATTCGCTATCAGAACGGTGATACCGCGGTGATGATGAAGGACGCGCCATGTGGTTGTGGGCGTGAGCTCGGACGGCTGGCGAGGGTGGATGGCCGCCGCGCCGACACCATGTCCGACCGAAACGGAAAGCCGATTCCGGGTATCGTCTTTCACGTGCTGTTCGCCGACGCTCGACAGGAGCTCATCAATCAGTTTCAGGCGGTGCAAAAGCCCACCGGAAACGTGCACCTCAAGATCGTGCGCTGCCCGCTCTTTACGGATGCCGCCTTCAAGACGGTGGTCGGCCGCTTCGACCAATATTTAGGGGGCCTGCCGCTGTCGGTGGAGTTCTGCGAAAAAATCTCGCCCGGCAAAAACGGAAAATTCAAAAGTATCGTGGTCGAGCGTGCCTAGCCGCGAGCGGTGACGGGCGCGTGCGTAGTCGCGAGTAGCTACTTACCAGCCGTACTTGCGCGTCTCTTCTTCCGCCACCAGGTGATCGAGCGACTGCGAGAAGAACGCCTCTTCGTCCTCGGAGAATTTCGACGGACGGGTCTCCGACGAACGCGCTCCGCTGTTGGCGTGATGAACGACTTCGCTGCCGGCGTGATGAACGACTTCGCTGCCGACGTGATGAACGACTTCGGCGCTGGAGAGTCGGCCCTCGACGATCGACTTGGCGCCGGCGGTCTGCGAGATCGCGCTCGGCTTCTCGGTGAGAAGCAGCGACTCGCGCTTGACGGTTGGCACCGGCTCAATTTTTAGTCCGGCGAAGGTCTCGTCGATCTGCGCGGCGATCTCGGGCAGTGACGCAGCAATTCCCGGCAGCGCGGACGCCAGCGAAGTCGCCGGCGCGTGAAGCGAGTGAGAGACCTCTTTGATGAGCTCGAGCGTCTTCAGACGCGCCAAGATTCGCGAGGTGGCCACGCGATCGACCGGGCTTTCGCGGCAGATCGCGCGATGCGAGCGAACACCGTCGCACAGACGAATCACCTGGCGCGCCTCCCATGGAAGCTCGCGGTAGCGGTGGGCGGCACGCTTGACCACGACCACATAGATCGGCTCGTGCAGACCGAAGGAATCGAACGGAGCTGACGAGATCGGAAGAGCGACCTGCCTCATAGCGCCTCCAAAACCAAATATAACAGCAAAGGCTGTGCCGGACACCTATGCTCGCGAAAGTGCGTCAAATGGCAGCCGGACAGGCTCCAATTTTGCGACATAACCGCCATTTTGTATTCAAAAAACTGAGGGCCGCCACTTTTTGTCACTCAGGAGTCTCAACGCTCCGGGATCACCGCCATAAGCCTGTGAGCGATTTCAATATTTGACGTAGTACACACCCGCCGGGGTGGCCTTCGGCGCGTTCACGAACAGCGCACGGTTGGAGACGGGACCGAGCTCGGAGACCCCCGTCAGCATGGGGGCAACGATCCCAGTGTCGACCGTCGTCGAGTCGGTATAGAGCTTACCGACGTAGTTCATCGCGGTCTTGTCCCAGGCTACATCGCCGGCATAAATCAACACGTAACTGTTGTCGGAGAACTCGAACGCGCTCGAATGCACGCTGCCGTTCAGCATGTGCTCTGCCCCAAGGGCGGAGGTCCCGAGCGTAAGGGCGCCGGTGACTTTGGGCGATCCATCGATCGTCACCAGCGTGGTGTCGAGATCGCGGCTGGCTTGCGACAGGTNNCGACAGGTTGGCGATCGCCGGTGGTGTGACCTCCACCGAAAGATCTTTCGGACCGTAGTCGAGCGGACCGATCGGTGTGGGCGGCGCGAAGACCTGCGGGTAGGTTACCTGAATCGCACTCGAGGCGGCGCCGTTCACCAAGATGAGCGGATTTCCACCGTCCAAGTTGTCACTCACCAGATCGCCCGATGCGCCGGTGAGGTCGAGGTTGGTCAGATAGAGCAACCGGCCGTCGACGAACTGAATGTCCTTCGACGAAGCCCGCGAGGCGATGGTGGTGGGCACGCCATCCCCCGGCGGAAGATGCACGCCGTGCAGCACGCCCTGGTTGTTCTGCACGTCGAGCGGCGAGAAGTAATAGATGTACTGCCGGTCAGGCGAAAAATAGACCGGACTGTTGGCGTCCACGGAGTCGGGTGGAAGCGCGACGGTCTCCGCTGCCACCAGCGGCTGCACGTGCAGCGATCGATCGGCACCGTAGTAAACCAGCGGACCGCGCCGTCCGGGTCCAAGGGTAAAGCTGATCACGTTGTCTGCCACTTTGAGGAAGTCGTGGGTCGAGCGCCGGTACATCATGAGCTCGCGGTTGGTGCGCAGGAAGAGCACCGCGTCTTCGTCGGCCGACAAGCTCACCGTGCCGACGTGCTCGTCGATGAGGGCCGGCGTTCCGCGCGTCGCCAAGTTCACGATGTAAAGTCCTTCCACCGACGGAGTTCCCGGCGTCGCCGAGGCGGTGGAGTTTTCGAACACCATGGTGTCGTCGGAGGTAACCTGCTCGTAGTAGGAGAACGCGCCCTTGTCGAGCGTGTAGATGTCGGTCGCGTAACGCACATCGACCACGTGCAGATCGGGACTGTTGTCGACGTTGGGAGCGAGTACACCGACGATGAAATAGTGACCGCTCGGTGTGAAGAACGACTGCTGGTTGAGCGCGAAGTCCTGAAGACCATCGGCGATCGGCGTTTGCACCGCGGGCTTGGACAGGATCGGTCCCTCCAGCGTCGCGAAGTTGAGCGAGAAGTTGCTCGACTTGGTTTTGATCATGAAGAGCGCCCAGCGCCCGTCGGGCGAAAAGGCGTATCCGCCGGCCGGGACTCCCGTGCCGAGCGTAAAGTCGGCACCGTAGGGCGTCGCCAAGTGTAGCTCACCGAGGGCCGCCTTCTGTCGGCCGCGAATGTCGAATCCGCCCGGTTTCGGATTGGCTAGGTACATGACAAAGTCTGCGCCGCTGGTCGTCATGCAACAGGTGACCGCGGTGGCGCCGAGGTGTGTGACCTGGGCTGGTAAGCCAAAGTCGGGTGAAGCATCGATTCCGCCGAAATCGCTTTGGGAGCAAGCGATCATTCCGGCACAGGCCAGCGCCGACGAGATCGAAATGAGTTTGGTAGGTCGCATCAGTGTCCCCACTGGCTGAGCAGATTGGCGATGTTCGGACTTCCCCATCCGGTGGCTAGATCGTAGCCGGGCTGTGCTTGATAGCCCGGCAACTTGCTCTGGCCGTCATTATTTTCACCGACCGTGATGTCGTTGAACGCGTTCGAATGGGCCTTCGCGGTGGCGTAGAGCACCTCCGCTCCGTTGGTGATTCCGTGGCCGCCGAGATGTTGATCGAGGCGCACCCACACTCCGGCCCACATCGGCGTGGCGGCGCTGGTACCTTCGGCGGCGCCTTGCGTGGTGTCGAGACCGGGAGAGCCCGCCAGCGCGGCGACATCGGGAAGATCGCGGACGCCGTCATTCGGATACGGTCCGACGCCCATTTGAAAGGCCGGCTTGGAGATGATCTCGCTCTGTCCGCCGCCGCCGCCGCCGGCTCCGCCCCACGCATACTCAGTGCCGATGTCGGCATCGAGCGCAGTGCCGCCGACGCCAATGACGTATTCGCTCGAGGCCGGCCAGTCGACCGCGATGACCTGCGCCCCCGTGCCGTCCTGGCAATCGTTGGTGCCATTGTCTCCGGTGGCGAAAAACCACTGTTGACCTTGTGCTTTGGCCTGCTGAAACATCTGGTCGAGCACCAGGATCTCCGACGCGGTGTAGCGTTCACAGATGCCGTACGAAACCGTGACCGCGTGTGCTTGCGGCAAATTGTTGATGACGTAGGTGACACCATCGGAGAACAGACCGGGCGCGTTGGTGGCGGCCAGCACCTGCACGATGTTGGTGGCCGGCGCGAGCGCCATCACCATCTCCACGTCGAGAATGTTTTCAATCTGCTCGGACTGCGCAAATTGGGGCGGGTCGAGATTCTGCCCGCCGAGGAAGATCTGCACGTACTGCGCCTTTTGGTTCACCACGCCTGAGAAATATTTTGTGATGTAGGCGGCCACGTCCTGCTGGGGATCGGGCGGAAGGCCGGTGCCCAAAATCGCCACCGTCTCTCCGGCGCCTTTTTCCGCCACGCCGGTGCCGTTGTAGAGCGTCTGCAGATCGGTCGGAGTTTGCGGCTCGTTGAACCCGTGCGGCTGGCTCGGCTTTGGCGTCGGCGAATGGGTGAACGCGCGGAACGGCGCGGCGTCGTCGAGCCCAATCACGCCCACGATCAGATCGGCCACCTGCGCGTCGAAGATTGGCTCGCGGGTCGGCGCGAAAAACTGCGCGCCATTTTTTTGATAGAGATGAATCTCGGTATTGAATGCGAGCCCGACGTCGTGCGCGCTGCCTTGCACGCTCATGCTGGAGCGGCTGGACGTCTCGCGCGAAATGGTGAGGCCGCGATCGATGAAGAAGCTGCGCAGCCGCACGTAGTCGTTCGCCGACGGTGCAAAGCGATCGCCGAACGTCTCGGGCGAAATCGCCACCGGATTGTTCGAAATCTGATCGGCGTCGTGGAGCTTGAGGCCGATCACCAGGTCGAGCGTCTGGTCGCCGGTGAGCGGGCCCAGGTCTTCGGCGCCGGTCACGCGATCGGGGATGTGCGAAGCGGTGGTGACTGCGGTCGGCTTGGAGCAGCCGGACAGCAGGCACGCCGACATCGCAGCGGCGTAAGCGAAAGAGATCAGGGTCGCGGAGGAGAGGTACCGGTTCATTTTCGAATCCTCCATCATTTTGCCATTGAGGGGAAGACCGGACATCCACGAGGAAACGGTCGCAACCGATCTTCGGGATTCGAGTCTCGACAGCGTTCACTCTCGGTGCAGGAGACCAAGCGGTCGATCGCCTGGTTTTTCGACGCCTCTACCGGCTTGCCGAAATGCGGGCAAACCACTGAAACCGTAATGAGATCAAGCCTTCGCATCAGAACATTCGCTCCCGCAGATCGCGGATGGTGTCGTCGAGGGTCTCGGCTGGATCGCGCGTGACGAAGCCGAGCTCGCGCGCGGCTTTGGACGAATCGCACCACCAAAAGAGCTGGCTCATCTCGGCAGAGATCGAGTCGAATGGCGGCTCCGAGCCTTTGAAAAAGGGAAGGGCGCGGTAGGCGTGCTCCAAAAATCGAGTCGCCGGCCCGGTGAGTTTTTTCGGCATCTTCAGCATCGGCCCGCGAACTTTGGACGAGCGCTCCAGCCGGCCGAGAAATTCGGCGAAGGTCCAGTTGGGGCCGCCGAGCAGATAGCGCTCGCCCGGTCGACCGCTCTCCATGGCGGTGATGGTGGCCGCCGCCGCATCGCGCGCGTCGACGAACGAGACGCCGCCCGACGGGATGACCGGAATTTGTCGTCGCAAAAACTTTCGCACGTCGCCGGTCGAAGACTGGCGCTCGTCGCCTGGGCCGAGCAGCAGGCTCGGGTTCACGATCACCACTTCGATGCCCAGCTTGGCGCCGAGCTCGAGCGACAGCTTCTCTTGGTAGATCTTGGACAGGTAATAGGGAAAGTCGCCGACGATCTCGGTGGGGTAGGGCGCGGTCTCGTCGGCGATCGGCTGCGGCTCGCGTGAAACCGCGATGGTGCCCGAGGTCGAGGCGATCACCACGCGCTTGATGCGTGCCGCCTTGGCGGCCTCGAGCACGCGACGCGTTCCGTCGATGTGCACGCGCATCATGCGCTGACCGTCCCGCGGATCGCGCGAGACGAATCCGGCCAAATGAAAAACCTGATCGCAGCCGGCGAAGGCGGCGGCCAGTGTGCCAGTGGCCCCGCCGTTTTCGCTTTCGCGCGCCAGATCGCCTTCGGCCAATTCGACGCCCAGCTGCTCGGTCAGT
>PLXG01000503.1 GCA_003153195.1 Myxococcales bacterium
TCGAAAAAGTTCTTCGATTCGCGGAAGGCAAGTCCTTGGTCGTGGTGGATGAAGCCTATTTGGAATATTCGTCCGCGAAGAGCTGGGCAGCCCGCTTGCGGGAGTTTCCGCATCTGGTTGTTCTTCGGACGCTCTCCAAAGCCTGGTCGCTCGCCGGAGCGCGGTGTGGCGTCGCGATCGCATCACCCCAAGTGATCGCGCTTCTTCAGAAGGTGCGCGCGCCCTATCCTTTGAGCACGCCGCAGATTCAGGTCATTGAGAAGGCGCTTCGCAGCGGAGGCGAGGCCCGAGCTCGCGCGCACGTCGCCGAGACTACAGAGCTCCGGCGTGATCTCTGCGGGGGCCTGGCGCGCGCGGCCGGACGAGGCCTTGAAAAGGCTTTTCCAAGTGATGCCAACTATGTTTTGTTCCGCCTGAAGGACGCCCAGAAGCTCGTGGCTTTTTGTCGGGAGAAGGGCATTCTGATCCGGGACCGGAGTGGGGAGCCCGGGCTCGCTGGTTGCGTGCGGATCAGCGTGGGCAATGCGAAGGAGAACGCCGCTCTCGTGAAAACATTTCAGGAGTTTTATGAGCTTTCGTAAGACGCTTTTCATCGACCGCGACGGCACGATCATTCGCGAGCCAGCCGATCAGCAGATCGACTCGCTCGCCAAGCTCCGGCTCATTCCCGATGTGATCGGCTCGCTCCTTGAGCTTCAAGCCGCCGGCTACCGCTTCATCATGGTGACGAACCAGGACGGGCTCGGCACTTCGAGTTTTCCGCAGGCCGACTTCGACCTGCCTCATCAGGCGATGATGGATATTTTGGAATCCCAGGGTATTCGCTTTGACGATGTGCTGATCTGTCCGCATCACCCGGCCGATGCCTGTCTTTGCCGGAAGCCACACCTCGGGCTTGTCCGAAAATATCTGACCTCGGGCGATCTCGATCTCGCGCGCTCAGCGGTGATCGGCGACCGCGACACCGACGTCACGCTCGCCGCGAACATGGGCATTCAGAGTTTCAAGCTCGGGTCGGACGGTCTCGGCTGGAAGGAAATCACCCGCAAACTGATTTCGGCACCGCGAATCGGCAAACAATCGCGTAAAACCAACGAAACCAGCGTTGACGTCGAGGTGGAACTCGACGGTCAGGGCCACGCAAAGGTTCACACCGGCATCGCGTATTTTGACCACATGCTCGAGCAGCTCGCCAAGCANNGGCGACGCCATTCGCCAAGCGGTCGGCGATAAGGTCGGTATCGGCCGCTACGGTTTCGTGCTTCCGATGGATGAGATCCAAGCCCAAGTCTCCATTGATCTCAGTGGTCGGCCATTCTTTTCATTCAAGGGCCAGATTCCGCGCGAAAAAGTGGGGGAGCTGCCGGTCGAGATGGTCCCCCATTTCTTCCGCACCATTTCGGATCGCCTGGGGCTCACGCTGCACATGGAAGTCACCGGCGAGAACGCCCATCACATGGTGGAGTCGCTCTTCAAGGCTTTCGCGCGCGCGCTGAAGGCTTCGCTCGCCCGGACTTCGGGCGCGGGATTACCTTCGACCAAAGGCAGTCTATGATCGCGATCGTGAAGACCGGGGGAGCCAATCTCGCCTCGATCCAACACGCGATTCAGCGCCTGGGCGCTGAATCGGTCGCCACCGCTGAGCCGTCCGAGATCGCGCGCGCCGAGAGAGTGATTCTTCCCGGGGTGGGTGCTGCGGGAGAAGCGATGGAGCGTCTGAAGAAACTCGGCCTCATCGATCCGATCCGCGCTCTCCGTCAGCCGGTGCTGGGTATTTGCCTCGGTATGCAGATTCTTTTTGAATCTTCTGAGGAAGAGAATGCGGTCTGTCTCGGTTTGATTCCGGGCACGGTGACGGCGCTTCAGCCTGGGGCGCCCGGTTCCGATATTACGATCCCTCATATGGGTTGGAACGAGATCGGCGGAACATCCTTCGGCGGCTCGAAGCTCCTCGACGGCGTCCAAGCTGACAGCCATGTTTACTTCGTGCATTCTTACCGCGCTCCCTTGGGCGAATGGGTCAAGGCCTCTGTCTCGCACGGACAAGAGATTCCTACCGTCGTTCAAAAGGGCAATTTCTTCGGCGTGCAGTTTCATCCCGAAAAATCCGGCCGGACCGGAAGCCAGGTGCTGGAGGCCTTTCTACGAGTATGAAAGTCTATCCGGCGATCGATCTACTCGAGGGCAAGTGTGTTCGACTTCATCAAGGGAGTTTCGAGCAGGTTTCTGTTTATTCCGAAGACCCGATGAAAATGGCGGAGACCCTGGTCAGGGACGGCGCCAAGCGTCTTCATCTGGTTGACCTGAGCGGAGCCAAAAAACCCGAAGCGGCGCAGACGGAGCTCATCGGAGACCTCTGTCGCAAATACGGCGACTCGGTTTGGATTCAGGCCGGCGGAGGCCTTCGCTCGCTCGAGCAGGCCTCGCGATTTCTCGCCGCAGGCGTCAAACGGGTCGTGATCGGAACGCTCGCGATCAAAAATCCCGCGCGGGTCGAGGAAATGATTCGCGAGTTCGGTGGCGACCGTCTCACTCTGGCGCTCGATATGCAGCCCGATGCCGACGGCCAGCCGGTTCTGGCCGCCGAGGGCTGGCAGCAGCTCAGCGACACTTCGAAGGGCCGTTCGTTCTGGGATGTGTTCTCGTTCTATGTCGATCGCGGGGTCGAGGCATTTCTCTGTACCGATATTTCTAAAGACGGCACTCTCCAGGGTCCTAATTTTGCCTTTTATTCCGAATTGTTACAACGTTTCCCTGAGGTTGAGCTTCAGGCGAGCGGCGGAGTTTCGAGCCTCGACGACTTGAAGAGACTCAAAAAGGCCGGCGTTCCGGCGGTGATCGTCGGCAAGGCTCTTTACGAGCGGCGCTTCACGCTCCAGGACATCGCGCGCGAGGTGACGTCATGCTGAAGCGAAGGATCATTCCGTGCTTGGACGTCAAAGACGGCAAGGTCGTCAAAGGAGTGAAGTTCGCCAATCATGAGATCGTGGGCGACATCGTGGAACTCGCGGCCCTTTACCGCGACCAAGGCGCGGACGAGCTCGTGTTTTACGACATCACGGCGAGCGCCGAAAACCGGCGCGTCTCGAAGGACTGGGTCGCGCGCACGGCGAGCCTGCTCGATATCCCGTTTTGCGTGGCCG
>PLXG01000129.1 GCA_003153195.1 Myxococcales bacterium
TCCATCTCCGGCATCATGATGTCCATGAGAACCAGATCGATGTCGTGCGCGCGCTTGAGCCGCTCGACCGCCTCGCGCCCGTTGCGAGCGATCTCCACCGTCGCACCCTGCGGCTCGAGGATGCTGGAGAGCGCAAAGATATTTCGTGCGTCGTCCTCCACTACCAAGATTCGCCGATCTTCGAAGCTCTTGTCGCGATGGCGAGACTCTTTGAGCATCCGCTGTTGATCGGACGGCAGGTTGGCCTCGATCTGATGAAGAAAGAGCGTCACCTCGTCGAGCAGTCGATCGGGCGAGCGCGCGCCTTTGATGATGATCGACTTCGAGTAGCGGCGAAGGTGTTGTTCTTCGTCGCGGCTGAGCGATCGCCCGGTGTAGACGATCACCGGCGGAAACGAATATTGTCGGCTCTCGGCCATCTTCTCCAGTAGCTCATAGCCGCTGGCGTCGGGCAGAGTCAGATCCATGATCATGCAGTCGAAGGTCGAGCGTTCGAGCTCGGAAAGAGCCTCGCGCACCGTACCCACGCCGATGACCTGCACCTCGTCGGCACCAATCAGCGCGGTAATATTGGCGCGCAAAGCCGCGTCATCTTCGGCCACCAGCACGCGACGCATCTTCTGCGTCATCTTTTGCTCGAGCTTCTTGATCGCTTCCACCAGCTCGTCGCGCTTGACCGGTTTGATGGCAAACCCCACCGCGCCGAGCTCGAGCGCAGTCTGCGTATAATCGAACGCTGAGATCACGTGAATCGGCACGTGACGCGTGGCCGGATCGCGTTTGAGTCGCTCGAGCACCGACAGACCGGAGTCGTCCGGAAGGCCGACATCGAGCAGCACCGCGCTCGGATTGAGCGCACGAGCCAGCGCGATCCCGTCGCGAGCGTTGCCCGCCACCACGCAGTCGAAGTCGAGCTCATGCGCCAAGTCGTACAAGATGCGGGCGAAGCTGAGGTCGTCTTCAATGGTCAGAATCAGGCGCGGACCGCGAGTGCGCGCGTGGCGATCGTCGGGGAACGGAGGCTCGGGCAAGCTCGCCTCGCCCGTGGGCGCGCTCACCTTGCTCGCCGGCGGCGTCGAAGATGGCGTCGGAGCTGGAAGGGGCAACCGTTTCGCGGGCACAATTTGCGTCGCTTGATCGGGCATGACTATCGGCAGCTCGAGCGTGAACGTGCTGCCCGCCCCTTCGGTGCTGGCCAGCGCGATGTCACCACCTAAACGCCGCGCCAAATCGCGCGAGATCGAAAGCCCCAGTCCCGTTCCGCCGTATTTGCGGTTGGTGGTGCCGTCCGCCTGACGAAATGCTTCGAACACGATCTCCTGCTGATGTGCCGGGATTCCAATGCCGGTGTCCTTCACCGAAAAAGCCATCCGCCCATCAGCGGTCGACGCGCAGGTGAGCGTGACGCTTCCTTGGGCGGTGAATTTGAACGCGTTGGACAGCAGATTTTTGAGGATCTGCCGCAACCGTTGAACGTCGGTCACCATGGTGGCCGGAGTGCCCGGCTCGACGCGTGTGACGAACGAGAGCTGTCGCTCCTTGGCAATCGGATCGAAGGTCTGACGAGTCGAGTCGATGAGCTGCGTGAGCGAAACTGGCTCCGGGTAGAGATCGATCTTGCCAGCCTCGATCTTCGATAGATCGAGGATGTCATTGATCAGCGCCAGCAGATCGTTCCCCGACGAGTAGATGGTCTCGGCGAAGCGAACCTGCTCGGGAAGCAGATTGCCCTGCCGGTTCTCGATCAAAAGCTTGGCCAAGATGAGCGAGCTGTTGAGCGGAGTGCGCAGCTCGTGCGACATGTTGGCGAGAAACTCCGATTTGTACAGATTGGAGCGCTCGAGCGTTTCGGCGTTGGCGGCCAGCGTCCGCTGCGTTTGCAAAAGCTCCTCGCGCTGATTTTCGAGCGCCTGCGTCTGCTCCTCGAGCTGGGAGTTCGATTGCTCGAGTTCGGACTGTTGATTCTCAAGACGAGCCTGTTGTGTGCGCAACGCTTCGCTCTGCTCTTGGAGCTCTTCGTTCGAGGTCCGCAGCTCTTCTTGCTGCGCCTGCAGCTCTTCGGACTGACGCTGCGTCTCTTCCAATAGCTGTTCCAGACGCGTGCGGTATTGCGATCCCTGAACCGCGACGCCGAGCGAGGTCGAGACGTTGGACAAAAGCTCCAGATCGATAGGCGCGAAGGAGTGAAAGGCACCGAGCTCGAGGACACCCACGGTCTGCTCTTCGGCGCGCAGCGGAATGAGCGCCAAATGAACAGGCGCGCGGCTGCCTACGCCCGAATGAACTTTGACGTAGTCGGGAGGGACGTTCTCGATGTCGCGCGGGACGCCCTCCTTGGCGACCTGTCCCACCAGCCCCTCGCCCATGCGAACCCGCTCGCTGCCTCCGCCATCGGCAAATGCGGAGGCGCGGATCAGCATGTCGCCCTCGCGAACATAGAACGCCGCCACCTGCGCCGACAGCGCCGGCGTGATGAACTGGAGCGCCCGCTCGGCCATGTCGTTCAAGCTGCGCTCGCCGAGAATGTTGGCGGCTAGATCCGCTTGGGTCGTTCGCAGCCACGCCTGATCGTTGCGGCGCTTGAACTCGCGCGCGCTGAGCCCAGCAGCGACAAAAATGAGCGCCAGCAGAACGCCCGCTCCGCCGAGCGTCACCAGCGTGGTCAGCTCTTGGGTTCTCTCCCAGTCCGCGGTCTTGATGTCGAGCACGCGCTGCTCTTCCGCCGCCAACTGCTCGGTTGCCTGGCGCGCCCGGTCCATGAGCAGTTTGCCCACATCGGTGTTCACCCGCCCGAGCGCTTCGTCGAACAGTCCCTTTCTTCCCAGCTCCACCGTTTCGGCCAACTCCGACAGCTTGTGCTGCGTGACCTGATCGAGCAGCTCGGCCCGCTCGATCTGACGAGGATTGTCAGACACCAGAGATCGCAGCCGCGAGATCTCCGCGCGAACCAGGGTGGTCGCCTGCTGATAGGGCTCGAGGTAGCTCTGACTGTGCGTTAGGAGATAGCCGCGCTGCCCGGTCTCGGCGTCCTTGAGCAAGGAGAGCGTGTTGGCCAATTTCCGCTGAACTTCGAGCGTGTGATTGACCTGTTCGCCAGTGCGGGTGCGCTCACTCAGCGCGAGATACGAAAGCACCGTAATGAGAATGACCGCCACCGAGGCGGCGACGAACCCGACGATGGCGCCCGCTGGAAGAAAGAATCGACCCTGTGTCCTGAGCTTTGGAGCGGCGGATGGAGATGTCATGGCTGGCGTCGGCTAGATATAAGGTGAATCGTACGGTTTTCACCTCGCGATCTACGTTTTTTTCGCCGGTTATCCAACTATTGGACGTCCAAAATGGGCAACTTTTTCACTATTTGAGTCGGGTCAATCTTTGAGCGCGGCCCGCAGCGAGGCCAAGATCGATCGCTGTACCCGCGCGTTCACCCGCTTTAGTTCTGCGGCGCGCAGGTGGAGACTCCGGCGCCGACCACGTGCCGTCCGGTATTGGTGAGTAAGGTCCGCACCGCTCCATTGGCCGCGTTCATCTCATAGACATTGGTGGTGCCGTTCGGCGGCAGCAGAAAGATATAGAAGGCGCCGCCGAAATATCCAAAGGCGAATCCGTCCTGACTGGTGTCCCCGAGCTGCGGCAGCGGGAAATTGGGACTGACCTGCGCGGTCATCTTGTCGACTTTTCCCGCGTGCGAAATGGCACCGCTCAAAAACGCCCACAGCTCGCCTGAGCCGGTGCCGGTCAGCTCCGCATCGTTGGACGGAAGCTGGCCGATCGAGGTGATCGCCAGTGTCTGTTGATCGATCTCGGCGAGCTCTCCGGTATCGGTGCCGGCGATATAGAGCGTCTCACTCGCGCTGCCCGGCGCGTCGGCGGCGAATCCCATCCCGAAGGTTCCGAGACCGTTGAGCGTATTCTGAAACGTGGTGGCCGTGCACGCGCCGGTCTCGCTGTCGACCTTGAAGAGCTGTCCGCTGTCGTATTCCATCCAAGCGGTGCCGGCGCGGCTAAGCGCCATCGAAAAGGGCAACGCGCCGCCGGCCGCCGGACAAGCCAGATCGACGACGTCGTGAAACTCAAGTTTCACTGGATCGAAAAACGACAGCCGGCTCTGCTCATCGAAGACGAAGATTCCGTCGCAGTAGTGAGGACGCCGAAGATCGGGATGGGAGAAATCCTGGATGAGCGAGAGATCGGGTAATCCATCGACCGAGTCGTTCCAATCATACGGCGGCGTCTTACACCCGCTCGAGGCAAGCGCCACACCGATCATCAACGCGAACCGTAGAGCGACCATCTCTCGTCACCGTCCGATACCAATTCATGGCACGAGCCCGATCGAACCGCAATGTTCAGAGAGGATCGTCGAGTTGGTGTCGCAAGTCCTCGATGATCTTCCGTCGAGCGGCGAACCTGCGATCGGACCACCAAGCCACAGCACGGATGAGCACTAACGCACCGGCGCAAACGATGAGCTCGCGTTCGACGTCTTTTAATGCGTGGTGAGCATACCAGGACAACACCAAGCCGAAGGGCAAAGCCAATCCAACCATCACGTACATCAGATATTTGAGCGGCCTAGCACTGTCGACATAGCGCATTTCTGCTTCCAGCATTTCGCGCGGAGTCTGCGCGGAGAATTGTCCGGTCCTCATCGCCAACAGGACATAGACGAGCGTGGCAATCGCACCAAAGGCGATGCTGCCAATTTCTCCGGCCAAGACGATGGGATTGGTGGACCGGTGCAGTTTCCAAACCGCAAAGCTGACCTCGGCAGAAACAATAGCGAACACGCAGACAGTGCCCAAGATAAACCGCAGTCGCCAGCGTCGGACGTGACGCTCCACCTTCGGAAGCGGACTGTCCGAGCCGCTGAATGCTTTATGCCAGCCATCCCATTCTTGATCGGTCATGATTGCTCCTTCGTCATCTCGACGCGCAATGCGGCGCGAGCTCTTCCAAGTCGAACGGCAACGTTCTCCACGCTGATTCCAAGAATGGTGGCGATTTCCGAGTGCGGAATTTCTTCGAGCGCCAAGGTCAGCACTTGCCGATGTCCCACGGGCAGCGTGCGAATCCCGGCGAACAGCTGCTCGATTCGTTCGCGACTAGCCGCTTCCGACTCTGGATTCGGACGGGCGTCGGCGACATCCGGCGGATCAGACTCGACGGTCTTACGCCGAAAGAGGTGATTGAGTCCTCGGTTATGGGCAATCCGATAGACGAAGGTTCGCTCTGAGCATTCCTCGCGAAAAGAGGGAAGCGCACGCCACAGCGCAATCGAAACCTCCTGCGCCAAATCTTCTTGATCGGCGCCAGGTCGAGCGTAGCTCTTGACCACGCGATAGAGCGCCGGCCCAAAGTCGCGCCGAATCCGCTCGAAGCGCTGTTCGTTTGTTTCGTTCACAACCAGATAGTCACGGGACTGGGAAGAACCTAACGAGGAATTTCTGGTGCGTTACTTCTTAGCCTCACCCGGTACTGGAAATCCCTTGTGGCGCAACAGTGCATCCGGCTTGGGGCCGCGTCCACGAAAGTTGGCGAACGCTTCGGCCGGATCGACGGTGTTTCCTACGCTCATCACCGTGTCGTGCAAACGCTTGGCGACGGTTTTGTCGTACGGCCCACCCGCTTCGGTGAACGCGGCGAACGCATCGTGATCGAGCACCTCGGCCCAAATGTACCCATAATATCCAGCGGCATATCCTTCGCCGGAGAAGATATGGCCGAACGCAGGAATGCGATGGCGCATCACCAGCTCGTGCGGCATTCCGATCTCGGTGAGCGTGGCCTTTTCAAACGCCTTGGGTTCGATGGGCGTCTCGCCCGCCAAGTGCAATTTCATATCGACGATGGCGCTGGCCAAGGTTTCGGCGTTGGAGAATCCCTGATTGAAATTCTCTGCCTTTTTCATGCGCTCGAGCAGACTGGCGGGAATGTGCTCGCCCTTTTCGTTCACCAAAAACTTCAGAACTTCCGGCGTCGACAAATAGTTCTCGTTGAACTGCGAAGGGAACTCGACGAAATCACGCGCGGTGTTGGTGCCCGACACCGACGGATAGGTGACTTTGGAATTGAGCCCGTGCAGCGCGTGACCAAATTCGTGGAACATCGTTCGCGCGTCGTCCCACGAGATGGTGACCGGTCCCGATCCATGGCTGAAATTTGAATTGTTCGACACGATCGTGGTGACATCGCCGTTCAGCCGATTCTGATCGCGATAGGCGCTCATCCAGGCACCCGATTGTTTGCCCGGCCGCATGTAGGGATCGAAATACCAATAACCCACGTGCGTGCCGGCGCTGTCTTTCACTTCATAGACGCGCACGTCCGACTGAAAGAGCGGCAGTCCCTCGACCTTCTCGAACTTGAAGCCGTAGAGCGCGTTTGCTACCCAAAACATCGCTTCGCGAATCGGTTCGAGCTGGCAGTAGGGCTTGAGCTCGTTCATGTCGAGATCGTATTTCGCTTTGCGCAGCTTCTCGGCGTAGTAGCGATAGTCCCACGGCTCGATCTTGATGTGCGCGTGCTCTTTGTCGGCGATGGCCTGGGCGGCGATCACGTCTTTGCGGAATTGATCGACGGCAGGCTTCCAAACTTGCAACATGAGCTGCATGGCGCGGTCGGGCTCTTTGGCCATGGTGTCTGCCAAATGCCAATGCGCGTAGGTCGGGTAACCGAGCAGCTTGGCCTTCTTGGCGCGCAAAAGCAGAATGTCGTGCGCGATCTGGTTGTTGTCGTGGGCATCACCGTTGTCGCCACGGCTGATCCACATCTTGAATCCCTTTTCCCGCAGCGCGCGATTAGCGCAATAGGTCAGAAACGGCTCCATCGATGAGCGCGTGTTGGCGATGACCCATTTCCCTTTTTGGCCGCGCCGCTCGGCCTCGCCGGCCGCTTCCGATCTGAGCGAGTCGGGAAGGCCAGCCAGATCTTTTTCATGCTCGATCACCAGTGACGCGGTTTCCTCGTCGCTGAGCTGATTCTGACTGAACTTGGTGTAGAGCGACGCCAGCTCCTGATTGTATTTCGACAGCTGCGTCTTCTGCTCGGCTGAAAGATTGGCGCCCTCTTGCACGAAGCGCTGAAAGGTCAGCCAGGTCAGTCGCTGTTGCTCGGGCGTGAGCGATTTTTTGGCAGGCGACTCATAGACCGCTTTGATACGCGCAAAGAGCTTGGCGTTCTGAATGATCTTGTCGCCGAACGCCGCCAACTTAGGCGACATCTCCGACTCGACCGCGCGCACTTCCGGGGTCGATAAATTCCCCGACCAGATGCTGAACACCTGCGCCGCGCGGCTGAGCGGCTGCCCTGATCGCTCCATGGCCGCGAGGGTGTTTTCAAACGTAGGCGCCGCAGTCGAATTGGCGATCTCGTCGATCTCGCGCAGCTGATCTGCCATTCCCTCCTCCAGCGCCGGCTTGAAATCTTCGACGCGAACTTTGTCGAACGGCGGCACACCACCATGTGGACCCGGCCAAGGTGCGAGCAGTGGACGCGGAGAGAGCATCACGGTCTTCGCTTTCTTGGCGGCATGTGCAGGAAGCGCAAGAACCAGACAAGCCGCCATTAAATGGATTCGCATTGCCGACACTTTGCCATCAACTCGCGCGAGTGTCTCGCATCAAGTCACGAAAGCCCGATGCACAAATCGTTACACGCGCAGATTGAATATTTACGAGCTCGGCTCGTAGCGCCAAAACGGGAGGATGAATGATGCAAACCACACGGAAGGTCGCAGTACTGGTCGCGATGCTCACGCTGGTCTCTTCGTTGGCTCGAGCGTCCGAAGCGCCGGTCGAGGATGAATCGCGCGCGAGTGACACCTACCAGCGCAACTACATCGGCTTCGGCGATATTTTTTCGATTGGCAGCGGCATCGGCGTCGGGCAGCCCTACCAGGGGAAATATCTCCGGCCGCTCACCACCGAAGAATTTTACCAAGCGGTGGGGAAGCCGGATCTGGCGGAAAGTTACGTTAGAAACAGGCGCTGGAAACGGGGGCTCGCCATCTCCGGATCGATCCTAGCGGCGGCGGGTGGAATCACCGCGCTCACCGGCGGACTGAAGTGGGGGTTGGATTCCGACTCCGATTGTTCGAGCGCGCTGCATCCATTTGCCCGAGGGTGCGACACCTCCGATGATGAAACGGCGACCTGGGTCGGCGTCGGAACGTTGGCTCTCGGCACTACCCTCCTTATCGCCGCGGGTGTGATTCCCTGTCCCGATCTCACCCCTTACCAGGCGCGCGAAATGGCCGATGAGCACAATGAAGCGTTGCGCCGAAAGTTGGGGTTGCCCGAAGATTCGGGATATCGCACCGAGCGCGAGACGCCAAAACCGCGAATCGCATTTCTCCCGCAAGTGAACGCCAACGGGGCCCGCATGGAAATGCAACTCTCGTTCTGAGCTCCGCGCTGAATTCGACGTACATCGCTCCACTCAATTTTAATTTTGAATAAGCGACTGATTACGCCGTCTCAGCGTTCCGACGGAGCGTGACATGACTCAAGGTTTGGTGCTGGCGGGCGCGCTGCTGGTTGGCTGCGCGCCCTCGGTCATTTCTTTGCGTGCGAAACCGGTCGAGTCCAGCTCGCTCGAAGTTTTGTCGCACGCTGCGGGCGTGCGCGATCCGCTCGAGCTTCATCACGGTCACGTGGTCTACAGCGGCATCGATGCCCCGCTGGTCCACTCGATCGCGAACGCAATGCTCCCTTGGGCTCGAACGACCTCGACTGCGCATCAGCTGATCGTCGAGTTGACTGCGGCGGACGCGCGCCTGATCGCAGGGCGCGTGCAGGTGACCTTGGCGGTGCGGGCAACGATGCGTGAACGAAGCGGCAATCGCTACGTCGCTCAGACGCAAACCCATTGCCAAGAGAAGGCGCTCTTCAGCGACGGCAATGGAGCGCCCGCTTTCTATCGTTGCATGACGCGAATCGGCGGTGATTTGGCGGGCTGGGCAGGCGGCATCAAACCTTGAGGTGAGCTCATGAACAAGATCGTGGTCCTCTGTTGCGTTCTGTCGGGCTGTAGCTACGTCATCGAGTCTGGACATCGTGGTCTCTACTTCTCGCACGCGTCGGGTCCGCGTCATGAAGTGCTTCAGCCGCGCCGCTATCATGTGGCGCCGCTCGATCACATCGTCGACTTCGATGTGACCTACTCTACGCGCAAGGAGGAGATCCATACGGTCTCGTCGGAAGGGCTGGCGATGTCGATCAACGTCGCGCTGAGCTTCCGTCCCGTCGTATCGGAGCTCTACGATCTCGACATCGAGATCGGCTCCAACTATTACGACGAAGTAGTAGGTCCTGAATTTCGAACTGCTACCCGCGGCGTGTTCGCGCGCCACTCCTACCTCGACGTGCAAAAGAACAACGAAAAGGTCGAGGACGAAATCGAAGCCGAAGTGCGAAGACGAATCGCCGGCAAGCACATCGAGATCTCCTCGGTGACGCTGGAGAACATCGACTACGCGCAGGAGATCAAGGCTTCAGTACGGGCCAAGCTGGTCGGCGAGCAAGAGTGGCTGCGCGGCAAGTTGGTGGTGGAGACGGAGATTCGGCGCAAGGAGACCGATCGGAGGATCGCCGAGGAGCAGGCGCGCATCGACAAAGTGCAGGCGGAGAATGAAGCGGCGACCCGTCTCACCCGAGCCAAAGCAGAGGCGGAGGCGATCACGATGCTGGCCAAGGCTCATGCCGAAGAGAAGCGCGCCGAAGCGACGACGCTGACTCCACTCATGGTGCAGATGCGCGCCTATGACGCGCTGGCAAAACTGGGAGGTTCAGGCACCAACCTGCTCATCGGCGATTGGGCGCACGTACCCAATTTTCTCTTTCCACACCTACCTGGATTTTCATTCAGCGGCGGAAGGCCCTAGAGCGCATCTGATGCGCCCTAGCCTGATGCGCTCTTAGTACGAGGAGATGCCGGTCGGGCGGGTGTTGAGAAGTGTGTAGATCTTGGTGGCATCCACGTTGCCGA
>PLXG01000288.1 GCA_003153195.1 Myxococcales bacterium
CCATCTCCATTACCAGCTGCCACTACGGCGTCTCGGTCAAAGGGGGCGCGGTCGGGGTGGGGCGCGCGGTAAACGACGCGGTGGTCGCGGCGGCCATCGCCATCATGTTGTCTGACAACTTGCTCACCATGATCTTCCGATGACCGGCGAGTGGCGAGCCTCATGAAGGACGAGCTGCGACTGTTCTTTCGCGTGCTGGGCCGCACCTTGGCCGGCTCGTTCTCGCTCTCCGCGCGCGGCCGGGAAAAAGGTGCCGTGATCGAGCAGATGTATCAAGTGGGCAATCGCTCGCTCATCTTCATCGCGGTCACGCTCGGCTTCATCGGCATGGTGCTGGTGTTTCAGACCTGCCTGCAGGTCAATCACATCACCGGCGATCTGTCGCAGGTCGGCAGCGAATTCATCAAGATCTTAGTCCACGAGTTCGGCCCGTCCTTGACCGCCATGATGCTGGCCACTCGGGTCGGTGCCGGCATCGCCGCCGAGATCGGTTCCATGGTGGTGACCGAGCAGGTGGACGCGCTGCGCATGAACAACGTCGATCCCATCGACTATCTGATCGTGCCGCGCTTCATCGCGTCGCTGGTCATGACCACCGTGCTCACCATCTTCGGCGTCGCGGTGGCGCTGGGGATGGGCGCGCTCACCGCGCGATTCAGCTTTCATGTAAATCCGATGGTGTTCCTCGATTTCTCCCACGTGCACATCGGCGATCTACTCACCGGCCTCATGAAGTGCGTGGCCTATGGCGCAGCGATTCCGATCGTGGCCGGATTTTGCGGCTTTGCGGCGCGCGGCGGATCGGAAGGCGTAGGTGCCGCCACCACTCGCGCGGTGATCACCGCTTCGTTCGTGGTCATCCTGCTCGACTTCATTCTGTCAGGCGTGGCGCTGTTCACACTGCAGAGGCCGGCATGAGCGGAGTCGAGGGTCGAGGGTCGAGGGTCGAGGGAACCGCGAAGATCGAATTTCGCAAAGTGCGAAAATCATTTTCCGGCAAAGAAGTTTTGCGCGGCGTCGACTTCGGCGTCGGCAAAGGCGAGGTGCTGTTCATCATTGGCACCTCCGGCGTGGGCAAATCGGTCACCATCAAGCACATCATCGGGCTGCTTCGTCCCGACAGCGGCGAGATTCTGCTCGACGGAAATCGCGTCGACGGTCTATCGGAGCAGGCGCTCTACGACGTTCGCAAGCGCTGCGCCATGGTATTTCAGCACGCCACGCTCTTCGATTCGATGACGCTGCTCGAAAACGTGGCGCTTCCGTTGCGCAAACATCAGGGACTCTCCGAACGCGACGCCGAAAAAGAGGCCGCGGGTCTGCTCGACCAGGTAAACTTGAGCGACTCCTATCAGGCTTACCCGGCCGCGCTCTCCGACGGGATGCGCAAACGCGCCGCCATCGCCCGCGCGCTCACCATGAAGCCGGAGGTGGTGCTGTTCGATGAGCCCACCACCGGCCTCGACCCGGTGAACGCGCGCCGAATCGATCGTTTGATTCGCAAGCTCTCGGACGATCTGGGGGTCACCTCGATCGTGGTATCGCACGATCTCACCTCGATCTTCTCCATCGCCGACAGAATCGCCATGATCTACCAAGGCGTGGCGCATTTCGTGGGTACGCCGGCCGAGCTCAAGGCCTCACCCGATCCGATCTTGCAGCAGTTCGTCTCCGGCCGCTCGCAAGGACCGATGGAAACGCCGGGGTTTTAGAAAGGTCTAATGTCGACGAGGAACTTGCTTTCAATTAAGATGGAGCCGAGATGAAATCGACGGGATTCAAGGTCGGAGCGCTGATCCTGACCGCGCTCGCGCTGCTCGGTGGATTTCTGGTGCTGCTCGGCAACATCAGCCTGGGTGGCGGCTATCCGATCTATGTGGACTACGACTTTTCGGGAAATCTCCAATCGGGCGCGCCGGTGAAAATCTCGGGCATCAAAGTGGGCAAGGTCGCCGAGGTCCGATTCATGGGCGGGCAGATGGACGCGCAGACCGGACGGCGCGTGCAGGTACGCGTCGGACTTTGGTTGGAAGACAGAGCCAAAGAGGCGATTCGGCAGAACGCCGAATTTTTCGTCAACACGCAAGGTGTACTCGGCGAGCAGTACATGGAGATTCAGCCGGGCAACTTCGAAAAGCCTGCGCTCACCGCTGGCTCGGTGGTTCGCGGAGTCGATCCGCCACGTACCGACCTCATCGTCGCGCGGCTCTACGAATTTCTCGACTCGATCACCGCACTTCTGCGCGAGGACAAAGACGTCATTCGCGATTTCCTCAAGTCGGGCGCATCGGTGGTGCGCACGCTCGACACCCTGCTCAAGGACAATCAGCCGGAGATCAAGCGGCTCATCACCAACGTCGACAGCTTGACCAAAGAGGCATCGGGACTCTTGGCGTCGATTCGCACCGGCGTGGGCGATTCGTCCAGTCTGCGCAACACGCTCGGCAACGTGGAGTCACTCACCTCGTCGATCAAACGCGACATCGATCCGCTGATCGCCAAAGCCAAGCGCGCGCTCGACGGCATCAACAACTTGACCGGCATCGTCGGACCGGGCGAGCGCGACAAGTTGGTCAAGGCGCTCGACGATCTGACCTCGCTCTCGAATAAGGCGCAAGCCATCGCCTCCGATGCGCAATCGATCGTGGCCGACGTCAAAAAGGGCAAAGGTACCGCCGGTGCGCTTCTGGTCGAGCAGCAGATCTACGACGACTTGAAGGAGCTGGTGCGCGATCTCAAGCGCAATCCGTGGAAGTTTTTCTGGAAGAACTAACCCCAGAGTTCGCCTCGGTCGATCCGCTGCGGACGAGCCTAGCGGCCGACTCGCGGCTTTCGTCCTCACTTCCTCGGTCGCCGTACCTACGGGTACGGCTCGGTCGGTCGTTTCGGGCGCGCTCGCGATTCGTCTCGCCAGTCTCGCCCTCGCTTGGTCAACCGAGGCGAACTCTGGGGTTAGATTAGCCAATGAGTCTGGGACCTCCGTTTGACGATTCCGGCGCGAGCCTTCAGCGCGTCGTCGGTGCATCGTCGGTGCTGGTGCTTCTATTTCTGGTCGCGCTGATGCTCTCGCTCTCCGGTCGCACCCTCGGTTCCGGCGGGCTCATTCACGTTCGCATGGCGACGCCCGGTATGCTGCGCGACGGCGCCAAAGTACGCGTGGCCGGCCGCGAGGTCGGTGAGGTGCGCGGCATCTCGCCACTTCCAGCCGCGTCGCCCGCCGACAAGCGCGCCATCGAGATCGACGCCTTCATCGAACGCGAGTGGTTGGAAAAAATCCCCGTCGACTCCGAGTTCTTCATCTCCACGCCCTCCATTTTGGGCGAAGCCTACTTGGAAGTGGGCGCCACGCCGAATGGCCGCACGCCCAGCGCGCCACTCACCGACGGTGCACACGTCCGCGGTGTCGATCCGCCCGAGATCGATCGATTTCTCGAATACGGCGAAACCAATCTGCGCTTGGTGCTGGCGGTGATGCACGACTGCCGTCCCGAGTTCGATGCGCTCATGTCCGCGGTCGATTCACTCATCGGCACGCTCTCGGGAATCGAGACGGGAAGATTCACCGTCATCGAAAAGCAGTTCGAACAGATGCTCGAAGAGACCCACGCGCTCCTGGGGACCGTTCGCGAGGCCGGCGGCTTTTCGCGAATCGCGACCCTCTCCAAAGAGATCTACGCACTGGCTGAGCACGCCGCGCCCGAGCTCCACGCAGTCGGTACCAGAATCGACGTGGCGATGACCAACCTCGCGGCCATCGATGCATTCGCCACACCGGAACGGAAAGCGCTCCTACTCGAAGCGCTGTCGCGGCTCAGGCACACCGTGACCATCGGTGAGAAGATCGTCGGAGAGGTTCAGTCGCTGGTGGCATTTTACGATCAAGGCAAAGGGACTATCGGCGGAATCATTCACGACAAAGAACTTTACGACGATCTACACGAAGCGCATCGCATCCTGAAGTCCCAACCGTGGTCGTTGATCTTGAAAACGGACAAACCCCGTCCGATCGTTCCAGCGCGCTGACGGTCTGTCGGCCTTACGGATCGGCCTACGGATCGGCCTTACGGATCAATCACCGCGACGACTTTTCCTTCGTCGACCGCTTCGCCCTCTTTGACCTTGATCTCGCGAACGGTGCCGGCGCAGGGCGCTTCGATCGGCATCTCCATCTTCATTGATTCGAGGATGATGACGACGTCACCTTCGCTCACTGTTTCGCCCTGCGATTTTTCGATCTTCCAGACGGTACCGGTGATGTGCGCAAGAACGTCGGCCATGTGCGTACCCTATCAAAGGATTCGATCTTTTACAGCGAACGTTTGCGTTCGCGCAGTCCAGCGATCGCCAGCGCTGCCATCGCGATCAGGAGCGGAAAGATCTCCGCCAAAAAGCGCTGCGAGAGTCCGAGCGGCACGGTGTATCCGAGCACCAAGGAGCGCACCACCACCACCGACAGCAGCGCCGCCGCGACGATCTTCATCCGTCTAAAGAGAAAGATCGTCCCCAGCGCCGCCAGTGCATAGAGCCCGCGATCGAGCCATTTGACGGCCCACCTGAACTCGGGCAGGTGAAAGATCCTCGACCGCATGGTGAGCTCTGATCCCGACACGCTGCGCCACATTCCATTGATTCGCAGAAGCGGCAGCCAAACGTAGGTGCGAAACGGAGCACGGCGAGCCCGCTCTCGCCCGAGCGCGCTGAACTCCGCATCCACCGCTGGAGTGAGTCGCTCGCGGTCATAGCGATCGAACAGCGCCTGCACCAATCCGCGCTCGTCCTCGCTGTCGTACATTTGCGGGATCGGTTTCGGCAGATTGATGCTGAACGCGAACGCTGGA
>PLXG01000148.1 GCA_003153195.1 Myxococcales bacterium
AGTCGTACACGGTCGAGAGAAAGGTCGGCTGAAAGTTGGGGGCATGCGAGCCGCCATGAATCGTCCACAGCTCGACCGCGCCGCCTTTGGGGCATCCTCCAAAGCGATCGACGGTGGTCTCTGCGCCGGGCAAGGTCGCTTCCAGATCGAGCGTGTTGGCACTCGACTGAAGTCCGGAAGTGCATTTGTTCTTGTTCGCCCACGTGGCAACCGTGTCGTGTGCCGACGGATAGACTTTATGGCTCATGCGCAGCGCGCCGCCTTCATACGAGATGACGGGGTCGGCGTCGCCATGAATCTGCAAGACCGACACCTGGCTCGTAGGACTGCACCTTTCCGGATCCTTCCACTGCGCTCCCGCCAGGCTGGCAATTGCGGCGAAACGCCCGTTCGAATCACACGCCATTCGATTTGCCATNNTCGAATGTCCGACAAGATAGATTCGCTTGGTATCGACGTTGTACTTGGATTGCACGTCGTCGACCAACGCATTCAGATAGGCAACATCGTCGACGGTAGAGCCGTAGAGATTACAGCAGGCGTCGGTGGCGTTCCAAAATTGTTTGCCGTGCGGGTCGGCGGTTCCATTCGGGATCGCCACCAGGACCTTTCTTTCATTGGCGAGCGCGGTGGCGCCGAAATAGAAATCAGTACTCGCGCTGGTGGACCCGTACCCGTGAAGCAGCATCAGGAGCGGAGTGGGCTTGCGCGCTGAGTAACCGATGGGCACTTTCAGAGAATAGGGGCGCGTAGCAACGAGAGCGCTTGCGCGTGCAGTTGGCTTCGCTTTGGCCGTGCAACCGAAGAGAATGAACGAGATGAGCAGAACGAACTTAGCCATGCTTGCGGGCGGCGATTTCGCGATCCATTTGACCAAGCCACATCTTTTTGTACATCACGAAATCTCCCAGCAACGAATACAGCGGATGTTTGAACGTGGCCGGTCGATTGTGCTCGACGAAAAAATGTCCGACCCAAGCGAATCCGTACCCGAACAGCGGCATCCCCCAAATCAGTCGCAGCTGACCGGTGAAGATCGTCGCCAGTGCAAAAAGCAGCACACCGCTCGTGCCCATGAAATGCAGCCGCCGGGTCAGCGGCTTCGCGTGCTCAGCGACGTAAAATGGCCAAAACTCGGCAAAGGACCGATAGCGCACGTACTCCAATATAGTCGAAATTGAAGGTGCGGGAGGATATAGTGTCGGCGATGAAAGACGGGTTTCAAAAGGGGGTGGAGCACCATCAGGCCGGGCGATTCGGCGAGGCCGAGAAGGCCTACAAAACGGTGCTGGCCTCAGATCCCAAACACGCCGATGCGCTGAGTCTGCTGGGGCTCATCGAGATCGACGCGAATCGCTTCGACGACGCGCGCGCGCATCTCGAAAAGGCGGTGGCGCTGCGGCCCGAGGTGGCGATCTTTCACGATCATCTGGGTCGTCTGTTTGCAAAGCTCGGCGAAGACGCTTCGGCGCTGCGCTCGTTTCGTCAGGCCATCGCGCTCAAACCCGATTTTGCCGAAGCCTATTTCCACGTCGGGGCGGTGCTCGCCAAGATCGGCCAGCACCTAATGGCCAAGACCGCGTTCGAGCGAGCGATCACGCTCAACCCGCAAGCGGGTGGGGCGTACAACGGTCTTGGCGGAGTGTTGCGTGCGCTCAGTCAGCTCGATGCGGCGCTCGCGGCGTTCGATCGCGCGGCTGGGCTTTTGCCGGGAAATGCAATTCCGTTTCTCAACGCGTCGGCGATTCTCAAAGATCAGGGCCGTCTCACTGAGGCGATCGAAATGGCGAAGAAGGCGATCGCGCTCGATCCGACCAAAGCGGCGGCTCATTCGAATTTGGGAGTCGCGTCGGGAGAGCTCGGCCGCACCGACGACGCGCTGGCTGCATTTCGCAAAGGGCTGGCGCTCGAGCCCAACCATTCCACCATGCGCAGCAACTTTTTGTTCATGATGCACTATCAGAAGGAGCTCGATCCGGCCGAACTTTACCGAGAGCATCGTGTGTTCGACGAGCTGCCGCGCGCGCGCGCCGTCGACCTTCCGCGCATTCTCGATCCCAATCGAAAGCTGCGGGTCGGATACATCTCTCCCGATTTTCGCACGCACTCGGTCGCCTATTTCATCGAGCCGATCTTGACCGCGTGCACGCGTAGCGCGTTCGAGATTTACGCCTATAGTGACGACGCGGTTCCCGATGCGCTCACGCAGCGAATCGCCGGCAAGTGCGATGTCTTCCGGCCAATATCGGGAAAGACCGACGCCGAGCTGGCGGGCATCATCCTCGACGACAACCTCGACATTTTGGTCGATCTCTCGGGGCACACCGCCAAAAATCGAATGACCCTGTTCGCCCGTCGGGTGGCGCCGCTGCAGTTCACCTATCTCGGCTATCCCGACACCACTGGACTTTCCACGATGGACTATCGCATCACCGATGCCTGGGCCGATCCACCGGAGGCCGATCAGTTTCACTCGGAAAAGCTGGCGCGGCTTCCGTCGGGATTTCTCTGCTATCAACCGTCGGTGGATGCGCCAGAGGTAGGGCCGCTGCCGTTTTTGACCGCCGGTCATGTCACTTTCGGGTCGTTCAATCATCTTTCGAAGATCAACGACGGGGTGATCGCCGCGTGGTCGGAGATTTTGTTGGCGGTGCCGGGCTCGCGCATGAAGGTGAAGGGCAAAGGGCTCGATCATCCGCAGGTGATGAGCTCGTTTCGCGAGCGGTTCGCGGGCGCCGGCATTGGACCTGCGCGGGTCGATCTCTTGGGAGCGATTCTCGGTCAGCGAGGTCATCTCGCGCTCTACGGTGAGATCGACATCGCGCTCGACACCTATCCTTACTGCGGCACCACCACCACCTGCGAAGCACTGTGGATGGGAATTCCGGTGGTGACCCGCGCCGGTCGAGTGCACGCCAGCCGCGTCGGAGTGAGCTTGCTCTCGCGCGTCGGACATCCGGAGTGGATCGCCCAAGACATCGCCGGCTATCGCCGAATCGCGGTCGAGCTTGCCTCTGATCGCGATCGTCTCGCGGCCATTCGTGCCTCTTTGCGCGACGATCTTTCACGTTCCACGTTACTCGACGGGAAGGTGGTCACCGCCGAGATCGAAGCGGTGTACCGACGCGCTTGGGTCGACTATTGCGAGCGCGAGAAGGTCGCCGAGGCGAAGCGCGGACAGTGACCGACGCGCTTGCACGCGCGCTCGAGCACCACAAAGCCGGGCGACTCAACGAGGCCGAAGCGATCTATCGCCAGGTGCTCTCCACCGATGGTGCAGTGGTGGAAGCGTGGAATCTGCTCGGCCTGGTGCTGCTCGATCTCGCGCGACTCGACGAAGGTCGTGAGGCGCTCGAGCGCGCGGTCGCACTTGCGCCGAATGATGCCAACTTCGCCAACCATCACGGCATCGCGCTTCTGCGGCTGGGAAAATTCGCCGAGGCCGCCGCGCAGTTCGCGCGCGCGCTGGCGATCGATCCCGAGTTTTCGTCGGCGCGGATCAATCTCGGCGACACATTGGTCAGGCGCGGCATGCTGGAAGAGGCGCACGCGGCCTATCTGCTCGGGCAGGCGTCGCGACCAGAAGACGCCGCGCTGTCCAAGAAAGTCGCGCAAGTGAGCGGGGCGATTGCGAGATCTTGTGCGGCGCAGGCGCTCGAGCGAAAACGCGCGGGAGATTTTGAAGGCGCGCTGGCGGCCTACGATCGCGCGCTCGCGCTTGGGCCGAACGACGGGTCGATTCTTCACAATCTGGCGGTGCTGCAAAAGGCGTCAGGTCAGCCGCGCGCAGCGGAGGAGACGACCAAGCGGGCGCTCGCCTGCGCCCCAGATTTGGCCGAGGCGCACAACCTCTATGGAGCGCTCTGCAAAGAGAGTGGGCGAATCAGCGAAGCGGAGACCTCCTTTCGTCGGGCGATTGCGCGTGCGCCTGGATTGGTCGATGCACACAACAACCTGGCCAACGTGTTGTGCGATTTTGGGCGCGTGGATGAAGCGCTGATCGAATATCGCGCCGCCCTCGACTCCTCACCTGATGCCGCGCAGGTGCGCAGCAATTGTCTCATGGCAATGCAATACGTCGTCGAAGATCAGCCGACCCTGGCCGCGGCGCATCACCAGTTTGAGGAGCGCCACGCACGCACGATTTCGCCGGTGAATCGTACACCGATAAGCCGCGATCCCAACCGGCGTCTTCGCATTGGCTACGTGTCGCCCGATTTTCGCGCGCACTCGGTCGCCTATTTTCTCGATGCGATCTTTCGCTATCGCGATCGCGATCAGATCGAGCTGTTTGCCTATTCCGACGTGACGCAGCCGGACGGCGTGACCGAAATGTTTTCGCAGGCCGCCGATTCTTGGTGCGAGACCGCGCGACTTTCCGATCCGACGCTGGCGGCGACAATCGCCGAGGATCGCATCGATCTATTGATCGATCTGGCGGGTCATAACGCGGGAAATCGGCTGCTCACCTTTGCCCGGAAGCCGGCGCCGCTGGCGCTCAGTTATCTCGGCTATCCGCACGCGACCGGCCTGTCGGCGATCGACGCGCGAATCTCCGATCGGCTGACCGATCCGAACGGCGACGAATCGATCTTGAGGATCGATCCTACGTTTCTCTGCTACACCCCCATTGGGGACACGCCGCCCATCAAGCCGCGGTCAGCGCGTGGGCGAGAGGTTCGGTTTGGCTCTTTCAACAGTCTGGCCAAGCTCAGCACGCACACGCTCGATCTGTGGGCGCGCACCCTCGTCTCGATCCCCGAGGCGCGGCTGCTACTCAAGGCGAGGGGCCTCGGCGATGAGCAGGCACGCGAATGGATCTTCTCGGCGTTCGAAGCGCGCGGGGTTGCGCGATCGCGGTTGGAGTTGCGTCCGCCCACCGAGTCGCTGCACGAGCATTTGGACAGTTACCACGAGATCGACATCGCGCTCGATCCCACGCCGTATAACGGCACCACCACCACCTGCGAAGCGCTGCTCATGGGAGTGCCGGTGATCACGCGCGCCGGGACCTTGCACGCCGGCAGGGTAGGGGTGAGCCTGCTCTCCGCCGTCGGGCTTTCCGAGCTCGTCGCACACAGCGACGAAGAGTTCACCGCCATCGCCAAGGCCCGGGCCGCAAGCGACGAAACCTTTGGCGACCGGGCCGACTTGCGGGCCGACTTGCGGGATCGATTGCTCGCCTCGGTCTTATGCGACGGCCCGCGCTTCACGCGCAATCTCGAGTCGGCCTATCGTGAACGATGGAAAAAATACTGCGCGTCAGCCTGATTGGCCGGACGCTTTGCTCTTCATGACTTCGAGACGGCGTTTCATCGCCTCGCTCTGAAAGCCCAAGGTCGCGATTGCTTCCAGCGTGGGGATCGCCGGCTCGGTCTCAAAAAAGGACGAGAAGGTCCGCAGGGTCTCGCGCTGCTCCAAGATGGCCGACAGGCACCACTGCCCGAGCGACTGCTTGGGATCGACCATTTCGTAGCGCGGCGAAACCGGCAAGAAGGGCTCATCGAGCTTGAGCTGCTGATTGCTCTCGAACAGTCCCACCAGCATGGTGAGCACCTGAATGGCCGACTGGCGCAGACCGAGCTCCCACGCCACGCGCGCCAAGGTCTGTCCGCGCGAGAAGTTCGCGTGAATGGGAAATAGGCCGGCCAAGAGCTGCAGCGATTCGTTGAGCAGCATGAAACGAGCGCCGGGCGCGACGCCGGGAGCATGGGCGCGCACGTACAGCTCGAGCGCCTTTTCATAATTCTCCCAGCCGGGCTCTTTGGGCGCGCTTTTCCATTTGTCAGACAAAAGCTGTGCATAGGGAAACGGGGCGAGATGGCTCTTCCAATCGGCGCCTGAGTCGCCCTTCGGCTTTTCCAGGACGGTGGCCAAGATGCCCTCTTTTTCCAGCGAGGCGGCGCGACTCTTCTTGCAGACGAAGAGGTTGAGCAGAAATCCGTCGGGTTTGCTGTCCGCCGAAAACGGAATCAGGACATCGAGCCCCGGCACCAGCCGATACGAATCGTAGCCGAGACTTTGAAACTGTTTGATGAGGGGAAGATTGAGCTGGTCGCCGTGCTTGAGCTCGAACATGATGACCGGGTCTTCGTTCTTCAAAAACTCGCCGGCCGCTTCGAGGATGCGCGCCTCTTCGCCTTCGGCATCGAGCTTCACGAAGTCGATCTTTTCAATCTCGTGCTCGCGAACGCATCCGTCCAGGGTCTTGAGCTCGATCTCGTGCGACGCGCTACCGCTCGCGCCGGTGAGCGAGTTCAGCTCCGAATGGCCCGAGGTGTAGAGAGGCGCTCTGCCGACATGATTCGACAATCCCGCTTCGATGAGCGTGACGTTTCCGAACTTGTTGCGCGCAACCGATCGTCGGAGGCGTCCCATCGGCAGCGGATCCGGCTCGATGGCCCACACCTTGCCGCTCGGTCCCACGAGCCTGGCGAGCGTGAGCGCGTAGACACCGTGGTTGGCGCCGATGTCGAGCGCGCGCGAACCCGGCTCGATGATCTTGCGAATGAATTTGATCTCGTCCTCGAACCAATCTCCCTGCTCCTTGAGCACGTAAGGAGTGATCTGTCGGAGCGTGCGTGGTACCGCGACCTCGACGCCGAGCGGGATGAGCGCGAAGTCGACCGGTTCCCGCTCTTCCGTCGTCGTCGCTGACGTCACCGTGGCCTCGAGCGTGTCATGAGAGCATTTTTCATGTGGATTATGTTCGCACAATATATGATGTCGTCAATGCTCGAAGAGATCTTGAAAGACAAGGGCGTGAACCTGAAGCTCACCATGCTCGAGGTAGGCGCCATCCCTCTTGGGAGTGATGCGAAGGAGCCCTTTCATCACTTTTTGACCACCTTTCCGGGCTCGCGCGTGATCGCCTTCGAGGTCGACAAAGAAGAGTGCGATCGCTTGAACAAGATCGCGCCGCCCGGGATCGAGTTTCACGCGCAAGCGCTCGGCCGCGCCGAAGAGACGCGTGACTTCTACGTCGCTGCCGCGCCGATGTGCTCGTCGCTCTATCCGCCCAATCAGGAATACTGCGATCTGTTCCACAGTCTGGGAGAGTTGGTTCGAACCACCAAGAAGATCAAAATCGACACGGTCAGCCTCGACCACTTCGCGCACAGCGCGGGAATTTCGAACGTCGATTTCATCAAGATCGACATCCAAGGCGCCGAGCTCGAGTTTTTTCAAGGCGGACAAAAGACGCTCCAGAACGTGGTCGCCATCGTGACCGAAGTGGAGTTCGAGCCCATCTATGTGGGGCAGCCGCTGTATGAAGACGTGACCGTTTATCTTCGCGCGGAGGGATTTTCGTTCCACAAATTTCTCGGCGTGGCCGGGCGCGCGCTCAAGCCGATCGTCTATAACAATAACGTGAACGCGCCGCAGCAGCACCTGTGGACCGACGCGGTCTACGTGAGAAATCTGATGACGCTCGACCGTCTGAGCGATGAGCAGCTCTTCAAGTTGGCGCTGCTGATGGAAACCTACGGCAGTTTCGACCTCACGCACTTCGCGCTGTCGCACATCGACAAGCGGAGAAAAAGCGACTTCGCCGCCACCTACTTAAAGCGAGCTACCACTCCGAAATAGGTTGTAGGAAGCGCGAGCCAGCCGCGGAATTCTGTTAATTTTTGGTATCTTGCGGGTTCGCTCGCGACGCTCGCCGCTTCGCGCCCTTCGGTCGGACGTAAGCAGCGATCCGGCCGAATGGCGCGCGCGTTTAGCGCGGGCGGTAGTGGGCGTTGGCTCGGACTGACTTGGCAAACTGTCCGCGCTCGCCTTGCAGTCCGTTCGCGCGCGATGCCGCCAGCACCAAGCACTCTTGGTGAATCGCGATGGCCTTTCTTAGCTCAGCCTCGTCGAGCGGTTTGCCGAGCGCTTTTCGAGCGACGCAAAGCTCGTCGACTTCACCCGCGAGCCGGGCTGCATCGTCGAGATTTTCCGATGCGAGTGCCAGCTTGAGCGCGGTGAGACGCTCAACCAGCGGGCTTCCGCCGAATCCGACGCTATACTTGGTCATGGCTTGATCTTGGCGACTGCGGTGGCGAACGCGCTGACGATCGGCGCAAACACACGCTCGGCCTCGCGAAGTGGCGGAGCAACCTTGCGCGCCTGCGCCTGCGTGAGACGATAGATCACGAATTTGTAGACCCTGTCGAGATTCTTGCAAAGTGCCGGCGCCGCTTTGTGATCGAGCGTGGCGGCCAAATGAATCACGATCTCGGTCGCCTTGGCGATCGGCTTGACCGCCTCGCGCGGCTTGCGCTCGTCAAGAGCCTTGGTGGCGGTACGAATATGCTCGAGTGCTCGCTCGAACAGAAGCACCATGAGGCGCTCTTTAGAAGCGGTCTCGTTCTGAACCGATCGATATGCGCGCGCAGCGTTCATGGTCTTATCCTAAGTGTTAGCCACCGCTCGAGCTGCTAGAGCCAGAGCTAGAGCTAGAGCTACCGTTGGTCGCGGTCATCTGCGCGAACTCCGCAGTCAAAAAGTTTCCAGCGTTCTTTAGCTTACTAACGATGAGCTCCATCGCCGCGAACTGTCCCTGAAGACGCGTCTTCACTTGAGCGAGGTGTGCCTGAAAATCTGACGCCTCTTGCTTGAGCTCGGTGATCTGGTCGTTGATGGTGTTGGTCTGCGTCGATAGATCTCCGACGATCGGCGCCGTTTCGGCGGTCACCAGATCGTCGACTTTCGACACGACTCCATTGGTGGCGGAGAACAGCGAGTTCACTCCGTCCGGATTGGTGGCCAGCGCCGATGCGAGCTTGGTCTGATCGAGCGAGAGCGTGCCATCCTGCGCCATCGAAATGCCGATGTCACCGAGCGACTGAATGGTTCCAGACGGGTTCACCGGGTCGGTGATGATCTGTTGAAGCTTGAGCTGCAGGTTGAGGACCGAGCTCGAGTTGATGCTCGACGAGACGTCCGATCCTTGCGACGGTGCCAGAGCCGTTTTCAATACACCTGAGACGGTGTTGAGCGAGTCGAGAAAACTCTGAATCTTGGCCGCGGTCGCGCTGCTGCTGGTCGCCAGCGTAACCGACTCGTTCACATTGTTGGCGCCGGTGATGTTGATGGTCGCGCCAGGAATCGCATTTTGCACCGCATTGGTCGAGCTCTGAAAGGCGATGTTGTCGATAGTGAAGTTCGCATTGGTGGCGGCAGTCGAAACCTGGGCGCCGATCGCCTGTCCATCGGGACCGGTAGAATCTTCGGTGATGGTGAGCGCATCGTCCGGGGTCTGACCCACGCGGAAGCCGGTGTTCTTGGCGGTAAAGGTGATGAAGTTGGACGTGCCGTTGTTGATGATGGCCGCGGTCACCGGACTGCCGGACGTGTTGTTGATGTTGGCAACCACATCTTGCAGCGTGTCGCCCTGATTGATCGTCACGTCGGTAGTAGTGCCGCCGGACGTGAGATGGAGGGTTCCCGCCTTGACCTGCGAGTTGACCGCCGGAAATCCCGCGGATGTATCGGAGATCCACTTCGCTTGCGTGGCCTGCGAGGAGACCTTGACGGAATAACTTCCCGTATAACTTCCCGACTGAGTGGTGACATTGTAATCGGAGTAGCTCGTGGACGGATTCACCACCGTTGCGCCGGTGCTCATCGCGTCGGCAGCCGTCTGCACCGCATTCAGCTTGCTGCTTAGATCGGCGAGTGACGATAACTGAACCGTGAACGCCGCTTGCTTGTTGCTGTTCTGGGTGAGCGGCGCCGACATCGCGCTGATCAAACCATCGACGATCGAGTTGGTGTCGAGACCGGATGCGAGGCCTCCGGCGGTGAACGTCGGAGCGATGGTCGAGGCGGCGCTGCTGATGGTGTTCGTGGCCATCTATACCTCTTCCCTTATAGTAAACCCGCCCCACGGTAGCTGTCTACCACCGTGGGGCGGTTATCGATCACCAAGCTCTGAGACTCTGGTGAGCCCCCGAAGCCTGGGTTAGCCCAAGAGCTTGAGGGCCAATTGCGGTAGCTGATTTGCCTGCGCGAGCACCGACACACCGGCCTGCATGAGCACTGTGTTCTGGCTCAGCGCCGCCGATTCCTGAGCGACGTTGACATCTTTGATGTCGCTGTAGGCGGACTGGAGGTTCT
The DNA here is from genome assembly GCA_003153195.1 of Myxococcales bacterium. GTDB lineage: Bacteria > Myxococcota_A > Polyangia > Palsa-1104 > Palsa-1104 > PALSA-1153. Next base: position 10,105 of record PLXG01000148.1, read on the forward strand.
CCGAAGAGACCGCCATGTTGTCGATCGAGGCTTGGACGCGGTTCTGCTGAGCGCCGAGAGTCGCGCGGTTGGCGTCGATGGTCTGGAGCGAGGGGTCGATCGCGTTGATGAGCGCAGTCGCGTTCGACTGGTTGGTGCCCACGTTGACGAAGTTGTTGATCGCGGTGTAGAGCGCGGCCATCGTGGTGTTCGAGCTGGTGGCGTTCAGCGAGGTATCGATGAAGCTGAGTGCGACGGTGTTGCCGGCGCTGGTGTTGGCGCCGACCTGCAGCGTGACCGTGCCGCCGGTGGTGGAGGTCGCGATGCTGTCTGCCGCGTGGAAGACCGCATCGAGGTTGGCCGAAGCCGAGGCCGCCGTCGCCGAAAGAGTAATTTTCACACCCAGGCTCGAGAACGCGAGGGTTTCTGATCCGCTGGTGCTGTTGTAGCTGGCGATGACTGTTGCATTGTTGATCGTCTGCGAATTGCCGTTGGTAGTGTCGGTCAAGGTGATGGTTCCTGCCGGTGACGCGGCGCTGAAGAGAAAGGTGTGGCCCGCGAGCGCGCCCGAGACGTCGATGGCGCTGACGTTACCAGCAGCGGTAGACGCACCTTGCATGATCGCAGGGGTGACCGCGCCGAGCGCCGTGCTCAGCGATCCGTTGATCAGCGACTGTCCGTTGTACGAGGTCGACTGCGCGATGTTGTCGAATTGCTGCTGAAGCTGTCCAACTTCTTGCGCGAGGTTGGCGCGGTCCGACGAAGTCATCGTACCGTTGGCTGCTTCGACGGCGAGGACGCGCATACGTTGGAGCATGGTGGTCTGCTCGTTCATCGCGCCTTCACCAGTCTGCAGCATGTCGATGCCCGACTGGCCGTTCAGCTGCGCCTGATTGAGGCCCTGAACCTGCGCCAGCATCTTGTCCGAGATCGCCAACCCGGCCGCGTCATCAGCCGCCTTGTTGATGCGATATCCCGAGGACAGTTTCTGCAGCGAGCTGTTCAGTTCGTTTTGCGTGTTGTTCAAATTCCGTTCTGTATCAAGCGAGGCGATGTTGGACCGAATTGAAAACGACATGGAGGTCTCCTTTTAAGCGGCGAGGTGTTTTCGTTCGCCTCAGTCTTATCTTCGTCACCCGACCGAGATCCGATAAGGCGTTCTCAAAAAAATGTTTGGTAAGGAAGCTAGCGAAGTTTGTCCGCCAGCGTGAATTGGAACATCTGCGACGCCGACGAGATGGCTGCCTGTAGGGCGGTCTGCGACAGAGTAAGTTGCGACGCTGAAGTGATCGGATCTGCGTCCTGCAAACTAGAGATTTGCGCCTGCTCGTCGGTTTGCGCCGAGGCGTTCACGGTGGTGGCGGTGTCGAGCGCGTTCACATAAGTGCCGCCGGCCGAGCGGACGTTGGTCACTTGGGTGAGCGCGGTATTCAGCTGATCGATCGACGCAGTGATGCCGGACTGATCATTATTAGTGAGCGCGGTGTTGAGCGCGGACAGGGTAGCGAAAACGTCCACACCACCGCCCGTACCCTTGAGCGCGACATCGGCGCGGACCGAGACGGCTTGATTGACGCCGGGCGCAATCTCGATTTGGCGCACGTTGGTGTCGCCGCTGTAGTTGCCGCTCGCGTCGAATGGAGGCGTGGAGTCTTTGTCGCCACCGAAAACGTAGCGATTTCCCACCCGTGCGTTCATCATCGCGGAGATTTGGCTGATGGTATTTTGAATCTGCGGCGCGGCCGCGGCGCGGTCCGACGCGTTGTTGGTGCCGTTGGCCATCTGCGTGGCGGTCTGCTTGGCCTGCTGAATCAGGCTCACCACCGACGCCAACGATCCGTCCGCCGAGTTGAGCTCGTCGGTTGCACGCTGCATCGCCGTCGAAGTTCCGGTCAGTCGTGTCAGCGCCGACTGATGCGACACGATGAGCGCCGCCGCCGCCGGATCGTCGCCGGGATGTTGCACGCGAATTCCCGTCGACGCTTCGATCTGCGCCGCTTCCGCTTTGGACGCCAGGGTGGCCGTATTGGTCTGCACCTGATTGAAGGCCAATTGATCTGTGAATCGCAGCATCGGTTACTCCTTCAGCGCCATCAGGGTGTCGAGCATGGTCTGCGCGGTGGTGATGATGCGCGCGACCGCTTGATATCCCGTCTGTGCCGTCTGCATGTTGATGAGCTCTTCATCGATCGAGACGCCCGAATACGACTGGCGCATCTGCGTGAGGTTGCTGCTCCACGCCGCGTCGTGATCGCTGATCGCTTGCGCGTTGGTCACGCTCGATCCGAACTGCGCGGTCATGTTGCTCACCGTGTCTTCGGCGCTGGCGCCGCTCGACGGCAGCGCGGCCGTCTCGGTGTTGATCATGCCCAAAAGCGCGCCGTTGTCGCCCGGGACGCCGGCAGCAGTGGAGGAGGCCTCGATGAGCGAAGGGTCGGCCACGATCGGCGCCGAAACCGAAATTGCAGCGGCCGCGCCAGTCGAGCTGACGAGCCCACCTAGATCGAAAAAATTCTGACCGGTGGTGGTTCCGTCGAGCGCGAAGCCGGCTTGATGCGCGGTGTTCACCGTGTTGGCGAAATCGAACGCGAGGCCGTCGAGCTGCGTCTCGGCCGTTTTGAGCGCGCCGTCACGCGCATCGATGAGCCCGCCGATTTGTCCGCCGATCGCGCCCGGCAGATCGCTGGCGATCACGGCGCCCGGCTCCTTGATCTGAAGCTTCAAATGATTGCCGTTGGTCGAATCCGGCGTGGTCACCAGCGTCGCCGATGACACACCCGATACCAGCGTGGTGCCGTCGGCGAGACCGAAGCTGATGTTGCCCTTGGCGTCGGGAATCGGATGTCCGCCGGTGAGCTGTTCCATCTGATCGACCACCTGCTGCCGCTGATCCATCAGATCGTTCGGCGTGGACGAGGCCGCCGCGTTGATGATCTGTTGGTTGAGTGAGGCGAGCTGGGTCGACAGCGTGTTCACCTGCGGAACCAGCGCCGCGATCTGGGTGTCGACAGCCGATCGATTGGCCTCCAGCGATTGACTGGTGGTCTTGAACGCCTGCGTCAGAGTCTGCGCCTGTCCCACCACCGTCTGCCGAAGCCCCGGATCGCCCGGGTTCTGCGAGAGCTGCTGAAGCTGCGCGTAAAATTGCGAGAGCGCCGAGCCTACACCGTTGGTGGCCGAGGGATCGAGATCGCTCACCTGGCCGAGCACGCCCGACTCCGCGCTCGAGCGCGCCGCCTGGCCGAACGCCGCCGGCAGCTGATATTCGAGAAAGGTGTCACGCGCCTGTTGAATACCGGTGATCTCCGCGCCGCCACCGATCATCTGACCGTTGACGAAATCGTTCGGTTGAATCGCGGTCACCACTGCCGACTGGCGCGAGTAGCCCGGCGTGTTG
>PLXG01000485.1 GCA_003153195.1 Myxococcales bacterium
CCCACAGCGCCAGCGCGAACATCCCGTCGAGCTCGGCGATCGCTCCGCTCCCCCACGCCTGATAGGCGTGCAGGATCACCTCGGTGTCGGAGTGCGTCTGAAACGAATGTCCCGCTCGCGAAAGACGCTCACGCAGCTCGAGAAAATTATAGATCTCGCCGTTGAACACCAAGGTCACCGACTGATCCGGCGTCGACATCGGCTGATGGCCACCCCCGAGATCGATGATCGAGAGCCGTCGGTGCGCCAGCCCCACGCCCGCTTCGAAATGAAATCCCTCGTCGTCCGGCCCGCGCAGTTGCATCGACGCCGACATGGCGCGCAGCGCCTGCCGGTCGAGCGCCTCACCGCTCAGGTCGATTGCGCCAGCGATGCCGCACACGACGTCTGATCCTTAGACGGCGGTTCGTTTGATCGTCTGAAGCTGAGGCCGCTCGACCTTGCCCTGACGATAATATTCGCGAATGACGTAGGTGGCCGCGCGCGACGACTCGTAGTAGGTGCGCATGGTCACCTCGGCGAGCAGGCCCATCAGCACCGACAAGCAGCCGATGAGAAAGAACATGATGGTCAGCATCGGCAGTGGCGTCTCGACGAACGTCTTGCCGCCCCAATATTTGAACCAGATCATACCGATGAACGAGAAGAACGAGAGCGCGATATTCGCTAGCCCGAACTTGCCGAACAGGTGGATCGGCTTGGTGCCAAACTTCCAAAGAAACTGCACCAGTATGAGATCGAGGAAGACGTTGGGTACGCGGCCCAGGCCGTATTTGGTTTGACCGTGCGCGCGCGCGCGATGGTTGACTTCGATCTCGGCGACGCGAGCGCCCTGCTGCGCAGCGTAGATTGGAATGAAGCGATGCATCTCGCCGTACAGATGCACGCCGGCCAGCATCGAGCGGCGATAGGCCTTGAGCGTGCAACCGTAGTCGTGAAGCTTCACACCGGAAATTTTGGAGATGAGGGCGTTGGCTGCCCACGACGGAATCTTGCGCGTGATAAAGGTGTCGTGACGATCGCGTCGCCAACCGGAGACCACGTCGTAGCCCTCTTCCATCTTCTCGAGCAGGCGCGGAATATCAGCTGGATCGTTTTGTAGATCGCCGTCGAGCGGAATGATGACCTCGCCGGTGGAGGCTTCAAATCCGGCTGCCATAGCAGCGGTCTGACCGAAATTGCGCGCCAGCCGAATCACGCTCATCTGCGGGCGAGCAGAGGTCATGCGCTCGAGGATCTGCGCGGTGGCATCGCGGCTGCCGTCATCGACATAGATCACCTCGACCTGATGGCCGCGGGCGGTAAGGAGCGCAGTGCACTCGTCGATCTGCGCGCTCAGCTCCTTCAGCGACGCCGCCTCGTTGAAACAGGGAATCACTAGGCTGACCGAAACCGGCTCCGACATGGGCGATGGATAACACAACACAGGACGGCCTCGCCATGTTAAACCCGCCAGGTGAAGCGCAGTTCCACCCTACTGATACTGCTCGGTTTTCTTCTCCATCTGCCGAGCTTTTTTCGACCCATCATGGACCTTGACGAGGCCTCCTACGCCGCCATCGCCTGTCGGCTGCTCGACGGGGGACTGCCCTATCGCGACGGGGTCGAGAACAAATTCCCACTGATCTTCTATACTTATAAATCGATCTTCGCGCTCTTTGGCCGCTACGACATGCACGCGATTCATCTGGCGGTGACCCTTTCGGCGATTTTGACGGCACTCGTCTGCGGACGAATCGCGCGCCGTTTCGCGGGAGAGCGCGCCCAATTTTGGACCACGCTTTTCTACATCGTCTACTCGGCGAGCTTCTACCCAAAGATGCTGGCGGGCAACACTGAGATGTTCGCGGTGCTGCCTTCGGCGCTGGCGATGTGGTGCTACCTCGAAGCGCGCGAAGGACATCCTTGGCTTTTTCTGCCGGCCGGACTTTTCGGCGGCGTGACGCTGCTCTTCAAACAAGTTGCCGGCGCCACCTTCGCCGCACTCGGTGCCGATCGCGCGCTCGAAATGCTGCGTACGCGCTCTATCTTGAAACCGACTCGCGATTCGATCTTGCTGCTCATCGGATTCTGCATCGCGGTCGGCGCGGTCGCGCTTCATCTGCGTTCCATCGGCGTTTGGGACGATGCCTACTTCTGGACCTGGACCTACGCGCTTCGGCACTACATTCCGTCGGGCACTAAAGATCACGGCTTCGCGTTTCATCTCCTGACCAGCTTTGCGCCATTCTTGTTGCTGGTAAGCCCGGCGCTCATTCCCGCGATAGCGCGCGCGCGCAGAAGCGAGCTTCTCTCCATCTGGATCTGGTTTGGCGCAACCATGACCGCGGCGCTCATCGGTGGACGCATGTACGGCCACTACTTTCTCTTGATGTTGCCCGCGCTCAGCACGCTCGGCGGCATCGGCGCAGCGACGTGGCTCAGCGATGACGCGCGACGAAGGAAAATCCTCACCGGTGCGCTGGCGTTCACCGCGACCGGCTTCTTCGTCTTCGCCTGTCTCTACGACGGATCGTCGGGATCGTTCTGGTCCCCGAGCCCCGACTATCGTCCACCCGCCGAATACGTTCGGGCGCACACCATACCGACCGATCGCATCTTCGTGTGGGGATGGTATCCGACTTACTACGTCGCCACCGATCGCTGCCCGTCGACGCGCTTCGTCTACACCATCATTCTCTCCGGTGGAACAGCAAGCGGCGGAACCGCGCTCGGCCACAACGTGCCCGAAGGATGGGCGATGCTGATGAACGACCTCGAGCGCGATCCCCCGTCTTATATCGTCGATACTTCGACGGGCGACTACAGCTTTCCGTTTCCCATGCAGAACTATCCAGCGCTATGGAACTTCGTTTCATCGCGCTATCGCCACGAGACCACGCTCGAAGGAGTCAGCCTCTATCGCAGAGTCGAAAAGGTGGCGGTGCGATGATTCTGGTGAGCGGAGCGTTCGAAAAAATGTGGCGTGCGGGCGAATCGATCGCACCGGAAAAATGGACCGGGCCTTCGCCTAAGCTCGGTCGAATGGATCGACTGTGTGGTCTCGCCATGGTCGCAGCTTCGTCGGTGCTGGCCGATGCGGGACTCTCTTCGGTCACACCCGAATGGAACGGAGAGCGCACCGCGATCGTGTTCGGCACCGCCTACGGATGTCACGCCACCAATGAGGACTACTATCGGCAGCTTTCGCGCGAAGGAGCGAGCCCGCGACTGTTTGCCTACACGCTTCCCAGCTCACCCGTCGGCGAAATCTCAATCCTCTATCGAATCACCGGTCCGGCCTCGACGCTGGCCTCGGGACGAACCGCCGGACTCGATGCGCTCGGAGAAGCCCATTCGCTGATCGAAACCGGACGAGCCGATCGCGTGTTGGTGATCGCCGCGGAGGTTTCCACACCGCTTCTCGGCGAGCTACTCGGAGACGAGCTGCTGGCAGGTGAGCCGACGAAGACGAACAATGATCGCTTCGACTCGGCTGCCGCGCTGCTGCTCGAACGTGCCGATTCGGTAAGCGCGCGCGGTGGACGTGCCCGAGGTCTCATGATCGCCTATTCCAAACGATTCAATGGCGCCGCGCCCCAGGTGGCTGCCGATGAGGCATCGACGGAAGTCGATCGTCACGCCGGCAATGCGGACTGCCCGCCGCTCGCTCTTTTTCGCGCTGCACTGGGCGCCGCACCGCTTTTGGCGGCTGCGCGATTTTTTCTTGCGCCAAAAACGCCGTTTGCAAAAGTGATCGCCTCCGATCCCGACGGTGCCGGTGCCGCTGCCATCCTGGGAGTACAATCGTAGCCATGCGGCGCGCGCTCATCAGCGGTGGCACCAAAGGGCTCGGTTTGGCGATCGCGCGCGAGCTGGCCTCCGCCGATCATGAAGTGGTCGTCACCTACGCGCACGACGACGAATCCGCCAAGTCGGCCAATGGCGATCGCATCCGCTCGGTCAAGTGTGACGTCACTCGTGCCGATGAGGTCGACGCTTTTTTTCAGCGTGAAGGAGACTTCGACGTCTTCGTGCACTCGGCGGGATTTCGTCGCGACAAGCTCATGATGATGATGTCGGAGAGCGACTTCGACGACGTCATCGACGTGCATCTCAAAGGAGGTTTTCTCATCGCGCGCCGCGTGATCAAGGGGATGATCGCCAAAAAATTCGGACGCATTCTCTTCGTCGTTTCGCCGTCGGCGTTCTTGGGCCGCGCCGGTCAGACCAACTACGCTGCCGCCAAAGCCGGGCTGACTGGAATGACCCGCTCGCTCGCTCGCGAAGTGGCGCGCTTTCGCATCACGGTGAACGCGCTCTCATCGGGTTTCGTGGAGACCGGGCTCACCCGCGATCTCTCCGACACTGCCCGCAAAGAGATTCTATCGGGCATTCCACTCGGCCGCGCCGGACTCCCCGAAGAGATTTCATGGGCGGCGCGTTTTTTGGCGTCCGACCGCGCCAGCTACATCACCGGTCAGGTGCTGGGCGTCGACGGCGGGCTGACCTGATTCGCTTCTCGCCGTCCAGCCAGCGCATTCGAGATCACGTGTAAGAGCACCCCGATCAATCCCACTACCAGCATTCGTCCTCGACGGGCCAACGCCACCGCCACGCCGAGCGGTCCGGGAAATCCCAGGATTTCGAACAGCCACACCGCCGTGCCTTCGTAGACCCCCAGCCCTTGAGGAATCATGAAGGCGATGAAGCCCGCTGCGTTGAACAAGCTGTAGCCGAACAAAATGGTGATCGGATCGAATCCGAGACCGAGCAGTAAAAGGAGCACCGTGAGCTCGAGACATCCGGTGATGCGCGCAGCGACGTACCAAAACAGCAATTTCAAAAATTCCGGCAGCGGAACGGTTACCGCTTCGCCCGGCGTGACGCCGAGAAATTTCGAGATCCATCCGGCCAATTTGCCGGGCAAGGTGGTGACCACCAAAAGCGCGCTGGCAATCCCAGCGAGGGTCGCAAACGCGATGTAGCCAATGAGCGCCACTCGCATCGCCGGAGAAAATGAAAAGCGGCGAAAGCCGACGGCCAGCCCAAACGCGGTGTAGAGAAATCCAACCGCGTTTTCGGTCACGCGATCGCGAATGAGCGCGGTGACCAAGCGATCGGTGGAGACGTAGCGCGCCAGATGTCGAACTTTGAACGGCTCGCCACCCAGTCCGGCCAGCGGCAGAAGCGCGTTGTAGCCGTCGCCAATCAAACGTATTTTCAAAAGCGGAAGCCACGGGACCTGCTTGTCGAGGAGCAGATAGAGCGCGCTGGTGTTGCAAGAGATCCAAGTGAGCGCGACGACCGGCGTGAGCATCACCCACGGTCCGAGCTTCAGGCAAGCGCGGGTGAGATCCGCCAGCGGATAGCGCGAAACCACCCAAACCAAGAGCGCGAGCCCTAATAGGTAGAACGCGGTGTCGAGCCAGCGCGGAACGTGAAGAGTCCGCTTTTTCGCGGGCTCTTCAGTCGTTTGCGCCGGTCCTTCGCTCATTTGCGCCGGCTCCAGGGTCACGGCGCCTTCTTCCCATACCCGGCGAAATGCGACAAGCCTCTTGACCGGCGGCCCGACCTTTGACAAGACCCACCCGTGCCCAGCGACATCGTCTACCCGAAGGGAAATCTGCGCCACGAAACGATGCACACGCTTTCGTACATTCGGCCGGTTTTGCAGGCGGGATGGAGCGTGCTCGACATCGGATGTGGCGGCGGTCATGTGCTGGCCGAGCTTTCGAATGAGCACGAGGTAATGGGCGTGGACATCGTCGATCTGAGGCGCGCGGAGATCCCGCATTTCGCGCTCTACGACGGTCTTTCGGTGCCGTGCGCCGATTCTTCGTTCGATGTGGTGCTGCTCACCTTCGTGTTGCATCACGTGCCAAACGATCGCAAAGCTCAGTTAGTGCGCGAGGCGGCGCGTGTGGCCCGTCGGCACATCGTGGTACTCGAAGACACGCCGCGAAACCTACTCGACAAAATGGCGTGCGACGTTCACGGGAAGTCACACCGCAAGCGAATCGGCAGCGACGCCGGATATGGCTTCTACGACCAACAGACGTGGGAATCATTCTTCGCCGAGCAAGGTCTGAAGGTCGGCCGAAGCGATGNNGATTCGTCCCTGGGCGAGAACGTGGTTCGTGCTCGACAAACCGATCGTCGCTGCTTGACGTCCGTCGCGAAAGGCTCACATATAGACCCATGCGCAGGGAAATAAAGGAACTGATCATCAAGAGCTTGAATCTCGAGGGCATGACGCCCGACGAGATCGGCGACGACGCGCCGCTTTTTCAAGAGGGACTCGGGCTCGACTCGATCGACGCACTAGAGCTAGCGGTGGTGATCGAACGAACCTATCAAGTCACCATTCCCAACGAGGCCGCGGGCAAGAAGGCTTTTTCCTCGGTGAGCGCGCTGGCCGAATACGTCTCTGAGCATCGTCCGGCTTGAAACGCCTTTTCCTTTTCATTTTTAGCATTGGATTCGGGGCCACGAGCTACGCCGCTCCCGTCGACGATTTTCTGACCAAGCTCAATCACTCTTCCGAGTCGATCACCTCGCTGCGCGGCGATTTCGTGCAGAAAAATCGATTGAAGTTGTTCAAGCAGCAGCTCACTTCGAACGGACGATTTCAGTTTCAGCGTCCGCGGATGCTGGCGTGGGAATATCTCAGCCCCGACGCCTCGAAGCTTTCTCTCAATCAAGATCGTGCCACGCTGTCGACGCCGGGCGCAGCACCGCAAGTATTCGACCTTAAGAGCGACGCCACCATGCGCACGATCTTCGAGCAGTTGCTCGGTTGGCTCACCGGTCCGCAGAACATCGACCGCGACTACAACGTCACGCTGCATGGCAATTCACTCGAGCTTCTTCCCAAACCTGAGTCGCAGGTCGCGCGCGCATTTCAAAAGATCGTGCTGCGCTTCGACAAGACGCTGCTACTTCAATCGATCGCGCTCACAGAGAAGAACGGGGATCAAAAGGAGATCACGTTCGTGAAGGTCGAACGGAACATCCAGATCGATCCGTCCGCGTTTCACTGAAGGCCGTCCGCAAGGCTGAATAAAACCCGGCGCGCGACGTCTCAAGCGCGTGCGACTGACTGCCGGAGTCCGATTCTTTCTGATCGCATCGCTCTCGACTGGGTGCTCGACGTTTCGACCCATGCCGAACGACTGTCTGATCCGAGTGCCGCACCGCCATCGTGACGACTATTTCATGAACGGAAAACCCGTTCCCAAAGAAATCGCCGAAGGTGTGCTGAATGATCTTCCGTCGTCGCACACAGCATTGAGGACCGCCGGCATTCTGAGAAACGTTGCCATCGGGTTGGTCCTCGGAGGAGTCGGAATGACCATGGCGGGCGTGCTGTTAGATTCCGGTCACTCAAGTCACAGCCGCGAGATCGCCGGCACCGCATTGCTTGTGAGTGGTCCAACCCTGATGGTGACCGGACTCTCGCTGTCGATCACCGGCCGCAGCTTCTACGACACGGCGATCGAGCGATCTTGTTCATTGCAGCTCTCCCGCGACGATCCGCACAGTTTGTCCATCGTCTTTGCGCAGGCGCAGTGCGCCATCCGGCTCCAAATCTTCGGCGATCCCACTCAGCTTTTCTACGCCAGCTGAAACCGAAACTTTCTTTCCAAGGAAATTGGCGAACGTCTTCCAGCGATCGACGATCACCGTCGGTCCCTCGGCGACAAACAGATCGCACCACGACAAAAGCTCAGCGCAGACACGTTCGCGTACGACTTCGCGATCAATTTCACCGGCGCGCGCATCCGCTGACCGAGGGGCTGCACGGTCTACCAGCACTGCGCGCATCGACGTGGCGAGCAGATCGTTCGGATGCGATTTCACGTTCAGCCCGACTCCGACGATGACATGTTCGAGCTTCATGCCGCGCGTCGACATCTCGCTCAAGATTCCCGAAATCTTCTTTCCGCCGACGAGCACATCGTTCGGCCATTTCAATTCGGGCGTGATGCCGAACGAAGCGAGCGCCTCCGCCACCGCCACGCCGGCCGCCAAGGTGATCGGCGCCGCATCTTTCGGCGGCAACGATGGCCGAAGCACGATGGAGAAATACAAGTTATCGCCCGGCGGCGACTGCCACGTTCGTCCGAGTCGACCGCGCCCGCGGGTCTGCGCGTTGGCTACCACCACCGAGCCGTGGGCGGCGCCATCCCTGGCCCAGCGCGCCGCTTCGTCGTTGGTCGACTCGCAGATCTCGAGGCGGCGAATCACGTCAGATTTCCGTAGATCAAACTTCCAAAGAGAGATCGACCGCGGGCGCCGAATGCGTGAGCGCGCCGATCGAAATGAGGTCAGGTCCCGCCTCGGCCATCGCACGCACGTTGTTCAGATTGACTCCGCCCGACACCTCGATGATCACGCGGCCGGAGATTTGCGTCACCGCTTTGCGTACCAGCTCGGGTGTCATATTGTCGAGCAGCACGATCTCGGCGCCGGCGGCGATTGCTTCCTCGATCTGATCGAGACGCGTGACTTCCACTTCGATGCGCAGCGAATGCGGCGCCCCCGCTCGCGCCAGCTTCACCGCCGCGCCGACCCCACCGGCCGCCGCCACGTGATTGTCTTTGATCAGAATTCCGGACGCGAGATCAGCCCGATGATTGGCGCCGCCACCGGCCTTGACCGCCGCCTTGTCGAGCGCGCGAAAGCCGGGAATCGTTTTTCGGGTATCGCAGATTTTTGCGCGCGTTCCCGAAACTGCGTCGACGAAGGTCCTCGTCAGCGTGGCCACGCCCGACAGTCGTTGCAAAAAGTTGAGCGCGGTTCGTTCGGCGGCCAAGACCGATCGCGTTGGCCCTTGCACGCTGACGACCGACTGACCGACAGTCAGTCGCGTGCCGTCCGCCACCGCCGCTTCGAAGCGGATTCGAGGATCGACTCGCGCGAACACCGCGCGCGCAACGTCGATTCCCGCCAGCGTCAGCGGCTCTTTGGCGAAGATCTTTCCCGACACCCTGGCGTCCGCCGAAAAGATCGCTTCGGAAGTGACATCCCCACGCCCAAAATCTTCTTCGAGCGCCAGCTTGATCAACTGATCCACAGGTCCCTCTCTACCTTAGTAAGGGTTCGGTACAAAAGCGTTTTTTGACTCAACCGCGCAATCTACAGTTGGAATAATGAAATGCGCGCTTAGCTCGAAAAAGACTTACTAATCATTTTGTTAAGGGGGTAGAGAGGGATCACCAGATTTCGACCGACCAGCCTACTTGAGTGGCGTGTCTGCGCAATCGGACGTCCGGATTGATCACGCGCCGCTCGCCCACTCTTTCGAGCATCGGTAGATCGGTGAAGCTATCGGTATAAAAATAGCTGCGATCCAAATCGATCTGATGCTCGGAGGCAAACGACTCGGCCCAGTGCACTTTGCCTTGGCCGTAACAGGTCGGACGAACATGACGTCCAACAAACTTTCCTTCCGCCACTTCCAGCTGCGTGCAGATGAGATGTTGGATGCCGAGATGGTCAGCCAAAATCCGCGTCACGTAGGGTGTCGACGAGGTCAAAATCGCCAGCAGGTGCCCCTGATCGCGATGACGCGCCACCGCTTCGCGCGCTTTCGGCGCGATTTCGCGCAACACTTCGCTCTCGGCAAAGATGCGACACTTGTCGATCATCTCCTGCTCGGAGTCGCCCATCATCTCGGCGGTCACGCGCGCGGTCACCGACTCCATGTCGAGAATCGAAAGCTTGTACTGCGCCACCCAGCCCATCGCACGCAGCAAATGGGGAAACGAAATTTCGCGACGCCGGCGCAAAAATCCGATCCACTTCGAGCCGGTGTTGCAGCGAAGCAGCGTGTGGTCCATATCGAAGAATGCGGCGATCATGTGAGGAAGCTCCGAACTAGAACTTCCATGAGCAAGTTGCAAGAGGCGTGAAACAGCACACTGGCGAAGATCGATCGCGTGCGCGCGTACATCCAGCCGAACACCAGGCCGGGAAAAAATCGCGTCAGCATCTGCGGCTCGAAGGTGACCAGAAAATGACCGAGGCCGAACAGCACCGCGGTCAGAAACCAGGCTCGTCCGAGCGGCGCGCCCAAAACGCGCACAGTGGGTCGCCAAACTTCTTCCAACCGACCTTGCACGTAGGCGCGGAAAAACAGCTCTTCTGGAATCGCGACCACCACCACTTGCGCCAGCGCGCCCACCCAAAAGTCGGGCGGGAGGCGAAGGTGCGGCGCGTGCAGATGAACGCACCAAAGCTGCGGATGAAATGCACACAGTGCCCGGTGATAGCCAACGAATCCGACGATGAAGAGCGGGAAAATGATCGCCACCGCGCCGCCGAACACTTTGAGACCGAGCGCGCGGGGAGCCGTGGTGAAGCCGTATCGCTCGATTCCGCCACGCTTTCGCAGCAAAAGCTCGGGCAAGAGCACGAACACCGCCGCCACGAACACATGCAGATTGCGCTGCAAAAAACTAACGCCCTGCAGATGAAAGAAGACCGACGCGCAGATCGACGCGAAAAGAAAGGCGAGCAATACTTCCGTTAGGTCCCGTTCGGAACGCATCGACGGGAATCTTATACTTGAGGGCCGCGGGGATGGCGACTGGAGCTGTCAGAAAGTCGGCAAAAAGCGTCACTAGATCAGTCAGTCGGCTGGTCTCCCCCACGGCGGATCAGTCACTTGGCCGTGGCCCGGGAGTTGCTCCGTTTTGAGCCATTCGCCCCTGGCTCTATATGGCGCTCATTTTGGCCGCGTGCTCGTCGGAGACGACACCCAAATCCGACGTTACGCCAGGGGTATCGGTCTATGGATCCTCGTTCTACTGGCTGGCTTCGAGCAACTTCGAAAGCTACTCGATCGAACGCGTAAATCAGCCAACCACCAAGTGCGGTACCGGAATCTGGCAGGCGCACTGCGAAGTGAAATCGATCGATTTTTCGTCGCTGTCGAGCGATCCCGATGAAGCCGCCGCCTGGCTGACCGGCCTCGATCGACACGGCGCGATGGTCGAAGGCCGATTGACCGAGGCGACCTTGTTCGTTTCGGAATACTGGAAACCGCTGGTTCCAACCTTCTTTACCATCGACGCGCCGGTCTATTTGACGCAGGCGATCGAATGCCCAGCCGGCAACTGCAACCAGGCACGTGTGCTTAACTCAATAGATTCTAAGAACTTTTCGTCGATGGACTTCGGCCCGTTCGCACTGGTGGCGCCAGCCGATCTACTTAAGATCGCAGAAGATTTAGCATTTTCGATGGATGGGCTGGTGTTTTCCGCCACTCCGGCCGCGGCGGATGATCTGATAAAGCTATTGCCTATCCAGATTTACCTGCCTCAATCCGAGATCCCTTTTTAACTGCCGTTTTTGCGGGCTGGGCCGTTTGACGCGGGAGCGGCTTCCGCCCATAGTAATGCCCCAGTGTTTCTCGAGTGAAGTCGAGGGAAGTTCTGAAAATGGTTTTGGACCTTTTTTACTTGACTGGGGAGCGCCTCCCCCTAAGATTCGCTGTTTCGCGGGTTTACGCGGAATTTTTCATCCCAATTTTGGGGCTTCACGAAGGGGCAACTTGGGCCTGATCCCGGATGACAAGATCGCCGAGGTTCGCGACCGCACGGATATCGTGGCGGTGGTCGGCGCTTACGTCACGCTCAAGCGTACGGGTGTCAACCACAAGGGTCTGTGCCCGTTTCACAACGAGAAGAGCCCTTCGTTCAACGTCAATGCGCAGAAGCAATTTTTTCACTGCTTCGGTTGCGGCAAGTCGGGCGACGTGATTTCGTTTTTGACCGAGATCGAAGGACGCACCTTCATCGAGATCGTGCGCGAGCTGGCGCAAAAGGCGGGCGTCGAGCTTCCTGAAAAGGAGCGTTCGCGCGCCGAAGAAGAGCGCCGCGCCAAGCAGGAGTCCGAGCGCGGACGCATGGTGCGTTTACATGAACTGTGCGCCGACTTTTTTTCCGCGCAGCTGGCGGCACCGACGGGCGCAAAGGCCCGCGCCTATGTCGAGTCGCGCGGCATTTCGGAAAAAGTGCAGCAGGTCTTTCGCGTCGGCTATGCACCGGCCGGATGGGATGCGCTCACCAACTATCTGCAGTCCAAAAAAGTTCCACACGAGCTCGCCGAATCGACCGGATTGGTTCGCAGACGCGATGGCATGACCATGCCTGCCGGCGCACCGCCTTCGAAGACCACCCACTTCGACATGTTTGTCGATCGAGTGGTCTACGCGCTCACTTCCCCGGCCGGCGAAGTGATTGGCTTCGGTGGTCGCGTGCTGAACCCAGACGATCAACCTAAGTACAAGAACTCGCCCGAG
>PLXG01000499.1:0-3300 GCA_003153195.1 Myxococcales bacterium
GCCTCTGCTCCCGTCCGGGATCATCTGGTCCGCCAACCTCGTTCAGGTCGCCAGGGAGCGGTGAACAAGCTCACGTTGCTGGGTTTTGCCATCGCGGCGGATTTCGCTGCACTCCGAGAACTCCGAGATCGATCGACTCTCGAGTTCGAGTGCGCGTCCATGTTTCGTTCCCACCAGCGGATCTGTGAGACAAAAGGTTGCAGAGGAGAGGGGGACTGCCCCCCTATGGCTCTCGCTCCGCTGTGCGCGGTCTCGTTCAAGTATTCGACTTCAAGAATAATGCTAGATGGCTCAGTCGTTGCACCGCGTACGATCATGGCGAACGGATGGCTTTGCGGCGGGACAGGCCGAGGCGTCCACGAGACCGAGAACTGTAGTTGCAGATGTGGAGCTGATACGCTCGACAGGTCTTAGTTGAAGGAGTTGTCTTCTTGCGAAGATTGCGCGCCTACTCATTATTACTGTTTGTTTTCCCCGCATGTGCAGCGCCGTCGCAGCCGGAGTTTCCACCACTGGGACCGCCATCCGCAGCGACTGTAAAACATATTATAGATCGTAATGTTACCGCTGCTGAGTTTGCCGAGATGCAGCATGAATACCAAGGCGCGTCCGAGTTGATCAATGCGTTCGATTCAATGGACAACGATGTGCCGTGGCAAGAACCGCCCACTTACGATCTTTCTGCACGCGTGTACGTAAAAGGTCCGATCGAATTACATGCTCAAGATGTGCCCGTGCTCGTCGAGGCAAGTGAGCGCGCGTCCAAAAAATTGGATGTGAAGCTGGATCTCCTCGCGATCCCGAATGGTGATTTTGCCACCGTCTCGATCGCTGATTTTGTCGTGCAGGTTGACGCTGATCGCTACACCAAAGGCGTGGCGACGCTCGCGTCTTCCGAGCGCGGATTTCACGAGCACATCATGGAGCTCAAGTTCGTTTTGCCGCGCGCGATTCGCCCCGAAGAACAGGTCAAGGTTTCGATCGACCTCGATGTGAAAATTCCCAGCGATGTGCGCGTGGAGCATTTTGTATTTACGGACAAGCCGCCGAGTGTGCCGGGTTTCAAATGGGGCGAGGCCAAGGGAAGGAGCGTGCGTTTCGAAATCGATGAGTCGAAGATAGACAAAGACAATGCGCCGAAGCTGTTTGGTTTGGCGCCCAATGGTCGACGCATGGCAAGTAGTGGCGGCGGCTCAGAGCTGGTGGGTGGCAAAGAATTCATGCGCCAGCTGTTGACGACCAAGTTTGAAGCGCTGCCAGAGAAGGTGACCAAACCCAAGTTTGCGCGACGGCGAGTAACAATCTCTTGGCACAGTCAACCGAGCCAAATCGAGATCGTCGTTCCGAGCGCATGGGTCACGCAGAAGTTGACCGTGACTGGCGATAGCGATCGCACGCCGCTATTTCACGACGAGGAGCACGTGATGTGGCACGCGTGCAGCGATGAAGAGTTGGCGCATATCGTGCCTTTTGCGCATCGCTCTATTGCGATGATGGGACAGGGGCAGCCGCACCTTTCGTTATTGCTGCCCGACTGCGTGGAATTTTCCGACGATCACATGGACAACAAATACAAACTTGAGTCGCTCAAGCGCTTTGACCGTGCTGGCAAACAACTGCCAGACGCCGGCGAAAAGGAACTTGGTCACAGTGGTTACCGATCCGAGGCCTCTGCCTATACATTTTATTTTCAGGGAAAGCAGGTGGATCAGCTGGGCGTTGTCAGTGGCGAAGCCACGATCAAAATCAAGCGACGTGACGTCAAAACCATCGAGCATGCCGCACTCAAGTTAGAAAAAAAATTAGGCCGCACAGTTCTGCGTGTGCCGGTTTCTGGCTCAACTGATGTGCATTGTTTGTTACTGGATCGTTCCGGCATTCCCCTAAAAACGGGATCGTCGTCCAGCTCGGGCGGCAGTGATGAATTGGTTCTCGAGTTCGATGGTGAACCAGACAACATCGATAAAGTTATGGTGAGTGTTGCGAAAGAGCCGCGAACGCTCACGGTGCCTTTCAATGTCGACTTCGCAAAAATTCCGATGGCGGTAGCAAAACGCGGAGGTGGCAAATGAGACTATCGCGCGTGTTCGCACTGATGATCGCGCTATCGAGTGTCGCCGAGGCCAAGCCCGTTGTGGTGCACGATGTTCACTATCTAAAAAGTCGAATGTTCCAGCTTTTCACCGATGCGAAATATTTTGCGACGGAGATTGAGATCAATGGCCAAAAAATTCCCGGCCTCAAACAAGGCCTAAGCAACACGAGAACCCAGGATCCAAAGACCCACGAACGCGTTTCGTCGGATGATTTCATCAGCGGTGGTACCAACGGCATCATCCTCAATAGCTATCTTCGCGCGGGTGCGAATCAGATTGTCGTGCGTCTGACACCGTCGCTGCTCGCCGGTCATACTTGGGACTATTACGTCGACCCAAAAGAAGAAGGGATGTTCTCTCGCGATGAGATCGGCGCATTTGCCGCGCTGGTTGAAGGGCCGCTTACAACGGAGCACATAGCTACATTGCGGGCGCTTGGTCGTGCGGTACGGCGCTCAGATGGCACTGCAAAATTTCGCGAGCTGAAAACATTCGCGCTCGAAAACGGCAGCCAGATGAAGCCGATCGAGTGGAAGATGACATTGACGATCGACAAGGGTGAGGCGCAGTTCGAGGCCGTGTCGCTGCGTACTTGTGAGTGGCAATCCAATCTCAGATATTGGCAGGGCAAGGCATCGCTCAACGGAATAGTTGCGGAGCATTCGGAGGGCGCCGACCGATGGAGTGGGAGCACGCAGACTGCGAGTTGGCTCAAAAAGGGTGCGAACAAACTCGAGCTCGTCGTGACCGCACTACCAAAGGAGCGCGCTAGCAAAGCGGTGGCGGAATTTTCGGTGCGCTGTGATCTTGAGCGCTTCAAGAAGGATCTGCATACCGACGCGGACCTTGGCGATTTTTTCAGCAAGATGACGCTGCCGATCGTGAGCGTGGCGATCAATCGCGTAGGCAAGCACAGCGTGTTGTTTAGCTACAGCGAGTAGTCGCGTAGTTCCGATGAGCGCGGTGACTTCGGGGTCGGTCAAGAAGGCGCATCGGCCCCCAGCACCTCCTACGGATAAGTGATTCGATGCGCGTAGGAGAAACGATATGCACAATCGAACCATCCATCCATCAACAGAGAGCTGAAGAGAAGCGCCGGATGAGCACGTCCGCGTGATCTCCGTCGGGAAAATCTGTGTGGTCGGCGACAGTGCTAAGGACCGCGTGCACACCTGCCCCTCCGCTCTATTGGCGTATCCGGTGA
>PLXG01000499.1:3372-3621 GCA_003153195.1 Myxococcales bacterium
GCAGTCTCCGATCACGTCCGGGACCATCCGGGCCGATTAGATCCGCCTCAAGCGTATGTCCATAGGGCAAACGATCTGCCAAATCGCACCACCCGCCGAGTATCGCTCTCCGCGTCATGAGCGTCTGACTGCTCGAACAGCAAGAACGCCACGGAATCCAAACCCGGGGTTCGAAATGGACCACAGATGGACCAGATCGGGAACACGCCCTTCGCACCCCGGACGCAAAAAAGCCGGGAACCCTTTGAG
>PLXG01000499.1:3725-5341 GCA_003153195.1 Myxococcales bacterium
TGATACAGTCGCTGAATGAACACGGTCCCCCGCCGCGTCGTCTTACTCGGCCGTATATCCAACCTCCGACCGCCAGCAGGACCCCGAGAACCAGCTCGGTCCTCTCCGCGCAGCCGCCGGCCGGCTCGGCTGGACCGTCGTTGAGGAGGTAGCACTCAAGATGTCCGCATGGGACGAGACCAGCGCCGCCGAGGTGCGCCGCCGTGCGCTCGCGCCCATCGTCGCCGGCAAGGCCGACACGTTGGCGGTATGGAGCCTTGACCGGATCATTTCTATCGACGGCCACGGCCGACCGCCAGACACGCGAGCTGATGGTGGCGATGCTGTCGTGGGTCGCGAAGTGGGAGAGCCAGCGCAAGTCGGAGCGCCTCAAAGCGAAAGCGGCGACCAAGCGCCACCGCGCCGGGGCAATCGGTCATCGCGCCACCTGGGGCGGCGGCACGAAGAGGAGCCACGGCGGCGTTTTGGCGAGCGCGCGAGATGTCGAGCAGGTGCAGGCGCTCAAGGGCGATGGCAACAGCGTTCGCGATATTGGGCGCAAGCTGGGGCTGTCCAAAAGCCAAGTTCAGCGTCTGCTCGCGACGTGTCTCTCGCACTTGACGCCCGGCTGACGGAACCACGGCGAGCCCAAGACAATCGAAGAAAATATCGATGGCGAATGTTCTCNNCGGGACCGTCCGGGCCGATCAGATCGTCATCAAGCGTATAGGCATTATCCGAATGTGGCGTCCAGCCGAAGTTTAGGCCGCTCCGCGCGGCAGAGCAAAGTCATCGCCGTCGAGAAAAGCGGTGCGCCGCGCGGTTGCGCTGCAGAGCAGCGCTCAATGGCAGAGCTTGAAAAGAGGCGTCCTCCGATGGACACAATTGGGTTGCGAGACTCAAACGTAATTCAAAGGAGGGACGCCGGTACAGTGCCGGGTGAAGAGTCTATTTCGGTCGCGCGGCGTAGCGGTGACTGGCAAGGCCGTGTACTCGGAGAAAGGGCGAGTCGAGCCGCTCAAGAAGCTGTCGGCGGGGACGCGCGCGGCGGCGGAGACGTTGTACGCGCAGTACGACGCGCTTGTGGAAGTTCGCAAGCGAGCCGAAAAGGAAATGCTCGAAGAAGCGCGGCGGCACACCATCGCGAAGGTGCTGCAGAGCTGCCCGGGCATGGGACCGATTCGGGTGGCGCAGATGATTCCGATCATGATGACGCCGCATCGGTTTCGCACCAAGCGACAATTTTGGTCGTACTGCGGACTGGGGATCGTGATGCGTTCGTCGTCGGACTGGGTGCAGGCTCCCGACGGAAAATGGCAGCGTGCGCAAGTGAATCGGACACGCGGGCTCAATTGGAATCACAACCGGCAGCTGAAGGTGATCTTCAAAGGCGCAGCGATGACGGTGATCAACCAACTGCCGGACGAGCCACTGCACGCGGATTATCAAAAGCTGCTCGCACAAGGAACGAAACCAAATATGGCCAAGCTGACGCTGGCGCGGAAGATCGCGTCGGTCACATTGGCGCTATGGAAGACCAAGGAGGAATACGACCCAGGGAAGTTTCGCAAGCAGAGCCCGTAGCGGGTCTTTGGCACGTCGACGTTGCCGCTCGAGCGAGTAACGCGAGGCAGAGG
>PLXG01000490.1 GCA_003153195.1 Myxococcales bacterium
GAAGAAGGCAAGATGGGCAAGAAGACCAGCAAGAACAAGACTGGTCTCTATGGTTTGAAGGGCCCGAAGGACAATCAGGATCCGCATCTCGCCAAGACCTTCGCCGAAGAGGCCGCCAACAAGGCCGGCGTTCTCGGCATGCTCAAAGCGACGGAAGGTTCACATCTCGCGTCGATCTTCGGTCGCGACAGCGCGCTCGGTAACGACGCCGAAAACGTCATGGGTGGTCTCCTCGGCACGCAGATCGGTGAAGCGTACGGCGTCGGTGGTCTCGGCCTCGTCGGTACTGGTCGTGGCGGCGGTGGCACCGGCGAAGGCACCATCGGTCTCGGCAGCCTCGGCACCATCGGTAAAGGTGGCGGCGGCGGCTCGGGCTCGGGTTACGGTCGCGGCGCCGGTGGTCTCGGTGGTCGTCACGCACACGCGCCGGACGTCGTCCCGGGAACCGCGCTGGTCAAAGGCTCGCTCGACAAGGAAATCATTCGCCGCGTCGTCCGCAAGCACATGAACGAAATCCGGTTCTGCTACGAAAAAGAGCTGCTTCGTAAACCCGACCTCTACGGTCGCGTCATGATCCAGTTCACCATCGCCGGCACCGGCTCGGTGGTCGCGTCGGTGGTTCAGCAGTCGACCATGAACAACGCTGGCGTTGAACAGTGCATGGCGCAAGCCGTGAAGCGCTGGGAGTTTCCGCAGCCGCAAGGCGGCGGCATCGTCGTCGTCTCGTATCCGTTCGTGCTGAAAGCAGCCGGCGCCGAGTAACGGCTGCGTCTGCGGCGTTCGGCCTCACGTGCGCCTGAGACGGCGGTTCGGCCTCACCTTGTCGCGTACGTCCTCGCTTCCTCAGTCATGGGCGGCAGAGCCCGCGCCAATCTGCATCCGCAGCCGTAGAGGCCGAGGCGCGACGGCGGTACATCCGTTGAACTGAAGTTTTGGTCGAGCGCGAGTCGTGCTATGAAGGTTCGGCATATTCGAGGAGCCCATGCGAAAGACCCTGATTTTCGTGATGCTGCTGGCCGGTTGTTATCAAGAGCGCAACAAATCGATCGAGCTCATGAACCAAGGCGTCGAGCTCGGCCGTCAGAAGCTCTACGACTCGGCGGTGCGCAAGCTCAAGGAATCGATCGGCGTCGATCCGACCAACTCGGCGGCGCAGTTCAACTTGGGAGTCATCTTCAAAGATCAGCGCAAGTGGCCCGAGGCTGCCGAGGCGTTCAAAGAGGCGGTCAAGCTCGACGGCTCGAACCCGGCGCTGCACTACGAGCTCGGAAGCGCGCTGCTCGAGGACAAGAAAGTTGCCGACGCGGAGGCCGAGTTCGCCAAGGCCATTCAGATCGACGACAAGCTCTACAAGGCGCACTTCCGACTCGGCGTAGCGCTGCAGGCCGACGAGAAATTTCGTGAAGCCGACGCAGAGTATCGCAAGGCGATCAACTCCAACCCGCGCTTTGTTCCCGCGTACGTCAAGCTCGGCAATCTCTATCTGGACAACGACTACGACACCGAAGCGGCCAAAGTTTTTCAGCAGGCGATCGCCGCCAACGACGGCGACGGCGAAGCGCATCAAGGGTTGGCCGAAGCGATGCAAAAGGCGAAGCAGTACGAGCAAGCGGTGAAAGAGTTCAAGCGCGCGCTCGAGTGCAATCCCGAGCTCTACCTGGCGTCGTACAACATCGGCCACACCTACAAACTGCTTGGGGACAAGAAGCAGGCGGGGGAATGGCTCAAGAAGTTCGTGCAGAATTACTCCGGTAAAGGTGGACCCGAGCTCGCCAAGGCGGCGAGTGATGAGCTGTACGCGCTCGACGCACCCTAATTTTCGCTCAGCAGTCGTAACCTCCATCGCAAATCTTCTAAGAAAATTTCACTTTGCGCACGGTCGGTTCTTCGCGCACAACCGAGAAGCTCGCGTCATCGAAGCGCAAATCGGACCTAGACATCTGATCAGACTCGGCGTGTAGAGTGCGCGCCCACTACTGTGTGACGAGCTGCGTCAAAAAGAAGATTTGGGCCGGACTTAGGCCGGATCTAGGATCGATCGACGAGGCGATTGCGCCAGGACCTTTGAGTTATTAGGCCGCCTTCATAACCCCGCTTCCTCGTTGTTTTTTCCGAGTCGGAATGGTACAAACGACGACGCATTTTAGTGTGCCCACCCCCTTTGTGTTCGTGAGGACATTGGCTCATGGAACTTCGCCCCGATATTCAGCAGCGCTTGCGGCAGTCCCGAAATTGGCCGGCAGTCATCGAGGAGCTCGAGCGCGACGCCAAGCAAGCTGACGGGAAAGAAAAGCAGGCAGCGCGGCTCTATGAGCTGGGGGAGCTCTGCGAGGATCTGTTTCTGCGAAAAGATCAAGCGCTGCTGCACTATCAAGCGGCGTTCAAGTTGCAACCGAGCGATCCGCGGGCGCTCGAGCGCGCGTCGCGCATCTACGCCGAGATGGGCAACCTGGAGATGGTGGCCACCGTCCTCGGACACATGCTCAACAAGTCGACGCTCGATCCGGCGCATCGCATCGAGGTCGAAGGCCGCCTCGGAATCGCGCTGCTCGATCTGCGCAAGGGCGACGATGCCAAGCCGCATTTGGAAGCGGCGGCGAGCACGCGTCCCGACGACATCGAGATCCAAGATGCGTTCGCGGCGAGCGGCTACGATCGCGAAGAGTGGCTGGCGGAAGCTGAGCGTCTGACCAAGCAGGCCGAGAGTAGCGACACGCGCGTGGCAGCACGCATGTACCTTCGCGCGGCGCGTATCTACCACGCCGAAGTGCCCGCCGATCCGGCCTACATCGACGCGCTCAAGCACGTGGTCAAAAACGATCCGCAAAATCCGCAAGCCAACTTTCTTCTCGAGGCGGCGCTCGGCTCGGCCAAGCAGTTCGAGGAGATCGAAAAGCTGCAGAACTCGCGCGCCTATGCGTGCGCCGACGAGCGCGACCAGGCCGATCTGTTTCGCCGATTCGCGTCGATGTGGACGCTGCGCTGGAAGGATTCCGAGCGCGCGGCCCGATTCTACAAGAAGGCGCTGGAAGCCTATTACGGCGAAGCGCTGGAGCAGGGCGGCAAGTTCCCCGGACATCTGGCGGCGTTCAATTATTTGCGCGACGTGGAGGGGCCGAAGGGCGAGTGGGCGACGCTCTTGGCGATCGCCGATCTTGGGCTTCGTGCGCAGCTGAGCAGCGACGATGTGGCGACGCTGGCCGGTCAGGCCGGAACCATCTCCTGGCGCGAGATGAACGACGAGAACAAGGCGCAGCAATATTTCGATCGCGTGGAGAAGATCGATCCGCAGTCGGACGATTTGCACGCGTTCATGAGTCGTTCGGAAGGCACCGCGGTCGAGCCGGACAAGAAGGCGCGCGTCAATGCACTGTTCGCGGCGCTCGCGCCCGAAGGAAGTGGCAACGGCGCGGCTGCTGGCAAAAAGAAGAAGGGCAAAGCGGCGAAGGCTGAGGCTGAGCCGGAAGTGAAAGCGGAGTCGAAAGTCGAAGCGCAGCCGAAAGTCGAAGCGCAGCCGGAAGCGAAATCGGAAGTGGAAGCGAAAGAAGAGCCGAGGGTCGAAGCCAAGCCAGAGCCCAGGGTCGAAGCCAAGCCAGAGCCCAGGGTCGA
>PLXG01000112.1 GCA_003153195.1 Myxococcales bacterium
TGGAACTCCATCGGGATGCCGGTGACCACGCCGACGCCGAAGTTGATACCGAAGATCTTAGCCCAAAAACGCGCCACGCGATCGTAGGCGGCATCGTGCGTCTTGAGCGCCAAGATCTTGAAGATCAAGATCAGGAGCGCGAGCCCCATGGTGAGCTGCGGAAAGAGATAGTGATAGGTGATGGTGAAGCCGAACTGGAAACGACTCCAGGCGATCGCGTCCATGCCGCGCGTATACTCCTCGGCGCGCTTTCCTACAACTCGATCAGTTGGTGCCCAGGAGCTCGACGTCGAAGATGAGCTCGGCGTTGGGCGGAATGAGCGAGCCGGCGCCGCTCGCGCCGTAACCGAGGTTGGCCGGAATGCGCAGCTGACGTTTGCCGCCGACTTTCATGCCAGCCACGCCCTCATCCCATCCACGAATGACCATGCCCGCGCCCAACTTGAAGTCGAACGCTTCGCCGCGATCCACCGAGCTGTCGAATTTTTTGCCATTGGTGAGCCAGCCGGTGTAGTGCACGTGCACGGTGTCGCCGGCCTTGGCGGTGGCGCCGGTGCCCTTTTTCAGATCCCAATATTTGAGGCCCGATCCGGTAACGGTCGGCTTGTCGGTGGTCTTGGTGGGCGCGCTGGTATCGGCGCAAGCGGCCGTCGCGAGTCCGAGGGTGAGTAGAGCGGCGAGAAGAGTGCGCATCGGTGATCTCCTTTTTGGGGCCACTTCATATCACGAATCGACGCCGGCGTTTATTCCTGGGAACAATAAAGTCCAGCGTGCATCTTTCGCCCGAATGGTAGGCAATCTGGAAAGTCGATCGGATTGTGCTTACATCGTCAACCGTGCGCCGACTGTTGGTCTTCGTTATGGTCTTGCTCGGCTCACTTCCGTATGTGGCGCGCACCAGTCCGCGCTCCGTTTCGCCGAGCGAGACTTTGCGCGGGCCAGATGCGTTTGCGAAGATGGCAGACAAAACTGCACGCTCGCGGGCCCTCTTTGTCGAAGCGACGCGAGTCCTACTTCACCCGCGCTGCTCGAACTGTCACCCGGCCGGCGATTCGCCGCTGCAGGGTGACCGGCAGCTGATGCACGATCCGCCGGTTCAGCGCGGTTCCGACAACGACGGCGTGGTCGGAATGCAGTGCGGGACCTGTCATCAAGATCACAACCTCGAGCTTGCACGCGTGCCGGGCGCGCCCAAGTGGGCGCTGGCGCCGCGCAAGATGGCCTGGGTGGGACGTACGGGCAGTCGCTGGAAGAGCATCCGATTGATGTCGGACGTTTGCGAAATGTGATCGAGAGAGTGACTGCGATTTCGGATTGGTCTTCGCACAAAAGTCACGGACGCACGCTTGGGCTGGCAGCGAAGCCTGGATCGTGGCCGACGCCGGAAAAGTCATCAACCTCGATCGCGCGCGCGCGCAAATGGAAGGCGCGGTGCTGTTCGGAATGAGCATTGCGCTCTACGGCGCCGCCACCATGAAGAAGGGCGCGGTAGAGCAGACCAACTTCCGCGATTTTCGCATCGCACGCATCGCCGAGGCGCTCTCCATTGTTCTTTTTTGGGGATGCGACGAACAGCGCCGAGACGGTGAGCTGCTGCTGCTCTGTGAAGCGCGCCGCTTTGGTGGCAAACTCGGTCAGCTGTTGCGTGTGTGCGGGCAGCGCGTCTCGCGCCGCGTCCACTCGTGTGCGCGTTTGATCGAGAAACGGTTTCAGCTTCGTCGCAAAGTGCGATAGTACTTCGCGCTCGGTCGCAGCCTCCTTTGCGCTGAGAAGGCCGCGCCGTTGCGCATCCCGAAGCGCCACCTTCCAATCGTCGGATCCCAGCATCACTCCATCGAGCGCACCCCAGCCGCGTGCTTTACGAATCTCGGAATGTTGTTTCAGGAGCGATTCGTCTTTGGCATCGAACGGCCCCAGTGAGTCCCGGAAGTGGGGATGACAGTAGAGGCTCCACTGCGAGATCTGATCGACAACGTAGAAGAGCTGTGCACTCTCGTCGGTGCACACTTCGAGCTTCAGCGGACCTGCATCGACTACGACGTGCGGCGCGAGTGCGAGCGTGGTGAGAAGGAGCGAAAACATGTCGGAAGAATACACAACGAGCAAATGAAATCGCCAGGCGCGGATCGGTGTGCGTGCGGCTGGTGTGCCCGTGAGTGTGCCTTTGCTTGGCCAAAATGTGCCCAAAATGCATCAAACGACCAAAACGCGTTGACGACGAGGTGCCGAAAAGTTAAGAATTGCCGCGCAGTTCGCAGCAAAGCCCGGGTGGCGGAATGGCAGACGCAGGGGACTCAAAATCCCTCGCCCTTAAAAGCGTACGAGTTCGACTCTCGTCTCGGGCACCGACGACAAATTGAATCATTCGGCCAGATTCCGGATCGTTGTTGTTCGCTTCTGTATCCAGCCTGTATCCATGCTGAGGGTGCTATCCTCGACGGGTGACCACCGCACCTCGTCGCGTCGTCCTGCTCGGCCGCGTCTCGACCGCTGACCGGCAGCAAGATCCCGAGAATCAGCTCGCTCCGCTTCGTGCTGCGGCCGCTCGACTTGGTTGGGTCGTGGTCGAAGAAATCGCGCTCAAATGGTGGCCAAGTGGGAGTCACAGCGCAAGTCGGAGAGACTCAAGGCCAAGGTGATCACCAAGCGCAACCGGGCCGGCGCCATCGGCCAGCGCGCCGGCTGGGGCGGTGGGACGAAGGGGAGCCACGGCGGCGTTTTGGCGAGCGCACGAGATGTCGAGCAGAGAAGTGAAAAAAGGGCACGGCCTAAATCTGCGATAGGTTGTTCGTTGCGACGCCAATGGGTCTCCTGTCCGCGCTTTGATCCGTCGGGTAGGTGAATGGCGTACATTCAGTCCGTGATGGGTACGATAAGCCATAGCGCCCGAGGGTCGAGACCCCACCTGCGGTTTCTAAGTCCCCGGAATCTAGATCGCCGCCGCGGTATCTCGATTGCACGACGCTCGAGATTCAGGAGGCCAACACATGGTCATCAAGTCGGCTTTAGCGCTTTCTCTCCTCACGATGGGCGCTCTGACTGCGGGCTGCCTAGGCTCGAAGCCGGAAGTTTCCACCGCCAGTCAATCCACGGACCCATCCGTCCCCGAAGCGAGCGCGCCCGCCACCGCGACAACTCCGTCGCAGTCCGCCTCTTCCACTCCGACGTCCACCGCGAGCTCGACCTCTTCATCGACGCCCGCTTCCTTGGTCGTGGACATCACCGCGGTTCCCGATTTTAAGACGCTGATGACCCAAGCGCAGAAGGATTGCGACACGACGATCTACCCAGACGTCAAGAG
>PLXG01000230.1 GCA_003153195.1 Myxococcales bacterium
CGTTCTCCGGCTTCATATCGCGGTGAAGAATTCCCGCGCGGTGCGCCGCTTCGAGTGCTTCGCAAATTTCGCGCCCGATGAAGATCGCGCGCGATGATGGGAGCGGGCCTTCGAGCGATAGCAGCTCATGCAGATTCTGTCCGCCCAGATGCTCCATCACCAAATAGACCGCGCCTTCGGGCGTAGTTCCCGAGTCGAAGACGTCGACGATGTGCGGATGCCCGATCCGTGCCGCGGCGCGCGCCTCCGAGCGAAAGCGCGCCACCACCTCGTTTTGCCGCGCGTAAAGTGCGTGCAGCACCTTGACCGCCACTCGCCGGCCGATCTCCACATGCTCGGCCTCGTAGACGAAGCCCATTCCGCCTTCGCCGATGAGCCGCTTCACCAAATAGCGACCATCGAGATATTTTCCGATCAGGCTGGAGTCGTCGGAGTCTTCGCCCGATCCCGCGCCAGGGCCCGCGGTCGAACCATCAGGGCCACCATCGTGGCCGGTCATGACCGACATGGGCGTGAGCGATTCGATGTGCGCATCGTCGTCGCGGCGGCGGCGTAATTTTCCGCGCTCGGCAGGCGCATCTTGCAGCAGCTTTTGCCGCGACTGCCGCTCCTGATCAATCTCTTCCGCGAACAGCTGCCGCAAAAATCCGGCCACGCGCGCGTTATCGGTGGTGGGAGCGGTCTGCGCCAAAAATTCGGCCAGCGCCGAACGAAACGCTTCGCAATCGACGTAACGCTCGTCGCAGTTGGGCGCCAACGCCTTTAGCAAAATCGCATCGAGCTGCGGCGTCACGCGCGCGGCATGTTTCGACGGCGGATCGATGGTCGGATTGCGCACCTTCTCGATGAGCTCGCTCGTACCCTGCGGAAAGAGCTGCCGCCCGGTGAGCAGCTCCCATAAAATGATCGCTACCGAAAACAGATCGCTGCGCCCATCGAGCGTCTCGGCTCGGGCCTGCTCGGGACTCATATAACTGAGCTTGCCGTAGACGATTCCCGGCGCGGTGCGCTCGGTCTTCATGATCGACGCGGCCAGCCCGAAGTCGGTGAGCTTTACCTCTCCCGAATAGGAGAGCAGCACGTTGGGCGGCGACACGTCGCGATGCACCAGCTTGATCGAATCGAAGGTGTGCGCGTGATAGAGCCCGCGCGAAAGCTCACGCGCGATGTAACAGGCCACGTCGACGGGAAAGGCGATGCCCTTTTTCGCGCAGCGATTCCAAACCGCGCGTAGATCTTTGCCGTCCACATGCTCCATCGCCAAATAGAGCTCTTCCGAGCCGCTCATCTTGACGATGCCCGCATCGAACACCGGCACCAGATTTCCGTGCGACAGCCGCACCACCACTTTGGCTTCGTCGCGAAATCGCGCCAAGTATTGCCGATCGGCCAGCTGCGGAAGCACCGTCTTGATGACGCACAGCTTCTCCATCCCCTGGTCGCCCTGACAGGCTAGATAGAGCGCACCCATCCCACCTTGCGCCAAATTGGCCAGCAAAGTGTAACGGCCAAAGGGCCGCGGAAAGCCCGGCGCAGCCGTCATCTATAAACCCGCCGTCATCTTTAATGAGGATAGCCCAGCCCGGGTCGCGCCGCCATTTTGGAGGCGCCAGGCACATTTACCAGGACCGAGGTTTCTGTTAGGCTCCCCCGGTTCATGGTGTCGAAAGAGCGCATCCTGGTCATCGACGACAGTCCCACCATCCTCAAGGTGGTGCAGCTGGTTTTGACCAAGGCCGGCTACGACGTTCAGATGGCGCTGGACGGCGAAGAGGGCATTTCGCGAGCGATGACGTTCCATCCCCAGCTGGTGCTGCTCGATTTCGTCATGCCTAAGCTCAACGGCTATCAGGTGTGCCGCGCGCTGGCCGGAAGCGACACCACCAAAGACGTGCCGGTGGTCCTGATGTCGGCCAAGGGCGATCAGATCGGCGAGCGCTTCGTCAAAGTGATGGGCATCGTCGACTACATCACCAAGCCGTTTTCGCCCGAATCGATCTTGGCGGTCGTCGAGCACACGCTCAAAAAATATTCCGGTCAGGCCTTTGGCCTCGATGGTGGTGAGCCGACGCCCGCCAACGATCTGCGCTCGTCGCACGATTTTCGCGCGGTGCAAGAGTCGACGGTGCCGGGCGCGCACCTGCGCACCTCGCCGAGCTATAACGCGCGCTTGATCGACGCTTATGCTGGACTGCGCGAAGGATTGGCCGAGGCGCTCACCATGGGCGACATGGTAGCGAGCGAGCTGGCAGAAAAAGTTCGCTCGCAGCTCGACGATGCCACGCTCGAACGATTGATCGAGCCGGTGGCCAAGCTGGTCGGAGCTTCCAGCGGCGAGGCCGCGCTGCAGGGAAATCTGCAAAAGATTCCCATCGCTGAGGTGTTGGGACTCATGTCCGAGCAGCAGCAATGGGGAAAACTCGAGATCGTTCGTCCCGGAAGCGAACACGATCCGCTGCGCAAGGTGGTGATCTACTTTCGTCAGGGCAAGATCGATCTGGTGCACGCCGAGGGACTGAGCGAGGACTATCTTATCGGTCGCTATCTGATCGACGCGCAAGCGGTTAGCCATGAGGATCTCGATCTGCAATTGCGCACGCGCGGAAATCTTCCCATCGGTCGCGCGCTGATCTCGGCCGGCATCACCAGCGACGAAGACGTTCGGCAGGCGCTGGTACGGCAGACGTCGGAGCGCATCTACGAAATTTTACGTTGGCACGCGGGACGCTTTCGCTTCTTCGCCACGCGTGAGCTGCCGCCGCTCGCCATCGATCCGGCGCAAGGCGCGGCGCTCGGCATCGAGATCGCCGGCGTGCTCATGGAAGGATTCCGCCGCGTCGACGAGTGGCATCTGATCGAACGCGAGGTCGACGATTTCGACGCGGTCTATCTGCGCAACGAAGAGGCGGTGCAGAACATCGGCCGTGCGCATCTCAAGCGCGAAGAGCTGCTGGTGCTCGAGCTGGTGAACGGCAAGAACAGCATCAAAGACATCGTGCGGCTGTCGCGCATGGGCTCGTTCGAAGTCTCCAAGATGCTGTTCCGCCTGCTGTCGATCAAGTTGATTCGCCTCCGCGTGGCGCCCGTCGCGGTGTAGTCGTGCTCGTCGTCTTCGACTGCGGCGGCAAGCGCTTGATGCTGAGCGCCGACAAGGTCGTCTCGCTCTCGCCTGCTTCGGCGGTCACCCCCGTTCCCACCGCTCCCGCCGCCATCATCGGGCTCACGCAAATTCAGGGTGAGATCGTCTGCGTGCTCGATCCGGCGGAAAAGCCGCGAGCGCTGGCGCGACCCAACGATCCGCTGCTACTCGTCGATGAAGGCGGCACTCGCGCGGCGCTGATCGTCGATCGCGTACTCGGGATGTACGATTCTGCCCCGGCCAACACCGAGGCGCTCCNNTCCGAATGACCAGCTGGGATCCCGACGAGCTGGCCGCGCTGCGCAGCGTATTTCTCGAAGAGGGTCGCGAACATTTGGACGCTATCCTCGATCTGCTCGGCGCAATCGAGCACGGCCGCGGCGATCGCCTGACCGAAGTTGAGTTACGCCGCAAAGTGCACACGCTCAAGGGATCGGCGGGGGTCATCGGCCTGGGCGTGCTCAGCCAAGAGGCCCATTTTCTCGAGGACACGCTGGTGGGCGTAGGCGTGCGCGATCTGCCGGCCATCAAGAAGATCGTGCAGCGAATTTCGCTCGAGCTCGAGCGCATTGAGGCCGAGCTGATCGACCGACGACTCGGGCTCGAGCCCGGGCGCGAAGACGAACCGCAGCCGCGCAAGCGATCGGAAGAGAGCGTGGTGCGCGCGCTCGCCGAGCTCAACGCCCAGCGCATCTCCGACCGTCGGCTCTCCGATCGCCGACGCGAAGAGAGCCGCGATATCCTGCGCGTCGAGGCCGAGCGAATCGACGAGCTCATGGACGCGGCCTCCGAGCTGGTGATCGATCGAACTCGCATTCGGCGGCGACTCGACGAGCTAGGCGGAATTTTGCTCGATCTGGAAAAGTTGCGCGTGGCGCAGAAATCAGCGCACGATCTCGATCGCGAGCTCGCTTCATCCATCGCATCGCTGCGCAGCTCCCTGGGCGGCGCCGACGCCGACTACGAGACGCTTACGGCCACCGCGCGCACCTTGCAAGAAGGT
This sequence comes from Myxococcales bacterium, assembly GCA_003153195.1. GTDB lineage: Bacteria > Myxococcota_A > Polyangia > Palsa-1104 > Palsa-1104 > PALSA-1153. The sequence continues at coordinate 4,143 of PLXG01000230.1, forward strand.
TTGCGCCGAATCCGCCGCGTCACCGTCGACCGCGTCTTTCATCGCGTGGTGCGTCCCATCGAAGAGCTGGCCGCCCAAGATGGCCTGCGCGTTCGCATCATCTCGAGCGGCGAAGAGACCGAGATCGATCGTTCGCTGGTGGAACCGGTCTCCGAGCCACTGCTCCATCTGTTGCGCAACGCAGTCGCACACGGCATCGAACCGCCCGACGAGCGGCGGCGCGCCCACAAGTCCGAGAGCGGCACCATCTGGATCTCGGCCCAGCACAAAGATGACGCCATCGAGATCTCGGTCCGCGATGATGGCCGCGGCATCGACGTCGAGGCAGTGCGGCAGGCGCTGGTCAAGTCGGGACAGCTCACGCTCTCCGAGTCGGTGGAGCTCGATCAAGACGCACTCTTTCGCTATCTCTTCCAGCCGGGGCTCTCCACCCGCGGCATCCCCGATCAACTGGCCGGGCGAGGTGTCGGGCTCGACGTGGTGCTCAGCGCCATCGAGCGGCTGGGGGGATCGGTGCGAATTTCATCCACGCCGGGTCGAGGCGCCACCTTCACGCTTCATCTGCCGCTGGCCACCACTATCCAAGAGGCGCTGCTGTTCAAGATCGGCGGCCAGGTCTACGCGGTCGCGGCCGAGCGAGTCAAAGAGAGCGTCGAGATCACCCAAGACGACATTGGCTACGACGTCGGGCCATCGGGATCGCGCCGCGACTTCATTCGCGTCTCCGGCGATCTGATTCCGCTTTTGCGTGCCGGCGCGCTACTGGGAATTCCTACGCCGCCGCTTCATCGCGATCGGCGCTGGGCGCTGGTGCTCGAAGCCGAAGGCGAGCGGTTCGCCATGACCTGCGACAAGATCATCGGCCCGCGCGAAATCGTGCTGCGTCCGCTGCCTCCGCTTTTGCGCGGCCTCGGGCTCTACTCGGGCGCCACCATCTCCGGCGCCGGAAAAGTGCAGCTGATTTTTTCCGCCGACGCGCTCTGTCGTTGGGCGGTGCGTGGGATTCGCGGCGAGCGGCCGACACCGGCCAAAGGTCCGCCGCGCGTGTTGGTGGTCGACGATTCCCGCGCGTCTCGCGAGGCGCTCTCTTACATCGTGGCGCAAGCGGGCTATCTTACCGAGACCGCCACCGACGGACACGAGGCCTGGGAGCTGCTGCAAGAACGTTCCTTCGATCTGCTCATCACCGATCTGGAGATGCCGAAGATGGACGGTTTCGAGCTCATCGCCCGGGTGCGTGCGGCGTCACAGCTCGAGCTACCGATCTTGGTCGTGACCGCCCGCACCGGCGACGAAGCCCGCGCACGCGCAATCGCGGCCGGCGCCACCTCGGTGATCGGAAAACCGCTCGAGCCAGGCGATCTTCAGAATCTGATCAACGCCGCGCTCAGTGGCCGCGTGCGTAAAACAGACTGAACACACCGACTGCGAACAGCACTCGATAGATCACGAACGGCAGGTAGCTGCGGGTCCGCACCCACTTGAGCAGCACGTCGAGCGCCAGATACCCGCTCACCGCCGCGGTCACGATGCCAATGAGGAGAGGCAGCTTGGGATCGTGCGAATGCAAAAGCTTGGGGACTTTGAGCAGCGCGGCGCCGGCCACGATCGGAATCGCCAGCAAAAACGAAAAGCGCGCCGCCGCCTGCCGGTCGAGCGACATGCCACGCGCGGCGGTGATGGTGGCACCCGAGCGAGAAACGCCGGGGACGATGGCCATCGCTTGCGAGAGCCCGATCAGCACCGCGTCGCCAAATCCCATGGTCTCGATGGTGCGCGACTGCTTGGCCGAGCGATCGACGATGAAGAGCAGGATGCCCATGACCAGCATGGCGGTGGCGATGATCCACGGCGCGCGAAACGCCTCTTCGGCACGCTTCTCCAATAGAAATCCGATCGCCGCGCCCGGCACCGAACCGATCACCACCATCCACGCGAGCTTGCGCTCCGGATCGTCGCCGATGCGTCGCTCTTTCACGCTGGCCAGCGCGGCGGAAATGAGACGAACCAGATCTGCTCGAAAATAGATCAGCAGCGACAGCAGCGTGCCGACGTGCAGCGCGACGTCGAAGGCCAGCCCGGGATCTTCCCAACCGAGCAGCCACGGCAAGATGGTGAGATGCGCCGAGCTCGAAATCGGCAGAAACTCGCCGAGACCTTGCACGATGCCGTAGACGATCGCTTCCAGAATCGACATGTGCGAAGGGATCTAGCGGCCGCCGCGGAGAATGCGAAGCGGCATCGCCGAGGCAGTTCCGGTCGTGGTACTGGTTGGCTCCGGTGCCGGCTTGGGCGGAGTGGCCGTCGAGACGCCCTCGGCCTCGTCGAGACGCGCGAGCGTGTGGCTGATTCGGCGCGCCGCGGTCCAATTCGCCGACGCCGCCAAAAGTCCGAGCGCGACCACCGCCAGCACGAACGACGGAAATGTTCCGTGACCGTAGAGCGACTCTACGATTGGCGCCATGGTAGTCATCAGCCCCAAATAAAAGAGCCGTTCCGGACGCTGCATGGTTCCGACATTGACATCGACCCCCAGCGATTCACCGCGCGCTTTGGCGTAGCTCACCATGATCGAGCCGATGGCCGCGGCCAGTACCACCGCCAGCGCCCACGAGTTTCGGTAATAGAAGGCGAAGCCGGAGAACACCAACAGCTCCGCGTAGCGATCGATGACCGAATCGAAGTAGGCGCCGCCGCGGGTCACGCGATCGGTCCGCCGCGCCACTCGTCCGTCGAGAATGTCGAGGATTCCGGTGAGCAGATAGAGCCAGCCGCCGAGCGCGAAGTGTCCGAAGCCGATGGCCACCGCCGATCCAGCCGCACTTCCGAGCGACGCCAGCGTGATGGTGTTCGGCGAAATTCCGGTCTTGGCCAGCGCGCGCTCCCACGGACCGAGCAGCCACATCATATAGTGGCGCAGAAAGCGCCCCAGCAGCGGCGACGCCGAGCGCTTCTCGACCTCTTGATCCACACGCATACCGAGCACGCTGGCGCGCGCCAAAAAGATCGCGAACGCGACGACGAAATAGGCGGTGATCACGAGCGCGGGCGCGAGTGGCGCGAGTATCGCAAAGCGGGACATCAGCCGACCGCTCCTTTGATCCTGTTCATATTCATGCCTGCGCCTTCGTCAACGGCGGTAACGGTGACCTTATATCCTTCGCCGAGGTCAGGAAGCAACTCCGAAAGGTGGGTCCGCTAAACTGAATAAAGTTATATAATATCAGCACGATATCAGAAGAAAAACGAGGCACCCAGTAGGGTTAGCTTGCCCTGAATGCTGATCCAGGGGGCCCACTTGGAGTCGGGCATCAGGTAGCGATAGAAATCGACCACCGCCGGCACGATCAGCCAGATGCCGACCTTCCACGGCTCGACCTGCGCGCCGCGCGCCATGGTGTTCACATCGCTCTGATCGGGACCGATGCCAGCGAGGCCGGTGATCGCGTAGCCGAGCGACAGCGCGATGTCGAGGATGAGCACGCCTTTCAAAAACGCGTGCCGCTTCGATCGCAGGCGCGGCGCCAGCCAAAAGATCAGTTCCGAGTTGATGTCCTGCGCCACGAATCCGGCCGAGCCGATCACCCACATCTCTTGATGCGTGAGGTTGCAGCAGGGCTGAATGGCAAAAAATGGAAACGGGCCGAGCGTGACTTTGGTGAAGCGGATCGATTTTCCGAAAGCGAAGTCGGCCATCACGTGGCCGAACTCGTGTCCGACAAATCCCGACGCGGCGCCGAGGGCGAACCAGGCCCAATCTTTGAATTGGCGAAAATCGGCCTCGGGTGCGAGGTGGTCGGCTTGCGCGGCCGAAGGCAGCAATGTCAGCGCAGTGGCGAGCGCAAAAGCGCGAGAGAGCCGCACGCCGGCACTATCTCACTTCGTAGCCGGACATGCGAAGACATTGTGCCGAACCTACGCGCTCCTACGCGCGGTCAGTCCTCGCAAATGCGAAGGCAGACATCGAGTCGCGCGCGCACCAGCTGCAGACACATTCGCTGATCTGCTAGTGCGAAGTGATCGCACGAGGTCAGTTGAACGGCGCTGTCTGCCTGACATTCTTCTTCGCAGCTTTGCGATTCGGCGAGCGGTGCGGCATTTCCGACGTGGCCGCCCGACAGCGAAAATCCGCTGAGCGAAAATCCTAGCGAGGCGAACCGCAGCCAACGCACGACCGATACCTCCGCGCTTCCTCAAGGGCCGAAAGCGCACCACTCCTCCCTCTATCTTATCGCAGACGTTATATAAGCTGCAACCGGCCGAAGAGAGCTTTAATTCTAGGATGTTACGAGGTGGCGTGCCGGCGAAACTGGGCGTTGATGATGCGGCAAGCATCCCACGCCAAATAGAGGTTGAAGGCCAGCCACGGCATGTTCACGCCGTAGAAAAGCCCGAAGGTGTACCAGCTCTTGTAGCGCATGAGCTCGTAGCCAGAAATGTGCGCCGACCAGAAGTAGAGAACCACCGAATAGGAGAGGTATGAGCCGATGATCAGCTGAAGTGCATTTCGGTAGACCTTCTTTTTCACGATCGCATAGATGAGCCAGAGGTGGAGAAACTGGGTCACATAGACGTTGAGCATCTCCAGGCCCGACGACAGCGGCGTCACCATGTCGAAGTAGGCGCGATCGCAATCGCCATAGACCGAGAAAATTTTTGCGACAGTACCGAGCGCGCCAGTGGTACCGGCCAGCGCGACCAGATCGTAGCGATACAGAATCCACGGCAGCTCGAGCACGACGGCGACGACCATGAAGAACGCCATCATGGCGACCTGAAAACGATCTTTGTTCGATAGAGTCATGAAGCGGAGCTCCTCCGCTTTCAGGTATCAAATTCGCGGGCCGGCGCCAAGCAGCACTGCGGCAAAACGTTCCAGCTCGAGCGTGTCGCCGGAAATCCCGGTGGCGGGCCCGCCGTGCGCTCCAGCGTCAGCGAGCAGCGACCAACTCCCCGCCGGCAGAGTCCAAGTGGCCGGCGCCGTCGAGAGGTTCACAATGAGCAGGATGTGCTCGTCTTCGAAATAGCGCCGCATCTCCAGCACTCGGCCGTCGTTGTTGGTGATTGTGCGCGCCCGGTCGAGCTCACGCAGCGATCGGCGATCGTGCCTGAGCGCTAGCAGCGCTTGATAAAATCCGCGAAGCGCGGCTTGCGATCCGCTGAGCTCATGGTGAATCCGCGAGCGTTCGAAGGTGTCCGGATCCTGAGGATCGGGAATCTGACTCGACGGCAGCTCGAGCCCAAACTCGCGGCGACGTCCCTCCGACACTGCGCGCTTGAGCGATTCGTCTCCATGATCGGTGAAGTACAGAAACGGCGACGACTCGCCATGCTCCTCGCCCATGAAGATCAACGGCACCGCCGGCGCCAAGAGATAGGTCGCCGCCACCGCGTACTCACAGCCCGGCTGAATGTGTCCGATGCGCTCGCCGCGCGCGCGATTGCCGATTTGATCGTGATTCTGCGCGCACACTACGAATTTCTCGCCCGGCAGATGTTTGGCCGGCGTACCGAACTTCTGTTTTCGGTAGCGTGACGGTTGTCCGGTGTAGACGAAGCCGCGCTCGATCGCATATGCCACGTCGGCGACCGATCCAAAATCGGCGTAGTAACCGCTCCGCTCGCCGGTGACCACTGCGTGGAGAGCGTGATGCAGATCGTCGGCCCACTGCGCATCGCACGCCCAACCTCTGTCGTCGATCACCTTCACATCACCGAGATCGCTCTCGGCGATCACCTGACCGAGCTCGGCCAGATCGGCGACGATGTGACGGGGCGAGTCGTCGGCGATGGCGTGCACCGCGTCGATGCGCAACGCGTCGACCCGATATTCTTCGAAATACATCTTCGCCGATCCGAGCACCTGCGCGCGCACCGCGTCGCGATTTTCGCCGTCGAAGTCGAGGCCGTCGCCCCACGGCGTTTGGTGTCGCGATGAAAGATAGGGACCAAACTCGGAGAGATAATTTCCTTCCGGGC
>PLXG01000331.1 GCA_003153195.1 Myxococcales bacterium
CCTGGCTGATCATCCTGCGCAAGCGCGAAAATTTCCGCAAAGCATTCGCCAACTTCGATTTTCAAAAAGTCTCCCGCTTCGACGCCAAGCGCGTGGAAAAGCTGATGGGTGATGCCGGCATCGTTCGTCACCGCGGCAAGATCGAGTCGACCATCAACAACGCCAAGCGCGCGCTCGAGCTTTCGCGCGAGTTCGGATCGCTGGCCAAGTATTTTTGGAGCTTCGAGCCCAAAGCAGACGCTCGTCCGAAGCGGATGACGCAAGCGGTGCTGCGCACACTCGGGAAGACCGACGCCTCGCTGGGGCTCAGCCGAGATCTTAAGAAGCGCGGCTGGAGCTTCGTCGGCCCTACTACCGTCTACGCGTTCATGCAGGTGATGGGAATGGTGAACGATCACCTGGAGGGCTGCGCTGGTCGCGAGCGAACGGAAAAGCTGCGCCAGAAATTACGCCGTCCCTGAGGTAAGGCGTCCTGCTTCAGCGCCCGCCCGAGTTGCTGATGAATGCCCCGAATCCGCCTGCCGGCAGCGTTGGCGATCCGATCCCAATCAGGATCGTGCTCGACGAGACCGGAGCGACGGCGATGGCTTCGGGTGCCGCAGTCGGCAGACCGAAGCCGGCGGTGGTCCAAGTGGCGCCGTCCGTGTCTGACAAATAAAATCCCGTCGCGGTGCCAGCGTAGAGAGTGAGGTCGCCGCTCGATCCACCGACGGCTGCGAGTACTCGAACGTCGGAGAGTCCTGCACCGATCAGTGTCCAACTCATGGCGGAATCGTCGCTGCGATAAATTCCGTCGGAAGTGCCGGCGAAAATCGTGGAGGTCGTTCGCGGATCGAGCACCACCGCGCGCACCGGCAACGCTCCCATGCCGGCGTCATTTTCACTGAACGTGGCACCGTTCCACGTGAAGAGCCCGGCGTCGGTGCCCACGTAGAGGTTCACGCCTTCAGAGGCGATCGCGCGAACGCTGTCGCCGGCCAGACCGATCAGCGTCCAGCTCGTTCCCGAGTTGACCGACTGGTAGACGCCCGAGGCGGTGCCGGCGTAGATCGCCGTCGAGACCTGCAGCGCGCGAACGTCCTGATTGCCGAGCCCGGTCGAGGACGCGACGAAGCTCGGCGAAACGGTGGCGGTTTTGAAGATGCCTGCGTCGGTGGCGGCAAGCAGCGTGGCGCCGGAGCTAACCAGCGTCAGCGCGGCGACATTTGCGTTATTAGGCACGCCTGAAATGCGCGTCCAGGAATCGCCAGCGTCTGACGTTTGGAAAACGCCCGCGCCCCAGGTTCCCGCGAACGCGACCTGCGAGCTGGCGGCGCCAAACAAAAGAGCGTGAGGCGAGACCTGCTCGATGCCTTCATCCGCCAGCGCAAAAGTGGCACCAGCGTCGGCGGAGTGAAAGACACCCGGGCCGTCGAACCCGATCAGGAGCGAGGATTGATTGGTCGCGTCGAGCGCGATCGAAAGCGGCGCTTGTGACGGAACTCCGGTCAGCGCGGAGAAGGAGCCACCGCTGTTTGACGACATCTGCACTCCGTTCGAGGTGAGCACGTAAACGATGGTCGAATCGCTCTTGTCGATCGCCACGCCGTTTGCGGCCTGCCCAAGGACGCTGGTCCAAGCTCCCCCGCCGTTGGTCGAGCGATACAGTCCATCGGGGAGCGCCGCATAAAGCGTCCCGGCGTTCAGCGGATCGATGGCGATCGCGTTTACCTTCGCACCGCTCGGAAGGTTGGTGTTGACCGCAGCGAAGGCGCCGCCAGCCGTCGACTTGAATACGCCGTTGCCGCGACTGGCCACATATATGGTGGTGGGGGCCAGCGGATCGACCGCCACCTGCGCGATGTCGAGTGTCGTCAGACCGGTCGAAAAAGACGACCAGGTCGCGCCGGCGTCGGCGGTCTTGAAAACTCCAGCGGCGGTGGCGACGTATAAAATGAGCGAGCTGCCCGGCTGAATCGCGAGCGCGCGGGTGTTGCCGGTCGAAACTCCACTCGAGCTCGACGTCCACGAAGCGCCTGAGTTGATGCTTTTGTAGATCCCGCTCGAAGTGGCCGCGTACACCGTAGCCGGAGCCGCGGCATCGACCAAAAGTCCGCGCACGTCGCGCGCATCGGCCGGAAGTCCCATCGACGCTGCGGCCCAGCTCACGCCGCCGCTGCTGGTTTTGTAAACGCCGCCGACGGTACCCGCATAAAACGTGGCCGCCAGCGAAGACGGTGCCAACGCCTGCACGCGTCCGCCCGACAGGCCAGAGTTGGCCGATTTCCATGGAGCGCCTACATTGAACGTAGCGCTGGTCGCGCTCTGCAAGCTGCCCGCCGTCGCGATCAGGGAAAATGCCGTGCCGGTCTGGTCGACCCACAGATCGCCGAAGCTCGCTACGCCGGCCATCGCGCTCACCTGGGTGATGCCATGGAGCGACGCGTTCTCGACGTTATCAACCAGCGCCAGCGTCACCACACTGGTGTCAGTCGAGCGCAGGTTGTCGAATGCGTCGCGGATTTGAACGCGGACAGCCGGCGCGATCGCGCTCTCCACCGATACCGCGGTCGGCGGCACCGCGAACGAAAGTTTTGCCGCTACGTCGGCCGTCACGTTGAAAATCGAGCTCACCGTCTCGGCGCGATTCGACGTCGCACGGAGTGCATAATCACCCGCCGTGTCTACGCGTAGGTCGCTGAAGGTGGCGATGCCCGACGCCGCGGCGACAGTGAGCGTACCCTGCAGCTTGACCGCGGGATCGGCCGAATCGAGCGCGATAGTCACCGAATCGGTCGCGCTTGGAAGGATCTGTCCGCTGCTATCTTGAATCGTGATCGAAATCGGAGCGAGCGCCGAGCCAGCCACCGAGTTGTCCGGTTGGTTTTGAAACGCCAACGCGACACTCAACCCGTCTGAGCCACTATCCACGCCACCATCGATCGGCGCGTACTCGTGCGGATAACAGCCGGAAAGCACCGGCGCCAGCATCACACTTAGAAACAGCGCTCTACGAGAACGGAGAATCACGCGAGGTAAATCATATCACACTGCGCACTCACCCTGCCCAATCGCAACCACAAATGGGGTCTCGTCGCCATGGTCGAGATAGTCTTCAGGTTTGGCGGTGGCAGGATCGATCTCGATCAAATCGGCCACCGCGGCCTTCACCGTCTCGGGCGTCGTGCGGCGGAAAAACGCCAGCGCACCTTCGTCGCCCGTACGTTCGCGTTCATAGAGCTCGAGGAGCCGCACCACCGTATCCGGCACGCGGCGCGCCGGCACTTTGATCACCTGTCGGCCGAAGGTCGCACCGTTCAGATCGATGCCGCCGCCCAAATGGAGCTGATACTCGGGTACCGCTCGCGCCACGCCGTCCGCCATCACCACGCGTCGCATGGTGCCGTGAAAACCGAGCGCGGCGATGTGGTGCTGTCCGCACGAATTGGGGCAGCCCGAGATCTTGATGTCGAGCTTCTCGGCCGCCGCCACCGCCTTGGCCGCGTCGGGCGCGCTCAGCCGCGCCGAGATCGCTGACGAAAGCTCGCGCGATTTCGTCACCGCCAAATTGCAGGTGTCGGCGCCGGGACAGGCGGTCACGTCTTTCAGCGTGCGCGCACCCGGCAAGCCGAGCCCGAGCTTCACCAGATCTTCGTAGAGCGGACGCAAATTCGAGTCGGCCACGAAGCGTAGAATGATGTTCTGATCGTTCGACGCGCGCGCCTGACCTTCACCATAGGTGCGGCTGGCCACGGCGAGCCCACGAAGTTGCTCCGAGGTGATATCGCCGCGATCGAGTCGCACGATCACCGCGTGATATCCGCTCTGCACCTGCTTCACGCAGTTGGTTCGGAAAAATTCGTCGAAAGCCGCGTCGGCGCTCACATCGGCGGTGCGACCGGCGCGCTTGGGATTGAGTCGAATGATCGCGTCGGGACGAACTTCGCCGCTCACGTCGATGGGAACGCTGCCGCGCCCGCTTTCGTCGATGGCCGCCAGCTCCTTTTGATACTCGGCGCGAAAGCCGTCCATGCCAATCTTGCGAATGACGTACTTGAGGCGGGCGCGACTTTTGTTCTGCCGGTTGCCGGTGCGATCGAACACCCGCACGATCGCTTCGATGGTCGGCAGCAGCCGATCTTCGGCGACGAAATCTTCCAGCGGATGGGCGTCCTCCGGCGTGGTGGAAAGCCCGCCACCGACTCGAATGCGAAATCCGCGCTGTATCTTGCCGACCGCATCCTTGCGAGTGAGTGCCAGCACCGCCACGTCGTTGATCGCACCTTGCGCGCAATCGTCCTCGCAACCGGAGAGCGCAATTTTGAATTTGCGCGGTAGCGCCTGACAGATCGGATTGCGCAAAAAGTAGCGCGTCACCGCTTGCCCGTAGGGCGTCACGTCGAACGATGCGCCCGAGCAGACGCCGGCCAGTGCGCAAGCGGTCACGTTGCGCACGGTCGAGCCGCACGCCTCGCGCATGGTCAGCCCGACCGAATCGAGCAGCCGCATCGCTTCCGGCACGCGCTGAAGCTTCACGAAATGAAACTGAAAATTTTGCCGCGTGGTGATGTGACCGAACCCGCGCGAATATTCCTCGCCCAAGTCGGCGAGCACCTCGAGCTGGCGCGCGTCGATGACACCCTGCGGAATTTTCACCCGCAGCATGTTCACGTCCGCTTGTCGCTGGCCGTAGGTGCCGCGACCAAGCCGATAGACTTTGAACTCGTCCGGAGACATCTCGCCGCGCCCGAACTTGCTCAAGCGATCGACGAACTCGTCAATATCGGCAGGACTCGAAAAGTGAAGCGGGTTTACCACCCATCTAGTTTGGGTGGTGGAAGGGCTCGGGTCAAGAAACAATTAAGCTACTCCCTATCGGAATACAGTAGAATGTAAATGCTCAGATTAGCTCATTTTTATCGTCAAATATAGATGATTTCCCTTTCGAGCGTTGAGCGCGTTTCCCCTACGTGGTCGGGCGTGTTAGTCAGTGCACTGAAACGACCGTCAACCTGGGGCCACCGATGGAACTCAAGATTGAACAGCTTTCAAAACGTTATTCCAACTCGGTCCAGGCGCTCCACGAAGTTTCGCTCGCGATTCCCGCCGGAATGTTCGGGCTTTTGGGTCCGAATGGCGCGGGAAAATCGACGCTCATGCGCACCCTCGCCGGCCTTCAGGAGGCCGATTCAGGCCGAGTCACGTTGGACGACCTGGACGTCCTTCGCGATAAAGACGAGGTGCGCAAGATCCTCGGCTATCTGCCCCAGGAATTCGGCGTCTATCCCAAGGTCTCCGCGCAGAATTTACTCGACCACCTGGCTCTGCTCAAAGGCGTCACTGACTCGGCGCAGCGAAAGAATGTGGTCGAAGCGCTGCTGAAAAAAACGAATTTGTGGGCGGCGCGCGCACGGAAATTGGGCACGTTCTCCGGCGGCATGAAGCAGCGTTTCGGCATCGCNNATCCCAAGCTCATCATCGTCGATGAACCGACCGCTGGCCTCGATCCCGAAGAACGTGTGCGATTCTTGAATCTGCTCTCCGAGATCGGCGAAAACATTGTGGTCATTCTTTCCACTCACATCGTCGCCGATGTCGCCGATCTCTGTCGACGGATGGCGATCATTCATCAAGGGCAGGTGGTTCAGGCCGGTGACCCGGTGGCACTGATCGATGCGCTCAAAGGGCGCGTGTGGCGAAAGTTCGTCGGNNGTTTCGACCCGTCGTCTGGCCGGAAAGACGCTCATCCATATCCATGGCGCGTCGCCGTCCGAAGTTGGTTTCGAGCCGGTCACCCCCGACCTCGAAGACGTTTACTTTTTGGCGATCAAAAGAAAGTCGGCAGCGATCTAATGCTTTGGTCCATCGTGCGTATTCCGGCGATCGTGATCAG
>PLXG01000121.1:0-3826 GCA_003153195.1 Myxococcales bacterium
CCTCCTCATGCGTATAGAAAGCGCACTTTCGCGCTCGCTGCTGGCACCGTAGGAAGCACTACAGCCGTCCTCGACACCGGAAATCTGATCTGGACCGGGATGGCGGTGGCCCTAGCACCTATTCACCTCCGAGTGTCACAGCTGCGGACGGCAGCGTCTCCCAAATTGTGAATGGCAAATCGCACGCTTGGATCGTGCGATACCAATCGATGCCACCGAGCAACCAGCCGAATACGGGTACGTTCCAATTGAGCCTAACGTCGGTGGCGGCGATTACGTCGAACAGTGCGGCGACCGAGTACTTCGCGCACGGGAACGTACAGCTGACACTTGTGGATCAGGACCCTACGCCCGAACCTGATGTCCAGATCACCGGTAGTTTTTAAAAGCGCTGGACCTGCGCGTGCGCTTGCAGATCGCGTTTGGTGTGAGTAGTCCCGTGAACAGCTGAACTGGCGATGTGGTCCCGCGCGCACCGCGAGAATTCTAGCGAGTGTTCGACTGATGAGTTGGTTCTAGCGACCGATGTTGATTTGAAACCCCGGCTTGGGCGCTTCAGGTTGGACGACCACCGTGGTCGAGGGAAATCCTGTTGCTCGACGTAGCGCCACCGCCTGGCCAAAGAGCTGATCTGCGGTGGCCTTGCCCGCCGCGATATCCTGCTCGGACGCATTCTTGTCCTTGAGCATCATGGTTAGCTTGAGAGAACCGTCGTCGCCCAGGTGATAAAACAGATCGAGCGTAACATTCGGCGACACGTGTACTTCGTTAACGCTCGACCACTGCCGGTATCCAAGGTTACTGGCCGCAGTTGCAATCGACGGCATGATCGCCGGGGCTTCACCCGCCGGGATCGGCATTGGGTAATACCGCAGCGTTCCGCAGCCAGCGAGGATGCACACCATAAATATCATTTGTCTGACAAAGTTCATTTTCATCTCCGTGAACTATTGTTCGAAGCAGTAAATTCGCAGCATCTCACCGCACTGCGTGGGATTTTCATAGTCAGTCCACTGTTGGATGGCGTTCGCACTTCCTGTCTCGCCGTAGTCACAGTCCGATCCGAACGAGCAAGTCGAGCTGGTCCAATTTTGGCAAGTCCCTCCGGTACTGATCGTGCCGCCGAGAACCGTGCCGGTCCAAACAGGGGCCGAGAGCTGTCCATTGCCGGTGACGTCGTACCCCAGCTCGTCATAGTGGATGTTGGTGAGCGGCACGACCATCAGCCCCGCCCGGTTGTTGAAGATCGTCTCCTGGACGAGCCCTGAAAACTCATCCAGGTGGGCGATCGATTTCCACGGGCCGTTGCCTGCGATGCGATCGAGCGCGCTCGACGTCGACGCCGATAGCCACGCCTTCCAGGTGCCAGTCACATTCGCCGCCTGCGCCAGCAGATTGCATTTCGCATCCGCTCCCGTAAATCCGCCTAGATTTCCGTTGTACGCTTGCGAGGTAACGAAAACTCGTTTCGCGCCGGACGACATCGCCATGTCGGATCCACTGTTGTTCGTCAGCATGTCGCTCGCCATGTCGCCGCTCCCGGTCGGCGTTCCATCACCGCCACACGCCGCCAAAACACATAGACACACCAATCCCATCGTTCGTTTCATCATTGCGCTCCTCACTATTGCTCGGCCAGAACGAGCGTCGTCGCGGTGAAATCAAATTCGTCGGTGATGTTGGCCGGCGACTGCATGTTCTGTATCGACGGGCCCAGGTACACGTTGAAGCTGATCGGCTGATCCTGCACGATGAGGTTGAGTCCGTCCGCACTCTCACCCGTGTTGAGCCGCTCTGAGAGCCACGGCTCATTCGGCGTGACGGTGAACGTGGCGCGATCGGTTTGCGCCGTGTCTACGATGTCCACTTCCAATCCGGTTGCGAGCGTGGTGTTTCCAGCGGTGAAGTTTTGGCTGGCGTCCTCGCCGTAGTATCCGAACCCCGCCTTGTCATGAATTGGCGCCGCCAACTTGACTCCGCGGTACGCGATCATCGCGGCCCGGGTTTCGCCCGTCGTACCCAGCATAAAGGTCGCGGGGCTTGGTTCCGATGCACCGGCAAATTTGTAGTACACCCAGGTCCCCTGGTTCTCCGTTGCTGGAATGATGTAGGGCGAGTGAGCGCCGTTATGAATGGGATAACCGCCGAGAAGGGTCCATCCGTTCGGAGCGGTGACCGAATTGTTGGCGGACGTCTCCTGTACGTCGACAAACGCGATGAGGAAATCATTCGCCTGAATTCCGGCCGGCGTCGCCAGCGCAACGGCGGTGCCAGTGTTGACGCGTACCGGCGAGTCAGCCGCGACGAAGCTCACACTCGACGTGGGCGTTGTGCCGATCTCCACCGTGACCGTAACCGATGCCGACGATCCTACATTTCCCAATTCGTCGGTCGCGGTGACCATGAAATGCGCGACTCCATTGTCCGCCGCGGTGATCGGGCTCGTCGCTGAGTAGGCCGGCGCGTCGAGCGTTCCGATCGCCACACCGCTACCGAAAAGCTTCACCTCGGTGATCGCGTGCGCGCTCGACACCGTCGCAACGAACGACAGATTCCCGGCTGCGGTCACGTGCATCGGTGTTACCGCCAGCGAGACGGTCGGCGGAGTGTTATCGAGCGCCAAATCGGCACCACCATCGACGGCCGCTTGCGCCAGATCCTGGCCTCCCTCCGCCACCTGCGACATATCGCTGTTGCCCTGCGGATTCCGATCGCCGTACCAAGCTGAACAGCCGCTCAAAAATGCAACTAATACTAGTGATTTTAGGTACATGGTTCTCCCATCCCAATCAGTCTGCCGAGGAGAGACCGCCATGTCGCAAATGTCTCAGAAGAAAATCTCAAAATTCCCAGCTCGACTGCAACGCGCCGCGCGACTCCACGAAATCGATTTCGTCTTCGACCGCCACGGATAGGTTGCGATAAGAACGATCGACGTGAGCGCTGCCGCGCTGCCCAAACCGATGAGCACATCGGTGGCGTACGAAAGGGTCTGTCCCTCGCGGTAAACGGCGTCGTTGCACGTGCCATGTTTACAGCTTGCGTCGTAGTCGGATCGATCGGAGATCGAGATTCCCCCGGTGACGGCAGCGCCGACCAAAACGCCCAAGCCGATCACGCCAAGCGCCACCGCGGCACGTCCGTGCGAAGTGGACAAGAAGCGCGCGCGCGGACGATCTTCGGTTGGAGTGGCTGCGGAGGAGGGCGAAAAGACCGGCGCGGCGATCTTATTTTCCAACGCCCCCACGTCCAACATGAACGTCGCTCCGGCCAACACCGACGGGGAACGAGTCCACGGCGCCGCGTTTGCGCGGGCAACGACAATGACGTGTTTTCCCGGTTCGACCCACATCTCATCCGCGGTGGCGGGCAGTTCGTCGACTGAGATCACCATGTCTGGCGTACGTCCGACGAGCTCGATCCGTCCAACCTTCATCGCGAGTTCGCTTCTCACGTGCTCGAGTTTCTGTCGTCGCTCGGGCGGCAGCGCGTCGGACTTTGCCAAATGGGCGTACTGGTCGAGCTCGCTCAGCGCTTGCGCGTGATGCCCAAGCGCACGATCCGTCATCGCTAGATTAAAAAGAACTTCGGGCATATTTCGGCGCGAAAATGATTCGGCGAACTGAGTGCGGGCCACCTCGAATTGCCCATGTTGATAGGCTTCCACGCCGCGTTCGAACAGGGCCCGTGCCTCGCTTTTTTCCGGGCTCTCCGCCGCGACCACCTCGGAAACCGCCAGTAAGGCGAAAACCAACGATGTCGTCCACACAATCGAAAACGCTCTGATCACCGCGTCGTCGTGTTGCAAGGAATATTCCATTTTAGA
>PLXG01000121.1:3841-6155 GCA_003153195.1 Myxococcales bacterium
AACTCGGTTTCTGTCATTTGGATGCGCGCGCGAACGAGCTCTCGACACTCGGCAGAGAGTCGCTCTTGCGCCGCCTGCACCGAGCGATGCGCCGAGCTACGATGGCCCCCGTGAAGCTGCGCCAGTGCGTCGATCGACAAGCCGTCGACAAAATATTGCTTCAGAATCAGTCGATCTTTCGCCGGAATCGCCTTGAGTGCATCGCGTGCGGCGTTGCCAAATAGCTCGCGATATTCCGCCCGAACGAACGCCAGCTCCGGATCGCTTCCGAGTGCAGGTGAGAGTCCGCCTCGGTGCTCCTCAAATTCGTCGAGCTCGGGCGCTTCGCGGCGCGCCGGATCCCGCTTCATCATGCGCAGCGCCAATCGAAACGCTACCACTCGTAGCCATTTGTCGAGCTCGCCGCGTCCCGAATACTCAGCAATCTTCGCCTTGCGCTCTACTCCATCGGTGAAAAGAAGAATTCGCAGTTGCTGCTGGAGCTCATCGCGCTTGGCGTCGGGAAATCCGACGCGCCTACCCACCGCTTCACATACTCGATTCAGGTTGCTGCGCTCGAAATCGGCGAGCGCGCTCGTCTCTTTCTCGGCGCACCGAAATGCAAGATGAAGGTCATGGATGGCGAGCTCACCGAGAGGCCAAACGCCAAGGCTCGCTAGGCGGGCCGCAAACCTGGCGAAACGATCCCCAACCGACGTTTCACCAAGTTGTGTCGCGAGCTGCGCAAGCGCGCGCGCCAGGCTCTCGTCATCGACCGCGAGCTCCCCTACAAAATGCTCACGAAAGACACATGCCCATCCGTCTGCTAGCATGTCTGGCGACACTACCTGTCCTCACCGTGGCGAATCACCTCGACGATAGTACCATTTCCGAGCTGGTGGGCGGTTCTATCCCAGAGGAACGGCGCGCCGGAATTGACGAGCATCTCGCTGGCTGCACGGAATGCCGCAAGCTGGTATCCACGTTGGCGCGCGAAAACGCCGCGGTCTCGCTGACCACTGCGGGACCGCTGGTGGTCGAGTCGGTCCCACCACCGTTCGCTCGGACCTTGGTCGAAGGCGGGCTGTTTTCCGGACGCAAACTGGGAAACTACGTGCTCTCCAGCAAGCTCGACGCGGGCGCGATGGGCACCGTTTATTTGGCGCGTCATCAATTTCTCGAGCGCGAAGTCGCGGTGAAGATTCTGCACACACACGTGCAAGATCAGGCGGAACTGGCGACGCGTTTCTTGCGGGAGGCGCAGGCAGTCAGTCGATTGCACAGCCCCAATTTAGTGGAAGTCATCGACTTCGGCCGCAGCGACGACGAGTACCTCTATTTGGTGATGGAGAAACTCGACGGCGAAACACTCGCTGACTATCTCAAACACGCCGGCAAGCTCGACACCGCTGAAATCTGTCGCATTGCCACCGAGATCGCACGTGGACTCGCGGTAGCACACGCGGCCGGCATCGTTCACCGCGACCTCAAACCGGCCAATATTTTTCTCACGCAAACAAGCAACGGCCAAAATGGCCCTATCAAGATTCTCGATTTCGGCGTCGCCAAGATCCGCGAGTTTGAACAGAATGCCGCGGTCCAGACCAGGTCCGGCGCGCTCTTTGGCAGCCCAGCCTATATGTCACCGGAACAGTGCCGCGGCGATTCGAGCCACGTAACGGCGCAGTCGGATCTTTATACGTTGGGCGTGATTCTATTCGAGCTTGCCACGGGCGAGCTGCCATTCTTATCATCGTCGCTCATTCAGATTCTCCGCGCGCACTTGGAACAACCCGCGCCTCTTCTGCAATCGAGCCGGCCAGAATTGCCGACTTCGCTTGGAGCAATCGTCGCGCGGGCCCTGCAGAAGTCACCGGAGCGGCGATTTCAAAGCGCGGAAGAACTTGCAGCCGCGCTTGCCGTCGTTTCCACCGAAACATCTCCTCCTGCCCGGGCGCGATCGCTTAGTCGACCGCTCGCAATCGCGCTCGCAATGGGCGCAGTCGCGGTTGGGACTGCGATCTTTCTTGGTTCCACGCGGAACGCAATCCCAGTGAAGCCGTTAGTAGTGCAACCGCCCGCAGTGATCCTCGATCTCTCTTCCACGCCTGCCGACATGGCAGTTCATCGTCCCCACCTCCGGCATGACTCGGCGACGCCCTTGGAAAAAGAGACGAGGCACGACAAGAAGCCCCCGAAGAGCGAGACCGAGATCATTCTTCAGTACCCTGAATGACGTGAGGGTTGAGGCTTCCAAGTGTCGTTTGCCCCTCCCGCATCCGAGCCGTTGGCAATTGCGGCAGTTTTGCTGAGCGTAAGAGCTTTGAAGTGCGGA